>CADCWE010000188.1 GCA_902806325.1 uncultured Thermomicrobiales bacterium | reverse complement strand
CCAGGCGAGAACGGATACCGGGCGCGGTCCGATCGCGCGGACAATGCTCGTTGTTGCCAGTAGCGGACGAGAAGCGCCGACCACCCGATCAGGCAGCCCCGACGCCGGTGCCCCGTGTGCGCCGAGCGCCCCGTGGGCGAGCGTGCCCCCCGAACCCGGTTCTGGCCGGGCCACCGCTGGGGCGCTGCTCCTGGGGCAACAGGGGGCGCCATTCGACACCGTGGTCCGGTTGCGGGCGGTGGCGGTCTCAATGGCGTACTCCACTCCTGACCGCGCCCCGTAGCGGACGCAGGGATGCCCTAATCCGATCGTCTCGAAATCGGTGTTGCCCCGGCGGGCGGGCGGCCCATTCGCGCGACCCGTTGCCAACCGTCGCCAGCGACCTTATGCTGTTGCGCTCATTCCGCAGCAGCTCCGCGGGCGACGATCACGAGGAGGGTCCGCGCGTGAGGCAACCGGTGCCGGGGCCGAGTCCGGCCGAGGTCTACGAGGATTTCCTGGTGCGCTGGCAGTTCCGACCGTGGGCGGCCGTCCTGCTCGCCGAGGCCGCGCTGCGCCCCGGGGAGCGCGTGCTCGACCTCGCCGCTGGCACCGGCATCGTCGCCCGCGAGGCCGCACCGTTCGCCGGCTCGACCGGGCGCATCGTCGCCAGCGACGTCAACCCGGCGATGCTGGCCGTGGGCCGGGCGCTGCCCGCGCCGGCCGGGGCGGCGATCGAATGGCTGGAAGCCGACGCCGCGGCGCTGCCGCTGCCGGACGCCGCCGTCGACGTCGTGCTCTGCCAGCAGGGGCTGCAGTACTTCCCGGACAAGCCGGCGGCGCTGGCCGAGGCCCGGCGGGTGCTGGCCCCGGGCGGGCGGGCGCTGTTCGCGCTCTGGCAGGGGCTGGAGCGCCACCCGATGCACGCCGCCCTCAACGAGGCGGTGCGCCGCCGGCTGGGGGTCGGGGCGCTGGCCGCGATCTTCGCCATGGGCGACCCCGACGGGCTGCGGTCCCTGGTGGACGGTGCCGGGTTCGCCGACGTGCGGGTGGTTCCGCGGGACTTGACGGTGGTCTTCCCGTCGCGGGCGGAGTTCGTTCGGCGGGCGCTCGCCTCCATGACCCAGCTCCTGCCGGAGCTGGGCAGCCTCGACGCGGCCGGGCTCGCCGATCTGGCGCGGGAGGTCGAGGCGGAGGCCGGGGCCGACCTAGCGGCGTTCGCCTGGGGCGACGGGATCGCGTTCCCGCTCGCCGTCAACATCGCGGTCGGGCGGGCGTAGGGGCGGCCAACCGGGCCACCACCCAGAATCCCAACGTCTAAAAAACGGGCGTTTCCGAGACCACCGAAACTGTTCCACACGCCGTCTCATCCGAGAGGGCCGTGGAGTCGCGGTGCCCGAGGTGGCATGGCGTCGCGGGATCGTCGTCGGCTGTCCGGACTCTTGACGGCGGGTGTACCGTGGGAACACCTCGGACACGACGATGTCCGACGCGGGCGACGCGCGGTCGCGGGGAACACCCCCACCGAAGGAGGACCCGATGGCGGACCACGAACTCGTCGGCGCCGTCCGTCCGATCAGGTTGAGCTTCCCCTTCGAGTACCTCATGCTGCCCACGACCCAACCCAACCAGCGGCCCGGCTTGGCGATGAACCCGACCTTCTACACCCAGCACGAGACCGGGAACATGAACACCGGCATGGGCGCCGACGCCCACGCCCGCTACCTGGCGAACGGGGCGCCGAACGACGCCGGGGTATCCCAGCAGCTGTCCTACCACCTGACCGTCGACGACACCAAGGCGGTCCAGATGCTGCCGGTGAACGAGGTGGCGTGGCACGCCGGCGACGAAGGCGGGCCGGGCAACATGACCGCGGTCGCCTGCGAGCTGTGCGTCAACGCCGACGCCGACCAGGCGCGGGCGCGGGCCAACGCCCAGGAGTTGGCGGCGGCGGTGCTGACCGCGCTGGGCCTGGGGATCGACCGCCTGGTGCAGCACAACCGATGGTCGGGCAAGAACTGCCCGGCCCTGCTGCGGCACGACGGGGCCTGGCCGGCGTTCGTCGACGGGGTCGCCGAGCGCCTCGCGGGGGCCGACTCGGCGACGGTCTTCGCCAAGCCGGCGCCGGTGCCGGCGATGGACGGCGAGGACCACGTCCTCGGCGGGCGCACCTTCTGGGCCGTTCAGCGCCGCTACCAAGTGGCCACCCCGACCACCCCCCGCGCCGACGCCGACCCCGCCGCCGAACCCACCCGCGCCGCCGTCGCCGCCGGCGATTGGGTCCACGGCGTCTGGGTGGTCGACGGCGCCGACGGCCGACCCTGGGCCGTCACCCAATGGGGCTCGCGGATCCCGATGGCGGACCTAACGACCCGCGTCACGGTCGGGCCGGCGTGACGGGGACGAACCACGGACCGCAGGACCGGCAAAGGGGCGTTGACGCGGGGCGCAGCCGGGATTCCCTCGCGACGACAGCATTGCCCTGCGGCACGCAGGAGTGCGGACACTAGGTATTGTCGCGCCGAGAAGAGCCAGAAACGGCCCTTAGCATAGTCCCGCCGGCAAGCCCCTCCCGCGCTGTTGCCCCCCAGGCCGCAGCATTTGGCTGCTGTGGCGTTTGCCCCCCTGATCCCGGAATCCCCCGATTCAGACGGTTTTGTGCTCCTGAGTCGTTTGAGCGCGTCGGTCGCCGGCGTGGTGTCACGATGGTGTTCTTACCCCGGAGGGCGTAGGGGTTCTCCCTCTGCCCTCCGGGGGACCGGCCTCCTAGAGCCTGTTATGGACTCTGGGCGGCGACGGTGAGTAACCGATGGAGCATCAGGCAGGCGAAGGCGACGAAGTGCAGCCCCGCGACCGTTTCCGGCAGGCGCTCGTCGTCGCGGGCCAGGCGGCGGAACCGCGCCGCCCAGGCGAACGACCGCTCGACCACCCACCGCCGCGGCAGCAGCACGAAGCCCTTCTTGGCCTCCGGCAGCTTGATGACCTGCAGCCGGATGCCGTGCGCCGCCGCGTCCCCGGCGGTCGCTTCGCCCGAGTACCCCTGGTCCACGAACGCCACCTCGACCGTGTCGCCGGTGACCTCCTGCACCGCCGCGGCCAAGACCGCCACCTGGTCGCGCTCCTGGGCGCTGGCGGGGGTGACGCGCAGGGCGAGCAGGTGGCCGAGCGTGTCGATGGCGGCGTGCGTCTTGCGCCCCTTGCGGCGCTTGTGGCCGTCGTACCCGGCGCCCGCGCCGCTCTCGGGCGTGCTCTGCACGGTGCGCGCGTCAAAGATGACCGCCGAGGGGTCGTCGGCGCGCCCCTCGGCCCACCGCAAGAAGGCGCGCAGGTCGTGGACCATCTGCTCGAAGCAGCCGGCGGCGATCCAGCGCCGGGCCTGCTGGTAGACCGCCGGCCAGGGCGGGAAGTTGGTCGGCAGCATCCGCCACTGGGCGCCGGTGCGCACGACCCAGCGCAGGGCGTTGGAGACCTCGCGCAACGGGTAGCGGCGTTGCGGCGCCCCCTCGTCCATCAGCGTCAGGTACGGGGCGACGAACGCCCACTCCTCGTCGGCCACGTCGGTCGGGTACGGCTTGCGGG
>CADCWE010000187.1 GCA_902806325.1 uncultured Thermomicrobiales bacterium | reverse complement strand
CCCGCGTGCGAGAATGCGCGATCGGGCATCGCGCGTGGGAGCGAAACCCCGGAACGGGAGGCGCGGAGGTCAATGGAACCCACCAACGCGAAGGGGATCCTCCGCATCGGGTTGGCGGCCGTGCGGAACGCGTCATCGGTCGAGGAGCGGCTCCGCACCATCGATCGCGTCCTGGAGGACGCCGCCGCGCACCGGGTAGCGATCGTCTGTTTCCCGGAGGCCTACATCCCCGGGTTGCGCGGGTTCGACTTTCCGGTTCCGCCCCCCGACCAACGGCGCCAGCGGGCGGCGCTGGACGAGATCCGCGCCGAGGCCCGGCGGCACGGCGTGGCGGTCGTCGTCGGCATGGAGTGGGAGTCCGACGACGGGCAAGGTTTGCACAACGCGGCGTTCGTGATCGGGCGCGACGGCGCGGTCGAGGGCTACCAGGCGAAGAACCAGATCCCGGTCGAGGAAGCGCCGTTTTACGTGCCCGACGGGCGGCGGCGGTTGTTCGACATCGACGGCGTCCCGTTCGGCATCACGATTTGCCACGAGGGTTGGCGCTACCCCGAGGCCGTCCGCTGGTCGGCCGCCCGCGGCGCCCAAGTGGTCTTTCACCCGCAGATGACGGGCAGCGACGGCGCCGGCCCGACCCTCGCGCGATGGGGCGATCCGGATTCGCCCTACTACGAGAAGGCGATGGTGATGCGCGGCGTCGAGAACACCGTCTACTTTGCCAGCGTCAATTACGCGCTGCGCCACCAGGACTCCGCGACCAGCCTAATCGGCCCGGACGGTGACTGCCTGGCCCACGTCCCGTACGGCGAGGAGCGGTTGCTGGTCCACGACCTCGACCTGGCGCGGGCGACGGGGTTCTGCGCCCGGCGGTTCAACCCGGCTTTTTATCCGCCGACATAGGCGTGCGCGACGCCTGGGAAGTCGCGGTTCGGGCAGAGGATTAGGGCAGCGCGAGCAGATTGTCCAGGTGGTGGTAGGGAACGCCGAGGGGCTTGTGGCGCCACTGGCGGTCGTTGCCGATCAGGGCCACCGCGCCGCTCAACCGGGCTGTGGCGACGACGACCGCGTCGGGCAGCTTCAGCCTTGTCTGGGCGCGCACCAGCGCCGTTTCGATCGCGTGGAGTCGGTCGACGGTCTCGATCGTGAACCGAGGCACCGTCGCCAGTTGGGTTTGGATGACCTGGATCTGCCGCCAATCGCCCTGTATCGCCGGCCGGGTCGTGGCTTCCGCAAGCGTGATCGTCGAAATGACGACATCAACATTCGCGGTCAGGACCCATCTCACCAACGTCGCCTGCGGGTCCTCGTCGGCGAAGACCGCGATCAAGGCGGCGCTGTCGAGACAAATCGGGCGCGCCGCTGTCGCGGCCGAGCCAATTATCTTTTGGATGGCTCGGACCGCTCCTGGGGTGGGTTGAGGGCCGCTTCCTGACGTTCTTGTCGATCCACCCAACCGTGTCGCTCCTCCTCGATGAATTGGTTGATGTCGCCCCAGTCTTTGAAGTAGTCCCGCAACAGGCCTCTGAGCGCGGCGACGGCCGCGGTGGCTTCTTCCGGGGTCGCGGGGGGTGGCACTTTGCGGAGCGTTGCTTGCCCGTTGCCGGTGGTGAGTTCGACCTCATCCCCCGGCGCAAGGTCCAGCGCCGCGCGCAGCGTTTCCGCAAGCATCGCGATTCCGTCGTCATTGAGGTGAAGCCGCATCTTGCGTCGCTCCGGCCAACCCTCTGGAGACGCGGTCGCGGTCGCGGTCGTGGGTTTGGCCGCTTTGGTTGGGGCGCTCGTTTTCGTGGCGGTCATCGCGGGTCCTCCCGTTCGGTTCGTTGGGCCAACTCTAGGGGGCGGTCCCGGTTCCGTCAACGCGCCGGAGCGACGGCGGGTGGCACGGCCCCGCCGGTATCCTTGGGGAACGGCGGCCCGGGGCGGGAGCGATCCGGGCGCGTCTCGGCCAGGAACGAGCAAGGAGGACCCGACGATGGACGCGGACCGATGGGCGGCGGTGGACCGCTACTTCGCGGAGGCGTTGATCCCGCCCGATCCGGTGCTCGATGCCGCGCTGGCGGACAGCGACGCGGCCGGGCTGCCGCCGATCAACGTCGCCCCGACCCAGGGGAGGCTGCTCCACCTGCTGGCGCGGATGGTCGGGGCGCGGCGGATCCTGGAGGTCGGCACCCTTGGCGGCTACAGCGCGATCTGGCTAGGCCGGGCGCTGCCCGAGGACGGCCGCCTGGTCACCCTCGAAGCCGACCCCGCCCACGCCGCGGTCGCCCGCGCCAACCTCGCCCGCGCCGGTCTGGCCGACCGGGTCGAGGTCCGCGTCGGCCCGGCGCTGGAGACGCTGCCGCGGCTCGCCGCCGAAGGGCAGGGTCCGTTCGACCTCGTCTTCATCGACGCCGACAAACCGAACAACCCCGGCTACGTTCATTGGGCGCTGGAGCTTTCCCGCCCCGGCACCGCGATCGTGGTCGACAACGTGGTCCGCGGCGGCGCCGTCGCCGACCCCGCCAGCCGGGACGCCGGCGTCCTCGGCGTCCGCCGCCTGATGGAGCTGATCGCCGCCGAACCCCGCGTCGTCGCCACCGCCCTCCAGACCGTCGGCGCCAAGGGGTACGACGGGTTCGCGGTGGCGCTGGTCGTCGGGTGACGGACGGGGAGAGGGCCGAGGACCGAGGACCGAGACGGGATGCCATCTTCCGGCCGTGCCGCGAACCGACCGCCTCGGGTGCGACGACCGCGTCGTCTCAGACCTCGGTCCTCTCCGCCCCCTACTCCTCGACCGTCAGCGCCGCTTCCATCCCGAAGGCCAGGTGCGGCGTCCCGTTGGCGTCCGGCAGCAGGCAGACCAGGGCGTAATCGCCCGGGGCCAGGTCGACCAGGATCAGTGCCGCCTCGTCGCCGGAGCCGACCGTGGTCTGGCCGGCGAAGGTGATCCCGGCCGGCAGCGCCGGGCCGGTTTGGCGCAGCAGGTCGTCGGTGGTCGCGCCGTCGTCGAGGCGAAAGACCAGGACCTCGTGCGCCTCTTCGCCGTCGTTGACCGCGTTCAGGACCACGTTCGGCCCGGCCACCGATTCCGGCTCGGCGCCGATCGCGTACTCTTCGAGGCCGACCCGGACCGCCGCCGCGCCGTCCGGGGGGGCGACCGCCAGCGGCTCCTCTGCGTCGACCCGCCACGGCGTCAGCGCGTCGCCGGTGCCGTCGCCGGCGACCTCGCGCGCGAACGACCACCGGCCCCGCACGAGCTGGTTCCCGACCGTGTACTCCACCTCGGCCGTGGCCTGGAGCCGCCCGCTGGCCTCGGCCGCGTCGACCGCCCGGATCTCCACCGGGACCACCGGCAGCGCCGGCGCCAGGATTTCGTAGTCAGCCGCCGTGAGCGACCCCTCCTCCCCGGCCAGGACGCCCAGGTAGGCGTCGGTCGCCAGGCGCGGGGTCGTCTCCGCGTCGCCCTCGGACAAGCAGGCCGCCAGCGCCCGCGCCACCGCGCCCAGATCCGCCGTCAGGATCGCGCCGTCCGGCGTCGGACTAGGCGGCGGCGTCGCCGGACCCGCGGTCGCCACCGGCGTCCCTCCCGCGCCCGGCGGC
>CADCWE010000186.1 GCA_902806325.1 uncultured Thermomicrobiales bacterium | reverse complement strand
TCCCGCGCCCACCCCCGCGGCCGAACGCCCGCCAACCCCGTCGCTGCGCGATCGCGTGCGGGGCACCACCTCGGCTCCCACGATGCCGCCACCGGCGCCCGCGCCGCCCCCGGCCAGCACCACGCCGCCGTCGGACCCGGCGCCACCGCCGACCGCCACGAACCCGCCCACCGCGCCCGCTCCGTCCGGTGATTTCGATCTGGAGCGCCTGGTCGATCTCTGGCCGCGAATCCGCCAGGACGTCAAAGCCGTCAACCGCCGGATCGAAGCGCTGCTCAGCTCGATCGATCCCTTCGCCGTCCAGAACGGCCAGGTGACGCTGGTCGCCGCCTACGAGTTCCACCGCAACCGGCTCAACGCCGACGAGGTCCGGACCGTGGTCGAAGACACCATCGGTCGCCTCGCCGGCGTCCCCGTGCGCGTCACCTGCGTCCTGCGCACCGACGTCGCGCCGCCAGCCGCGCCTCGTCCGTCTCCCGCCGTTGCCGAGCCGCCCGCCCCGACCTACGCGTCCGGCCCCGTTACGGCCTCCCCTTCGCCGTCAACGAGCCAAGCCAACGGCCACCACCCGCCCGAACCGGCCGTCGCGACGTCCGGTCCGCCGCCGGGACGCTCCCTCGAAGACGACGACCGGCGACTGCAGGCGGCGAAAAACATCTTCGACGCCGACGTGATCGCCGGATAGCATCGCCGCGCCGCGGCGCGGGAATCGTCGGTTGGCCGGTTTGGGCGCCGATGCGGCGCCGAACGGTTGCCGAACGACCCGTTAGTTCGAAGGAACGACCGGCTCCGGAGACGGCGTTCCGCCTTCCGCTGCCGGCGAACCGGCGCCCGGCGACCCTACTGGACTGGCGACCGGCGTTCCAACCGGGGACCCCATCGGACTCGCCACCGGCGTCGCGGGCAGCGCCGGCAAGGCGGGCAGTTGCGTGGCCTGACCCGTCCCGTCGAACCGGACCAGCGCGCCGCCTTCGGTTTGCACGATCAGCCCGGCCGAGGACCACCAGAACCCGGTCGGGATCGTCCCCGGCGGGAGCGGAAGGGGGGTGCCGGTTTCGCCGCCGGGTCCGAGCGAGGCCAGGCGAAGGCTGTGGAAGACCCCCCCGTTCTCGCCTGGCAGTTCCACCGCGTAGGCCACGCTTAATCCGTCCGGAGACGGCGCGAACCGGCTCACCCGCGCCACGGGTCCGGCCACGCCGGCACTGGCGACCAACTGCCGACCGCCGCCGCCGGCCGAGACGCGGAACAGGTCCACCCCGCCGCCAGGACCGCCGCCCGGGCCGCGCTGGGCGATCAGGATTCCGCTCCCGGCCGGCAGCCAACCGGCGCGCTCGACCGCGCCCCCGCCGTTCAAGGGGGCGATGGCGACCGGATCCGGTGCCACGCCCTCGACCGAGGCGACGTAGAGGACGCCGTCGCCGCTGCTCGCGCCGTCGACGTAGGCGATCGCGTTTCCGGCCGGCGACCAGGCCGCGTCACTCGGGTCCGGTGCGACGGCGCCCGGGACCAACGGCGACGGGTCTCCCTCCAGCGGCAGCACCAACAAGCCGCCGCCACCGAACGCAGCCAACAGCCGCGTCCCCCCCCGGTTCCAGGCCAAGGAGCGCGCCTCCGGCCGCGCGCCCTCCGCGGCGTCCAGGAGCCCTTCCACCCCGTCCCATCGCCGGATCACGCGCCCCGACGCATCGAGGACGATGAGGTCGCTCGTCTCCGTCTCGCCGGACCTTGCCGTCAGCAGCACCGCCACCCGTTCCCCGTCCAGGGACGCAGCGACGATCCGGGGTACTCCCCACTCGCCCGCGTAGACCGGGTTGGCCCCGGACCCGTCGCCGGAAACGGCCCAGACGGCGGCGCCCGAGCGGACGTAGATTCGCCCCGGCGCCGGAATCGCCGCCGGTGTTGCCACCGGAGAGACCCGAGGAAGCGCGACGCCGATCTTGGTCACCGAGGGCGGCGCGACGGCGGTCCGCCCGGTCGCGCCGCCCTGGGTCGCAAGCGCGGCGGTCGGCACCGGATCGTTGGCGAAGCGACGGTCGGTGTCATCGTCGGCGCAGCCCGCAACGGTCACCAACAACGACACCGCGAGCGGGAGGGCGCGCCAACGAAGCGGCGAAATTGGAGGGCATGGCAGACGATCGCCCAGTCGATCACCCGTTCCCGTTGTCGCGCAAACACAGTCGATCGGTGGGCCCATGTTGTACAAAGCATTGAGGCCAGCGGGACACCGCCCGATAATGGTTAAGGGAGGGTTCGGTCCGTGGGCTTGTTCGAACGGTTACGGTCCGAACCAGTATATAACACCCGGGCGGTCGTCCGGCAGACGGGCGTTCCCGCCGACACGTTCCGCTCCTGGGAGCGCCGCCATGGGTTCCCCGCCCCTGCCCGGACGGACGGCAACCAACGCCGCTACTCCGAGCGCGACATCGCCGCCATCGCCTGGCTACGCGACCAAACCCAGGCCGGGATGACGATTGGCCAGGCGATCGCTCACCTGCGGACCCTCGAACCACACGTCACCGGCGCCACCGTCGCCACCGCCGTGGCGCGCCCCGTCGTGTCCCCCAACGGCGCGTACCCCGACGCCCTGCGGCAGCGGATGGCGCATCTGCGCGACGTCATGGTCGACGCGCTGGTCGCCTTCGACGCCGCGGTCGCCGATCGGGCGGTCGAGGAAGCGTTGGCGTTGCTGCCGCTCGAGGAAGTCTGTCTGAACCTGATGCAACCGGTCCTGGTCGAAATCGGCGAGCGGTGGGCGCGGGGTGAGGTCGGCGTCAGCGTCGAGCATTTCGCCTCCGGGTTCGTGATCCGCAAAGTCGGCGCGTTGTTCAACCTGTCCCGGCCGGACACCGGGCGCGGCCCGCTCGTGGCCGCCTGTTTAGAAGGCGAACTGCACGAGGTCGGATTGCTGCTGACCTGCTTGTTCCTGTCCCGGCGCGGCTTCGCCATCGTCTACCTCGGGCCGAATCTGCCGCTGCGCGATCTCGCTCAGGCGGTGGCCCGGGTCCGGGCGCCGCTGGTCCTGCTCTCCGCGGCCACCCCGCCCGCCGCCGAGCAGTTGATTCACGCCTCCCACGAACTTGCCCGGCTCCTGCCACGGCAGGGCGAACACCCCACCCCGATGATCGGCTTCGGCGGCGCCGCGTTCATTGCCGATCCCTCGCTCGGCGAGCGGGTCAACGGCGTCTTCCTCGGCACCGACGCCGAATCCGCCTCCCAAACGGTGGAACGGGTCCTGGCGGCGTCGTGAGGCGCCGGACCCGATTCGTCGTGACCCTTCTCCATCGGGCACAATGCCGCCGTATCCGGCGTCCCAGGTGGGACGTCTCCCCCGTTCCCCCGGGACCACCATGGGATCCACCACGGCCACCACCGGCACCCTCGACCAGAGCCCGAGACCGGCGCGCCCGGTCCTCGGTCCCTCCGCGCAGCGCGGCCCGGCGCTCCCGGACAACCCCGTGCGCGACGGCGGCGGCCTGCTGCGCCTCCCGCTCCTCTACAAGGTGCTGGTCGCCAACGTCGCGATCGTGGTTGGCGGCGCCGCCTTCGGCACCTGGATCACCATTCTCACCGTCCGTCGCAACCCCGGCCAGAACCACGTCCCGCTCGCGCTCGCCTTCGCCCTGGCCGGGGTCGTCCTCAGCGTCTTGGTCAATCTGGCCGTCCTGCGGGCCGCCTTCCGTCCCCTGACCAATCTGGAACGCGCCGCGGCCGCCGTCCGCCGGGGCGACCTGAGCGTGCGCGCCGAGCCAACCCCCCTCCCCGATCCCCAGATCGCCCGCCTTGCCGAGACCTTCAACGCCTTTCTGGACGAGCTGGGGCGCGACCGCGAAGAGTTGCGCTCGCTTGCCTCTCAGGTCATCCGGGCCCAGGAAGAAGAACGCAAACGGATCGCCCGCGAACTGCACGACGACACCGCCCAGGTCCTCTTCGCCCAGCTCCTCCGCCTGACCGCGCTCAAGGATTCGCCGACCCCGGAACTGCGCGCCACCGCCACCGCGCTGGAAGAGATGACGGTCGAAGCCCTGGAAGGCGTGCGCCGCCTGGCCTTGGAGTTGCGCCCGCCGGCGCTGGACGATCTCGGATTGCTGGCCGCCCTCGGCGACCTCGCCCAGCGCTTCTCCGAGCAGCTCGGGATCCCGGTCGATTACCAAGCCCGTGGCCCCCGGGGGCGCCTCCCGGCCGAGGTGGAGCTGGTCCTCTACCGGGTCGCCCAAGAAGCCCTGACCAACGTCGCCAAGCACGCCAACGCCCGCCACGCCTGGCTCGACCTCGACCGCGGCGCCGCCGACGTCACGATCTCCGTCCGCGACGACGGCGCCGGGTTCGATCCCGCCGTCCCCCGCGTCCGCGAGCAGAGCGGCCTCGGGCTTGGCCTGTTCGGGATGGAGGAGCGGGTCTCGTTGATCGGCGGCGTCTTCACCATCTGGCCGATGCGCCCCCACGGGACCGAGATCTACGCCTTCATCCCGCTCGACGACGCCCCAGCCCCCGCCACAGGAACCGCCCAATGACCGAATCGCTCGCTGCCCCTGCCAACACCGGCCCGATCCGGATCGTCCTCGCCGACGACCACGGCATCGTCCGGGCCGGCTTGCGCGCCCTGCTCGAAGCGCAGCCCGACATGCGCGTGGTCGGCGAAGCCGACGACGGACCGAGCGCGATTGCCCTCACCCGCCAGCACACCCCGACCGTGACCGTAGCCGATCTCTCGATGCCGGGCGGCGGCCTGGAAGCGATCCGCGAGATCACCGCACTCGGTTTGCCAACCCGGGTTTTGGTCCTGACCGTCCACGCCGAGGAACGCTACCTCCTCCCGGTGCTGGAAGCCGGCGGATCCGGCTACGTCCGCAAATCAAGCGCCCATACCGACCTCCTGACCGCGATCCGCACCGTCGCCCGGGGCGAGGTCTTCCTTGACCCCGCCGCGACCAAGACCCTGCTCCGGGGCTACCTCGGCCGCGTCCACACCGGAGACGAGCTGGACCTGGGCGAAGTCCTCTCGGAGCGCGAGCGCGAAGTCGTCCGCCTAACCGCCGAGGGCCATACCGCCCTCCAGGCCGGCGAACGCCTTTCCCTCTCTCCCAAAACCGTCGAAACCTACCGCCACCGCGCGATGCAGAAACTGGGGCTGACCAACCGCGCCGAGCTGGTCCGGTACGCCTTGCGGGCGGGGTTGCTGACGAGCGAGGACGCCTAGGCCAGACGCGGCACGGAGTGCCTAGGACGCAACGCGGTTCATTCGCTCCGCCCAAACGCCCCAACATAACCTGACCCGGCGGGAACGCTGAGGATCACGCCGGTCTCGACGACGCTTCGCCCATCGCCGCCGCCGCGTGTCGGGATTTCCCTCACATCGCTTGCGGTTCTCCCGACAACTCCGGCACGGATTCACCAACCGTTCCCGTCCGCGGCATGGCGCGCGCTTGCCTACTATTGGTGCCGTGGGAAGGTCTCCGACGATCCTCCCGCTTGTTGCCCACCATTCCGGCATTGGTGGCGCCCCGACGCCGCGGCGACCGCCGCCCGTACTTTGCGCCACCGGAGGTTGTTTCCATGGCCCAGAGCCTGCAGACCGCGCCGGCCTCGGCACCGGTCCCGGTCGTTGCCGATCGCACGCGGTCGGTCCACCCGAAGTGGCTCGTCTCCGAGCCACTGCCCGCGGAGGAGCCGATCGCCGATCCGGAGGACGGCACCCGTTTCGCCAGCTTCATGCAACTCCTTAAAACCGCCGGCGCGCTCGACCGCGCCGCCAGCGACGCCCTCGCCGATCTCGATCTGACGGCCGGCGCCTTCGGCGCGCTGCTGGAGCTCGAGGCCGTCGGCGACCGCGGCGTCGCCCCCTCGGAGTTGGCCCGCCGCCTCGCCGTCGCCCGCCGCACGGCGACCCTCTACGTGGATATCCTGGCCCGCCAGGGGTGGGCCGACCGCTCTCCACACCCCGAAGACCGCCGGATGGTCCTTGCCCGCCTGACGCCGGAAGGCCGCGCCCTCCTGGCCGAAGTCGGCGGCGCGTACAAACGGCGCCTGGCGACCCTCTTCTCGGATCTCAGCCCGCTCCAGGCCGAACGGTTGCGCCAGCTCTTGACGCTGATCGCCACCGACGACGCCTCGATCCGTCATCGCGATTAGCGCCGAACCCGTTCCTGGTCGCCCCACGCATGCCGAAGGCCGACCGCGGTGATGGTCGGGCGCGAGGGCATCGTCGGAGCGCTGCTGGGCGCACCCGCCGACCGGAAGCCGAGCCGGTGCTGGTCCCCAATTGTGGCCCGCGGGAACACGTCACGGCATGCCGCGCCGAGATCCCTTACGATGCCACTGTCGTCGTGACGACCGGGGTGGCCGCTTGACCATCTGGTGAAGGGGATGGCGCGCTCCCGGCCACGATGGTCCCGGCCACCTCCCGCGCCCCGTTCGTCGCCTTCCGGCAGAGCACCACGCTCCGCCCGGCCAGTTCCAGGCAGCCGCCGCCGTCACCCCACCGCCCGAGGGGAGCGTCGCCGTCGAGCGCGGTGTCGATCAGGACTTCCCAGGCGGACCCCGTCCGTTGGCCGAAGCGGGGCAGCTTGAACGAAACCGGGCCTTCCTCGGCGTTGAGGAGGATCAGCAACGTATCGCCGGCGATCCGATTGCCGCGCTCGTCCTGCTCGTCGATCGCGTCCCCGGCCAGGCGCAACCCCAACGCGTGTTCCCGGGAATCGAACCACTCGGCGTCGGTCATCTCCTCGCCGTCCGGGCGGTACCAGGTGAGGTCTTTGACGTCCGACCCGCGGATCTTGCGCCCCTGGAAAAAGGTCCGCCGCCGCAGCACCGGGTGCTCGGCCCGCAGCGCGATCAGGCGCTGGGTAAAGGCGAGCAGCCGCCGGTCGCGCGCTTCCAGGTCCCAGTCGAACCAGCTGATCTCGTTGTCTTGGCAGTAGCCATTGTTGTTGCCGAGCTGGGTGCGTCCCAACTCGTCGCCGCCACAGAGCATCGGCACGCCCTGGGAGAGCAGCAGCGTCGCGAGGAAATTGCGTTTCTGGCGGTCGCGCACGGCCAGGATCGCCGGGTCGTCGGTCGGCCCTTCGACGCCGTAGTTGAACGAGCAATTGTCGTCGCTGCCGTCGCGGTTGTTCTCGCCGTTGGCCTCGTTGTGCTTCTCGTTGTAGGAAACCAAATCCTCGAGCGTGAACCCGTCGTGGGCGGTGGCGAAGTTGATGCTGGCGTAAGGACGGCGGCCGTCGCTCTGGTAGAGATCCGACGAACCGGTCAGGCGGTAGCCCATCTCGGCCACCGAGCGTTGGTCGCCGCGCCAAAACGAGCGCACCGAATCCCGGTACTTGCCGTTCCACTCCGTCCACAGGACCGGAAAATTCCCGACCTGATAGCCGCCCTCGCCGATGTCCCACGGCTCGGCGATCAGCTTCACCTGGGACAGCACCGGGTCCTGGTGGATGATGTCGAAGAAGGCCGATAGCCGGTCGACGTCGAACAGCTCCCGCGCCAGCGCCGCCGCGAGGTCGAACCGGAACCCGTCGACGTGCATCTCCTGCACCCAGTAGCGCAGGGAGTCCATGATCAGTTGCAGGACCTGGGGGTGGCGGACGTTGATCGTGTTCCCGGTGCCGGTGAAGTCCATGTAGTAGCGCCGCTGATCCGGCACCAGGCGGTAATAGGCCAGGTTGTCGATGCCGCGGAACGACAGCGTCGGCCCCAGGTGGTTGCCTTCGGCGGTGTGGTTGTAGACCACGTCCAGGATCACCTCGATCCCGGCCGCGTGCAGCGCCTTGACCATCGCCTTGAACTCGCCGACCTGCGACCCCGGCACCCCGGTCCCCGCGTACCGCCGCTCCGGCGCAAAGAACCCGATCGTGTTGTAGCCCCAGTAGTTGTGCAGCCCCTTCTTGACCAAGAACCCGTCGTCGAGAAAGGCATGGACCGGCAGCAGCTCGACCGCCGTTACCCCCAGCTTCGACAGGTGGGAAATCGCCGCCGGGTGGGCCAGCCCGGCGTAGGTGCCGCGCAGGTCCGGCGGCACCTCCGGGTGTCGGTTAGTAAATCCCTTGACGTGGACTTCGTAGATCACCGAGTTGTGCCAGGGCACGCCCGGCGGCCGGTCGTTGCCCCAGTCGAAGTAAGGATCGGCGACGACGCCCTTTGGCACGGCGCCCGCGTCCGGCCGTGGATCAACGCTGAGGTCGCCTTTGGGATCGCCGATCCGATACCCGTAGACCGGCGCGGTCCAGTCGACCGCGCCCTCGATGGCACGGGCGTACGGGTCCAGGAGCAGCTTGTTGGGGTTGAACCGGTGTCCCGACGCGGGATCGTACGGCCCCTCGACCCGGTAACCGTAGACCTTACCGGGGCGCACGCCCGGCAGATAACCATGCCAGACGTGGGCGGTGCACTCGGTCAACCGGATCGCGGCGCTCTCGGTGGCGCCGGCCGGGTCATCGAACAAGCAGAGCCGAACGCCGGTGGCGTGCTCCGAGAAAAGGGCGAAATTCGTCCCCTGGCCGTCCCAGGTCGCCCCAAGGGGGTACGGCTTGCCGGGCCAGAGCTTGGGCCGGCGACCGGTAAGTTGGGCGTTCACGCGTGGGCGCGCTCCTCGAATCCGGCTCCGTCCCCGGAACGCGGCGTGTTGCCGCGCGGGATCGACCCCGGTCGCGAAGGGTTCGAATCGAGATCACCGTGGCTCCGGATCACCTGGGCACAACGGCCCCGGCGCGCCGCCGACGGTCGCTAGGATTGGTTGGCCGAGGATCCGTCGTCATCGCCGGTCGGCTCTTCCAGGAGGTGGACCTGGATCAGCTCGAACCCCTCGGCCGCCCGCCCGTGGGCGTCCTGCACCGTTGCCGCCGCGGCGGCCGCGTCGGGCGCTTCCACCCGGTCGACCCGCTCGTCGCCGGCCACCAGGTAGGTCACGTCGTAGCGCATTCAAGGTTCCTCCCCCGGAACCGGGGACACGGTCGTTGGACCACGCGACGGGATTTCGCCCGCCACCAAGTGCGCCGATCGCACTCCCCGACGCCGCCACTATAGCGCACGAACGCCGCCATCGCTGAGTTCGGCCCCGGTCCGGAGATCACGGCGAGGCCGTCGCCGCCACCCCGGCCGCCGCCGCCAGCGCCGCCGCCGCCGCCCGCAGCGCCACCACCCCGTCGTCGAACAAGCCCGTGGCCCGGGCCACCCGATCCCAATCCAGGCGCACGAACCCGGCCCGCGCCTCGTTCATCCCCCGCCGCGCCAAGCCCGACCCGCGGACGTATTCGCCCTCGAACGCCGCCAAGCGTACCGGGCTGGGGTTCGCCACCAAATACGCATCGACCTCGTCCAGCAGCTCGGTCAGCGCCTCGCCCCGGGACTGGAACGCGAACAGGTTGCGATCCTTCTCGGCACCCATCCGGGCCAATTCCGCCGTTTCCCCGGCCAAGGCGGTCAACCGCGGCGCCACGTACTCGTAGAACGCCGCCTCCTGGGCGGCCAGCGTGTCGGCCGGCACGGCGGTGCCAACCGCCAGTTCGTCGTCCGGCAGCAGCCGATTTCCAACCGGCGTCGCGAGCAGGAGCACGCCTGCGAGGATGACGGCCGCCGTGCCGAGGATCGCCGCGCGCCATCGCCGCCGTTTGGATTGTCGCGCCGCCTTCGTTTCGTCCATGGGGAGATGGTACGACGTGGCGATGTCCGGCGTTGGACGCGACCGTCGAGGTTGGGCAACGGCACCCGGATGGGGACGGGTCGCGACATCGCCACGGACCGGTTGTCGGGCTGGGCCGGCGTGTCCGTCCGATCTCGCCACCACCACCGGAACACCTCCACCGTTCCGAGGCCCGTTTTCGGCCCTTCTGCCTGGCCCTCCACTTGCGACACCCGAAGGGACGATCCGATCCCAGGCTGACGGGAAGCACCTCGACGTTCACCGGGAGGAGTCCTTTGTCCCCTGCCCTGACCGCGATCGCCCCGCCCTCCAGCGTCGTCATCGAGCGCGTGCGGCCCGAACTCGACGGCGGCCGATACCCCGTCAAGCGCGAGGTCGGCGACACCTTGGAGGTGACGGCCGACATCGTCCGCGAGGGCCACGACAAGATCGCCGCCGTCGTCCGCTACCGCCCCTGGAACCGGGAAGCGTGGTCCGAGGCCGAGATGCGGCTGGTCGACAACGACCGCTGGGCCGGCGAAATCTCGCTGACCGAGAACACCCGCTACCACTACACGATCCAGGCGTTTCCGGACGCCTTCGCCACCTGGCGCGATGAGCTAGCGAAGAAGAGCGCGGCCGGCCAAGACGTCGCCAGCGAGCTGCTCGAAGGCCGCGCCATCGTCGACGAGGCGGCCGGACGCGCCGACGGTTCCGACCGCGCCATGCTCGACCGCTTCCTGGCCGACACCGCCGACGCCAGCGACCAAGCGGGCGCCGTCGCCCTGATGCTCGACGACGCCCTCGCCCGCCTCATGGCCCGCCACCGCTCCCGCGCCGGCGCCGCGACCTACGACCGCGATCTGACCGTGATCGTCGACCGGGTCCGCGCCCGCTACGCCGCCTGGTACGAGATCATGCCCCGCTCAGCCGGAGCGGCTCCCGGTCAAAGCGGCACCTTCGCCGACGTCGTCTCCCACCTGCCGCGGATCAGGGCGATGGGGTTCGATGTCCTCTACTTCCTTCCCATCCACCCAATCGGCAAAGTCAACCGCAAGGGGCCAAACAACACGCTCAAAGCCGGACCAAACGACCCCGGATCGCCCTACGCGATCGGCAGCGACGAGGGCGGCCACGACGCGCTCGAGCCGTCGCTCGGCACCCTGGACGATTTTAAGGCCCTGGTCGCCGCCGCCCGTGACCAGGACCTGGAGATCGCGCTCGACTTCGCGATCAACTGCGCCCCCGACCACCCCTGGGTTCAGGACCACCCGGAGTGGTTCTCGAAACGCCCCGACGGCACGATCAAGTTCGCCGAGAACCCGCCCAAGAAGTACGAGGACATCTACCCGGTCAACTTCAACACCCCGGACTGGCGGGCCCTGTGGGAAGAATTGAAGCGCGTCGTGATGGTTTGGGTCGACCTCGGCGTGACCCACTTCCGGGTCGACAACCCGCACACCAAACCGACCGTCTTCTGGGAGTGGCTGATCGCCGAGGTCCAGCGGACCAACCCCGAGGTCGTCTTCCTCTCCGAGGCGTTTACGCGGCCGAAGGTGATGAAGTCGCTGGCCAAGGCCGGGTTCACGCAGAGCTACACCTACTTCACCTGGCGCAACCACAAGCGCGAGCTGGAGGAGTACTTTACCGAATTAACCCAAAGCGAGGTCGCCGAGTACATGCGCGGCAACCTGTTCCCGGTCACCCCGGACATCCTCCCCTACGCCCTTCAGGAGGGCGGCCGACCCGCCTTCCGCCAGCGCCTGATCCTGGCCGCCACCCTCTCCTCCGTCTACGGCGTCTACGCCCCGTTCGAGCTCTGCGAGAACACCCCCGTTCCCGGCAAGGAGGAGTACCTCAACTCCGAGAAGTACGACTACAAGGTCTGGGATTGGGACCGCCCCGGCAACATCGTCGCCGACATCACCGCGATCAACGCGATCCGCCGCGCCCACCCCGCGCTTCAGGAGTACGACAACCTCCGCTTCTTCTGGTCCGACGACGACAGTATCCTCGTCTACGGCAAATCCACCCCCGACCACGCCGACAACGTCCTGGTCGTGGTCAACCTCGACCCCTTCGCCACCCACGAGACGATGATCCACTTCCCGCTCGACGCCTTCGGCCTGCTGCCCGGCGAACCGTACCGCGCCACCGACCTCCTCTCCGACCAAACCTGGCAGTGGAGCGGCGGCACGCAGTACGTCAAGCTGGACCCGCTGGTGCATCCGGCGCATGTGTTTGTGCTGGAGCAGCGGGCACGGGTGGAGTATGCGGAGCCGTGTTTTTAGCCTGCCAAAGCAGAATCTTCGTGTCGTTACCCAGGACCCACGAACCGCCTCCCGGCGGTTCTGGCGCTAGGGTTTTGCTGTGCTCCTCATCCATTCCGATCGAGAGGTCCGCTCGGGGTTCCGACTGACACCCCACCCCGAAACAAACGACAATACCGCGTCCAACCCACCCCGGGCGACGCCGCCCGGGGTCCGCTGTTCAGCCCGTTCCGAAGGGGAACCGCCGCCCATGCTCAATCGCGACGAGCTTTGGTACAAGGACGCCGTGATCTACGAGGCCCCGGTCAAGTCCTTCATGGACGCCTCCGGCGACGGCATCGGCGATTTCCGCGGCATGACCGAGAAACTCGACTACATCCGCGACCTCGGGGTGGACTGCATCTGGCTCCTGCCGATGTACCCCTCGCCGCTCAACGACGACGGCTACGACATCGCCGGGTTCTACGACATCCACTCCGACTTCGGCACCATCGACGATTTTAAGGAGTTCCTGGACGCCGCCCACGCCAAGGGGCTGCGCGTCGTCGCCGACCTGGTGATGAACCACACCTCCGACCAGCATCCCTGGTTCCAGGAGGCCCGCAACGACCCGTCGTCCCCGAAGCACGACTACTACGTTTGGAGCGACGACGCCGACCGGTACCGCGACGCCCGGATCATCTTCACCGACACCGAGGTCTCCAACTGGTCCTACGACCTCCACGCCAAGAAACTCTTCTGGCACCGCTTCTTCTCCCACCAGCCCGACCTCAACTACGACAACCCCGACGTTTGGCGGGAGATGATGGACGTCACCCGCTTCTGGCTCCGCCTCGGATTGGACGGGTTCCGCTGCGACGCCGTGCCTTACCTCTACGAGCGCGAAGGCACCAACTGCGAGAACCTGCCGGAGACCCACGGCTTCCTGGCCGCCTTGCGCCACATGGTCGACACAGAGTTCCCCGGCACCGTCCTTCTCGCCGAGGCCAACCAGTGGCCGTCGGACGTCGTCCAATACTTCGGCACCGAAGAGGCGCCGGAGTTCCACATGGCGTTCCACTTCCCGCTGATGCCGCGGATGTTCATGGCGATGCGGCGCGAGACCCGGACCCCGATCGTCGAGATCATGCAGCAGACCCCGGAGATCCCCCACAACTGTCAGTGGGCGATCTTCCTTCGCAACCACGACGAGTTGACCCTGGAGATGGTGACGGACTCCGAGCGCGACTACATGTACTACGAGTACGCCAAGGATCCGCGGATGCGGATCAATCTCGGCATCCGCCGACGCCTGGCGCCGCTGCTCGACAACGGCCGGCGCCAGATCGAGATGATGAACTCGCTCCTGCTCTCGATGCCCGGTACCCCCGTCCTCTACTACGGCGACGAGATCGGGATGGGCGACAACATCTACCTCGGCGACCGCAACGGCGTCCGCACCCCGATGCAGTGGTCCAACGACCGCAACGCCGGCTTCTCCCGCGCCGACTGGGCCCGCCTCTACTCCCCCGTCATCATGGACCCGGTCTACGGATATCAGGCCGTCAACGTCGACGCCCAGCAGCGCACCCCGACCAGCTTCCTCTCCTGGACCAAGCGGATGATCGCCGTCCGCAAGCGCTACAAGGCGTTTGGCCGCGGCAGCCTGGAGTTTCTCCACCCCGAAAACCTCAAGGTCCTCGTCTACGTGCGCCGCTACGAGGCCGAGACCCTGCTCTGTATCGTCAACCTCTCCCGCTTCGTCCAGTACGCCGAACTGGACCTGAGCGAGTTCAACGGCCGCCAGCCGGTCGAGCTGATCGGCGAGACCCGCTTCCCGACCATCGGAGACCTGCCCTACTTCCTCACCCTCGGCCCTCACGCCTTCTACTGGTTCCGCCTCGAACCGGCGGTCGACCACGGATGACCGAACCGACCGCGACGATCCCGCTCGACCTCGTCGGCCCCCTCGACGCGGACGGCATCGCCGCCGTCGTCGCCGCGCTGGCGCCCGCGCTCGGGCCGTTCCTAGCCGCCCAGCGCTGGTTCGGCGATAAGCTGCGGGCGATCGAGCGGATCACGGTCGCCGACGCCGCCGTCGCCACCGACGGGGAGGACTGGTACGCGCTACCGATCCTCGATGTCGCGTTCACCGACGGCGGCGTCGCCCGCTACTTTGTTCCGCTGGCCATCGTCGCCTACCCGCCGTCGGTCGACGCCCCGATCGCCGTCTTCGGCGCGGACCCGAACCGTCGCTTCGTCTACGACGCGTTGCGCCTGCCGGGGTGCCACGCTTGGCTGCTCCGCCACGCCGCCGCCGACGCCGATTGGACCACCCTCCGCGGCGGCGCCTTCGACTGGAGCACGACGCCCGCCTTCGCCGATTACGTGGCGATCGCCGAAATCGGCGCGACCCGCGTCTCAGGCGCCGAGCAAAGCAACACCTCGATCGTCTACGCCGACGCCCTGATCCTGAAAATCTTCCGCAAACTGCAATCCGAAACCAACCCGGACATCGAGATCGGCCGCTATCTAGCCACCGGGACCGGCTTCCGCCACACCCCGCGCCTGGCGGGCGACCTGACCTATCGAGCCGTCGACGGCGCTTCCGCCTCGGTCGCGATGCTCCAATCGTTCGTCCCTTCCATCGGCGACGGCTGGGCGTTCGTCCTGGCCCAACTCGACGCCCTACTCGGGGGGGAAGCGGGCGCCGCGCGGCGCTCGGTCGCCGCCGTCCGCGTGCTGGGCGAGCGCACCGGCGAACTGCACGTCGCCCTCGCCGCCGAGACCGCCGACCCCGCCTTCGCCCCGGAACCCGCCACCGCCGCCGACGTCGCCGCCTGGTCCGCGGCCACCCTTGGCGTCTTGGAGCGGATGGCCCTGGAACTCCGCCGCCACCGCGACTCGGTCGGGGAGCGCGAACGCGCCGCCGTCGACCGATTGAGCGAGCGCCTGCCGGCGCTCCAAGAGCGAGCGCGGGGCTACGCATCCCTCGTCGGCGTCGCCAAGACCCGCGTCCACGGCGATTACCACCTCGGTCAAACCCTGGTCACCCCGACCCGCGGCTTCGTCCTCCTCGACTTCGAGGGCGAACCGGCCCGCCCCGTCGCCGAGCGGCGCGAGAAAACCTCCCCCCTCAAGGACGTCGCCGGGATGCTCCGCTCCTTCGCCTACGCCCGCGGCACCGCCGCCCTCTCCGCCGACGATCCCGCCCGCGCCGAACCTCTTCTCGCCGATTGGGAGCGGAAGACGCGAACGGCATTCCTGGACGGCTATCGCGCCGCCACCGGTCCGGACGCCGCGTTCCTCCCCATAGATCCGGCGGGGTTCGCCGCCGCCCTGTCCGCTTGGGAACTCGATAAGGCCGTCTATGAACTGGGGTACGAACTAAACCACCGGCCGGACTGGCTCGGCATTCCGTTGGCGGCGCTGTTGCGGGGATAGGTTGGGACGGCGCGGGAGGACGCCTTCCCGTCACCATTCCCACCAAGTGCCGAAAAGGATTGTCGGGCAGTGATCTCGTCCGCAGTCCGCGTATTCCCGCCAAAAGGTTCGCGGTCCGCGGCTTATATGGCATGCTGCTCCGTGGCCGTCGGGTGGTGACCGGGTGACCAAAGGAAGCGGGATAGCAATGAGGAGCACGCGCGGAGGAGTACTCAACGCCCGCCTCAACCGTCGAATGGCGCTCATAACGGCGCTGGGTGGTTTGCTCTGGGTGCCGTACGGCGTGTTCGAGATGCTGCAGCCGTGGGGGGAAGACACGGATTACCGGGACGACCGGGGATACGAGGTCGTCACCGATATCCTGCTCTACCGCGTCTACGGCCTGCCGGGCAGCGCGGCCCTGCTGCTAACGGCCCTCGGTCTGATCTGGGTGTTCCGGGTGTTTGGGCTGCCCGCCGATCGCGCCGGCCGGACCGGTCTCGTCCTGGCGTATGCCGCCCTGGCGCTCGCCGTCCTCAGCGCCATCGGGCTGGTCATCCGGTTCGACCCGCTGTTCACGGCTCCACGGATCTTCGGGACGCTGGCGCTGGGGGGCGCCACGCTCCTGGCGGGCGTCGCGACCCGGCGGATCGGCCTGGCCCGGGGCTGGGCGGTCGGCCTGTTGGCCCTCGGCCTCCTCGGCCTCTTCCTCCTGCCGCTGTGGCCGCTGGTGTACGCCGTCGAACTTGTGCCGGAGGGCGGCGGCGTGGGGATCATCGCGCTGTTCGGCCTGGGCTGGGCGCTGGTGGGATACGGACTGTGGTCGGGCCGGGGGGAGGAGCCGACCCGAGACGTCCGCGGTCCCGCTGGCCCATGAACGCGCCCGGCGCGGACGCGCCCGCGACCCCGGCGCGCTGGCAACGGGCGGCGGACCGGGCGGCGCGGGCGGCTTGGCCGATCCTGGTTGCCTCGGTTGCCCTCGCGCTGGTTGGCGGCGTGGTCACCACCGCCTGGAATCCCGAGACCGCGGAGCCCGAACCCACCGTGGCCGAGTGCGAGGATCCACCGTGTTTCGGGGGCGGCGGACTGCCCGGCGCCAGTGACCTGCCCACTGTCGTCCCGTTCCTCGGCTACGGCCTCGCGATCGTCCTCGGCCTGCCCAGCCTGGTCGTCGGCGCATGGGACGTCCTCCGGGGACGCTGGGCGGCCGCGGGTCGACGGCTGCTCATGTTCGGCGGGCCGGCGCTGTTCCTGGTCGGGACCGAAATCGTCCCGCACCTGGCGAGTCCGTGCCTGCCGAGTGAGCTGGGCGTCGGCGCGCTGCCCACCGTCTGCGAACGCGCCGAGCAAGGCGCGGACGTCAAGGGAAGGTGGCACGCGCTGGACCACGCGCTCGTCGGCGCGCTGCCGATGGTGATGGTCTACCGGCTGGCGCTGCGCCGGTGGCGACCCGACGTGGCGCAATGGCGCAGGACGTGACCGCGTCGCGGCACGGCGGCCGCGGCGGGCAACCTGGTCGGGCAGGTCGATCGCGGAGTGCGTGGGCTCTGGTCCCTTCCGGCGGCGCCCACCAGTTTAGGGACGCAACCCAACCATCGCCGCGGCGAGCGAGACGCTCGGTCGCGCGCCATCCGTCGGTTCTGCGCGGCGTAATCGGGACCGCATGCGTTCCCGGTGCTAAGGGGCGGCGCCAAAGGAGGCCAACAGCCGACGGACGTTGGTCCGTTGTCTACCCTGCCGCCGTATCCGCCGCCGACCCCTGCCGCGCCGCAAAGACCCGGTAGTCGATCGCTGGGAACGGGTTGTCCCGCTCCGCCAGGGACGAATAGACCCGCTTCGCCTCGATGTCGAGCGGGACCCCGGTGTCGACGAAGTCGCAGAGCTGGTTGAAGCGTTCCAGGTGCTCGGTGAAGCGCTGCGAGGCGTACTCCTTCGCCTGGCCGGTGGTGACCAGGAACGGCCAGTCGCTGCTTTGGAGGAGCAGCAATTCGCGCGCCGCCTGGTTCAGGACGTCTCGGAGTTCGCCATCGGCGTCGGGGTGGCGGGCGACCAGGTCTTCCATCCGCCGCTCGGCGGCGTGGATCGGCGGCCACATCCATTGGGTATCGACGTTGAGCCAGGTGAAGTGGCTGCCGCCGGCGCCCCAACTGGACTCGGGCAATTGCATCACCCGCTCCGGGGCGTGCTCCTCGACGATCCGGCTGGCGGTCGTTAGCTCGACCGATTCGGAGGCGGCGAGCCCGCGCAGGACCGCCTTCAGCCAGTCCACGCCCTCGAACCACCAGTGGCCGAACAGTTCGGTGTCGTAGGCGGAGGAGATGACGCCGAAGCGGCCGTTCTGCTGCTGATATTCGGTCAGCACCTCCTCGACCAGGGCGACGTAGTGGCGGGCGTGGTCCGCGACCCGCTCGGCCGCCTTGGCCGGGTCGTAGGGCGGTTTGTCGCCGAGGTCGACGCCGGGGCCGCCGATCCGCCAGTACTGCATCCCGGAGACGCCGTCCTTGCGGTGGAACTCCCGGTACCAGGCGTCGCCGGGGTAGCCGAAGGTGCCGGACCAGACCTGCTGCCCGGTCCGGTTGTTGCGGCCCAGCACCGCCACCTCGCCGACCGCGTCGCCGACCCAGTACGGTTGGAAGGTGGTTCCCGGTTCGCTCTGCTCCTCCGGCGACAAGGCGACGGCGTAGCGACGCGGCACCCCGCCGTAGAGACCGATCGCTTCCCCGGCCGCCTTGCCAACCGGGCGCCCGCCTTCGACGGTGTGCGTCTCGCTGAAGAAGACCCGGATCCCTTGCGCCGCCAGGAACGATTCCAGACCCGGCCGGCGGATCTCCCTGCCGTCTTCCTGTTCGACCACCGCCGCGCGGTAGGCGCACTCCGGGAGCCAGATCGCCTTTGGCGGGCGGCCGTAGCGTTGCTTGTAGGCCCCGACCCCGGTCTTAACCTGGCCGTAGATCGACGAATCCCGCGCCAGCAGCGGCAGATAGCCGTGGGTGGCGGCGCAGGTCGCGACTTCGATCCGGCCGCGGTCTTGGAGGCCCCGGAAGGCGCCGATCAGGTCGCGCCCGAAGCGGTCCTGAAAACTGGTCAGGGCGCGGGCGTACCAATGGTGGTAGAAGCGGGCCAGGTCCCGCATCACGGTGTCCCCGGTCTTGTCGAACCGGCCGACGTCCTCGGCCGCCCAGGCCGCTCGCTCCGCCGCGTAGTGGACGAAGTGGTCGACGATCAAGGGGTCCGCCAACTGCTCGCCGAGGATCGGCGTCACCCCGATCGTCAGTTGGTAGGGGACTCCCTCCGCTTCGAGGTCCGTCAAGGCGTTCAGCAGTGGCAGGTACGTCTCCGCGATCGCCTCGTGGACCCATTCCTCGCCGTGCGGCCACATCCCCGCCTGCCGCGCGTACGGCAGGTGGCTATGCAGCACAAACGTGAACGCGCCGGACTTCGCCACCGTTTATCCCCCTCCTCGGCGCCCCAACGACGCCACGCTCCTCCAACCGCTGCGCGCACTATGCCACCCAGAGTGCCGGTGTGGCGACCAGCACCCGAACTATTGTGGAGGTAAAGCGCGCATTGTTGTCGTTGGGAGAGAGACGTCTGCCCTCCTCGACGACGATGCGACAAGGGGGGCGACGGCTCAGGTCACGCCAACGGGTGCGCCGTCCCCTCGGCCGTGTAGTCGAACGGGTCGTGCCCGCGCTCTTGCGACGGGCGTTCCCGCCGACCGTAGGCGACGGTTAGCTCGTTCAGTCCCGCCGCCAGTCCGCCGTGGAGTTGGTGGGGCAGGTACCGCCATCCCCAGTTGCCGGCCGGGCGGCCGGGGGTGTTCATCCGCGCCTCGTCGCCGAGGCGCATGATGTCCTGCAAGGGCAGGATCGCGGTGTCGGCGACCGAGGCCAGCGCCAGCCGGATCATGTCCCAGGCGATGTCGGTGCCGTCGCGGCCGAGGTAGCGCTGGATCTCCTGGCGCACGGCGTCCGGCTGCGCGTGGAACCAGCCGATCGTGGTCTGGTTGTCGTGGGTCGCGGTGTAGACCACGCTGTCGGGGGCGTAGTTGTGGGGCAGATACGGGTTGTCGGGGTCGCCCTCGAAGGCGAACTGGAGCACCTTCATGCCGGGATACCCCAGTTCCTGGCGCAGCGCGACCACGTCCGGCGTGATCACCCCCAGGTCCTCGATCACGATCGGGACCGCGCCCAGCGCGTCCTCGATCGCGCGGAAGACCGCCACCCCCGGCCCCCGCTCCCACCGGCCCTCGGCCGCTATCTCTGCCGTAACGGGCACGATCCAGGCGGCGGCGAACCCGCGGAAATGATCGATCCGGATCACGTCGACCGTCGCCAACATCGCCCGGATCCGGGCCACCCACCAGGCGTAGCCGTCCGCCGCCATCCGGTCCCAGGCGTAGGCCGGATTGCCCCAGAGCTGACCCGTGCTCGAAAAGGCGTCCGGTGGCACGCCGGTGACGACCAAGGGTCGCGCTTCGGCGTCCAGTCGGAACAGGTGCGGGTTGGCCCAAACGTCGGCGCTATCGGTGGCGACGAAGATCGGAATGTCGCCGATGATCCGGATCGCCCGCTCGTTCGCGTAGCGCTTCAGGGTCGTCCATTGGCGGCGGAACTGAAATTGGACGAACTGCTGCTCCCGCACGTCGTCGGCGAGCCGGGTCCGCGCGTCCTCCAGCGCTTCGGGTTTGCGCAGGCGGACGTCGCGGCCCCAATCGAGCCAGCTTTGGCCGCCGTGCTGGTCCTTGAGGGTGGTGAAGAGCGCGTAGTCGTCGAGCCACCAGGCCTCGTCGCGGCAGAACCGCTCGAACGCGTCGCGCTGGTCCGCCGCCGCGCCCTGTTTGAATCGCTCGAAGGCCCGGCGGAGGAGCGGCAACTTGAAGCCGATCACCGTGCCGAACAGCACCTCGTGGTCCGGGAACTCCGGACCGCCGTCGAGATCGCCCGGCTCCAGCAATCCGTCGCCGACCAACCAGTCCAGGGAGATCAAGAGCGGGTTGCCGGCGAACGCCGACGACGACGCGTAGGGAGAGTCCCCGAAGCCGGTCGGCCCCAGCGGCATCAGTTGCCACAGACGCTGCCCGGCCTGGGCCAGCCAATCCACGAACCGGAACGCTTCGGGTCCGAGGTCCCCAACGCCGTGCCGGCCGGGAAACGATGTCGGGTGCGCCAGCACCCCACTCGCGCGCGGGAACGCCATCCGATGCCTCCGCCCGGCTCCGTGGGACGCTCCGCCCGCGCCACCGCGGGTGACCGTCCCCGCGGCCACGCCGGGTCATCATCGCACGGCGTGGACCCACGCTCGGCGGTTCGACCGGGAATGGTCCGCGTGACGGCGCCCCTGGCGCGCCCGGCTCCAGGATCGCGCGCCCGTGTGGTCGTTCACCAATTGGCGCCCCCAAGACGGTGGCGGGTCCTTACGCCTCATCCAAAAACTGCTCCGCCACCCAGCCTTGACGCCCCTCGAACTCGACCAGCACCCAACTCAAATTGCCGACCTGGACCGGACCGCTGAGAACCTCGACCGGGGTGCCGACGCCGAAGACCAGCACCACGCCGCAGGAGGTGCCCGGCCCGTCCCGAAAATTGACGTCGCCGTCGTTGGTGGCCCGCGCCGTCGCGCCCTCGGGGTTCGGCAGCGGATCGGGGATCTCGCACTCCGCGACGGTGACCGCGCCGGGGGCGGCCGTTTCCTCGGTCGCCGGTGCTTCCGGACGCGGCGTCCGGGTCGGCCGGGCCGGCGTCCGTGTCGGCTCGGCGGCTCCCCCGGTCGGCGGTCGCGCGGCCGTCGGGGAGGCAGCGCGCGAGGCGGTCGCCGCGGGCGAACCGGCAACGGTGAGAGGCGTCGCGGCGGGGCGCGACCGGGGGCTAGCCACCGGGGAAGCCGGGGCCGGCAGGTCGGTCCGGGTTGGTGCCGGCAACACCGTCGGCGTCGGATTCTCCCCGTCGTCCAGCGGTCCGCAGCCGATCAAGACCCCGCCCAGCGTCGCCAACAGCAGCGCGACGCGGATCCGGGAGGGGAGCGAGAACGGGGACCAACGGGGCAACGACGGCAAACGGTCGACCGCGACCAGCGACTCGGTTCCGATGGCGTTCTCTCCTGCGGGGTCAATCCGGGATCAGGAGTCCCGGCGGGATCGGCAACCGCGCGCGTTCCGGCCGTTTATAGCCCATCTTGTCCCGCCACGCACGCCGCGCCAGGCGTGCGTATGGCCGGTGGGCGAGACCCGGCCAGGCTCGACCGGTCGTCCAGGACGCACGATGGCCCGGGGACCGGCGTGGCGTCGCCACGCCGGTCCCCGGGCCAGGACGCGCCCCACGTTCACATCCGCGGGGCGGGCGGATGCGACCGTCTCACCCCAGCGGCGGCGCGGTCGGAGCCGGGGTGTGCGGGAGACCGGCGACCGGATTGGGGGCTCGGCGCTGGCCTTGGATCCAGGCGCCGAGGCCGATCAGCGCGGCGCCGGCGCCGTGCCGCACCGCGTCGAGGACGGGGTGGCGCCGCGTACCGGCGCCGGCGCGGGCGAGCAGGCGTCCCGTCTCGGTGGCCCGCATCGCGTCCCGGTGGTAGGCGGTGGCCGCGAGGTCGCTGAGGGCCGGATTGGCGAGG
>CADCWE010000185.1 GCA_902806325.1 uncultured Thermomicrobiales bacterium | reverse complement strand
AGGTCACCCAAATATCCGGCCCAACCGCGCGAGAGAGGCTTTCCGCACCGCATTGCTCGCTATCGCAACCCTGTGCCCCCCCTTCCCCAACCGTGGGGGAAAGGGGGTTGGGGGGATAGGGGGCCGACCCGACGCCTCACTCCTCCCGCGTCCCCTCCGGCCGCGCGACCACGGTTCGGGTGACGGTGACGCGGTCCGGATCCATGCCGCCGCCTTTGCGGCCGGCGCGCAGCCGCCACCAGGCATAGGCCAGGGCAACGACAACGATCACCACGGCGGTGTAGATAAGCGACCGGAAGATGAAGTTGAACACCCCGTGGAACGCCCAGCCGATGACGACGCCGACCACGAGGCCGGCGACGAAGCCGTAGCGGGACCAGCGGGTGCGCTCCCACATCGACGCCTTGACGCGTTGCTGCATCGTTGCCTCTCCCATTGCGCGGCGCGCGGTCGCCCCCGGTCGCCGGTTGTCGGGGCCAAGCGTACCTTATCCGGCGCGGGTATACTGAGGGAAACATCCGTGCTGTACGAACGGAGCCGAGGTTCGCCGTGAGCGCCGCCGTTTCCCTTCCCGAACCCGCCTTCGCTCCCGTTCCCGCGGCGGGGGCCGACGCCGCGTCGCGCCCGGCACCGCCGGACGGCCCCCGGCCGATCCTGGTCTCGCCGTCCCGCGCGATGCGGTTGCCGGCCAAGCTGCGGTGGGCGCTGGTCGCCCAACTGCGGGCCACCGGCGCGCTGGACGAGGCGGCGGCGCTGCTCGACGAGATCGAGGCCGACGGCGGCAAGACCATCGCGTCCATGGAAGAGCGGGCGCGGTTGGCCTACCAGATGGGCCAGCCGGACGAGGCGGTCGCGCTGCTGGAGGCGCGGGTCGACCGCTCGCCGTCGAACACCGCCTGGATCGCGCTCGGCCGGCTGCTGCTCGGTCTCGGCCGGGTCGCCGAGGCGGGCCGGATCGCCGCCGATCTGGAGGAGACCGGCGGGATTACGGTGGCCGGGTTCCGGGCCGAGGTGGCGCGGGCGAGCGGCGACTTCGCGTCGGCCCGGGACCACCACGAGCGGCTGCTGGCGGAGCGGCCGGACAACGTCACCGCGTGCCTGGTCCTGGCCGGGCTGGCGCTGGACGCCGGCGACTCCGGCGACGCGGCGGCCCGGCTCGACGAGATCCTCGATCTGCTGGGCGAGTCGGGAACGGCGGCCCAACTGACCCAAGCCGCGGGCCTGGCGCGCCAATTGGGCCGCACCGGGCAGGCCACGGAGCTGCGCGCCCGGGCGCGGGCGATCGAGGCGCTGCGGACCGAAACCCTGCGGGCGCAGATCGAAGACGCCCTCGGCGAGGCGCCGCTGGGCGAGGTCCGCCCGGCGCCGGGCGCGCGGCGCGACGACCACCGCGCCGTGGCGTCCTTTGGCGACGGTCCGGTGGCCGCCGTCCGCCCGCGGCGGATCGTCGGCGCGGAACCGGAACCGGAGATGGAGCCGTCGCCCGCCGACCCGGGCGACGTGCCGCTGCCGGACGAGGCCCTGGCCGCGGTCCGCGACCTCTTCGGGCATCCCGGACTACGCCCCGGCCAGGCGGCGGTGATCGCCAACGTCCTCGCCCGGCGCGACACCCTGGCGACGATGCCGACCGGGGCCGGCAAATCGCTCACCTTCCAGCTCCCGGCCATGCTGCTTGACGGGACGACGCTGGTCATTTCGCCCCTGATCGCCCTGATGAAGGACCAGGTCGAGGGGCTGCCGCCGGCGGTGCGGGAGCGGACCGCGCTGGTCAACTCCACCCTCGCCCCGGACGAGCTGCGGCGAACCCTGGACCGGATCGCCGACGGCGAGGTGAAACTGGTCTACGCCGCGCCGGAGCGCCTGCGCCAGCACGCCTTTTTGCGCGCCCTGAGGTCGGCGGGGGTCGCCCTGGTCGTGATCGACGAGGCGCACTGCATCAGCCTCTGGGGGCACGACTTTCGGCCGGACTACCTGACCATCCCGAAGAGCCTGCCGGAACTCGGCGAACCGCCGGTGCTGGCGATCACCGCCACGGCGACCCCGGCGATGGCGAAGCAGATCGGGATCGGGCTTGGCCGGGAGCTGGACCGGGTCCGGATCAGCCTCTTCCGGCCGAACCTCTTCTTGGAAGCGCATCGGGTTCGCAACCGCGAGGAGAAGGTCGCCAAGGCGGTCGAGATCTGCCGCGCCGAGCGAGGGGCCGGGATCATCTACGTCGGCTCGCGCAAGGACGCCGACGCGATCGCCGGGCTGCTGCGCGACCGCGGCGTCGGCGCGATCCCCTACCACGCCGGGTTGGACCCGGAGGTCCGCGCCCGCAACCAGGAACGCTTTATGGCCGGGCAGGTTCGGGTGGTAGTCGCGACGGTGGCCTTCGGGATGGGGGTCGACAAGGCGGACGTCCGCTTCATCATCCACCTCAACCCGCCCAAATCGCTGGAGTCGTACGCCCAGGAATCCGGCCGCGCCGGGCGCGACGGCCAACCGGCTCGGTGCGTCCTGCTCTTCGCCCCGACCGACCAGACGAACCTCAACCGCCTGGCGCGCCGCGACGAACTGGACCTCGACACCCTGCGCCGGGTCTACGCCGGGATCAAGCAGCAGGCCCACGGGCGATGGGCGGTGCTCGACCCCGGATCCCTGCTACCCCCCAGCGACGAGCCCAACGACGACGTCGACCCCCGGGTCGCGCTCGGCATCCTCGACCAGGCCGGGCTGCTGCTCCGGCACCCGGACGCCGCCGTCTCCCGCGGCGTCTGGTACGACGGCGGCAACGACGACGGCGACGACACCGCCGAGGCGCCGGAAGGGTGGTCGCGCCTGCGCGAATGGGCCGGTCTCGACCACGGCCTGGGCACGGCGACGATCCGCACCGCCGAGGCCTGCGCCGCGCTCGACCTTTCGCCGTCCGACCTCGACCGCCTGCTCCACGAGACGCCGGGGGTGACCAGCCGCGACGGCGGCCGGGCGGTCTGCCTGGAATTGCTGCCGGTCGGCGGCGACGCGGCGACCACCCTCGGCGCCGTCCTCTCCCGGGCGCGCGAAGAGGCCCGCCGCCGGATCGCTCAGGTGCTGGCCTACGCCGAGGGCGGCGCCAAGTGCCGCCACGCCCGCCTCGCCGCCCACCTCGGCGAAGCCCTCCCTCCCTGCGGCACAGTCTGCGACGTCTGCACCGGGACCGCTTCCGAAGCCCCAACCCGGAAGCGCGTCGAAGCCGACCCCGCGGCCCCCGCTCCGCGCTCCCGGACTACCGCCGCCGACGCGATGGCGGTGCTGCGCGGCGTCGCCGCCGCCCCCTTCCCGATGGGCAAAACCGGCCTCGGCAAACTCCTCACCGGTTCCGTCGAGAGCCGCGTCCGCGCCGACCGCACCCCGGCCTTCGGCAGCCTGAAGGACCTCTCGCGGAGCAAGGTCGAGGGCCTGATCGACCGACTGGTCGAGGACGGCTACCTCTACCGCGACCTGAACCACGAGTACAAGCTGATCTCCCTCACCGAGCACGGCGCCGATGCGACCGAGGAGGATTTGGCCGGCTACGAATCTGCCACCCCGGCCCGCTCGACCGCGACCGCCGCCCGCGCCGCCGACCGCGACGACCCCGT
>CADCWE010000184.1 GCA_902806325.1 uncultured Thermomicrobiales bacterium | reverse complement strand
AAGATGGGCTGGCCACACCTATATAAAGCATCGAAAGGAATGAGGCGAATGGAGCCGATGCGGACGCTGCTTGGGCAAGAACGGGGTCGCCGCCTGCCGATCGATGGTCGGCTGCTGACGGCCGGCGTGCTGACCGGGGCCGCCGTCGGCGCTTGGGCGGGGCGGCGGACCCGGGCGATGGTTGGCCGCGACCCCGGGACCGGCACCAGGTTGATCGACTGGGAACGGGCGCGCGGCATCGCCATCAACATGAACCGCGCCAGCGCGCTGACGATGCCCGAGCGGTCACGACTCGACGCCGAGTACCGGGGGCTGGTCGCGCGGTGTGTCCCGATCGTGGAGCTCTACGCCGGTTCGACGTTGCCTGAGGCCGCCGAGCGCACCTTCGTGTTCGACCGGGTCGACTGGATCAATGCCAACCTTGAGGCCTTCAAGACTTTGTTCGCGCCGCTGGAAGCGTTGCGTGACGATCTTGAAACCGGAAGGACCGTGGCGTCTCAGCTTTGGGGTGGCGTCAACCAGGCGGTCTTGAGCGCGGAACTGGGACTCCTCCTGGGCTACCTTGCCCGCCGGGTGCTCGGTCAGTACGACCTGGCGCTGCTGGGACGGGAGCCGGTCACGGCCGGCAAACTCTACTACGTCGAGCCCAATATTCGGGCGGTGGAGCGCGCGCTGGCCCTCCCGGCCGACGAGTTTCGGATGTGGTTGGCGTTGCACGAGACCACCCACGCCTTCGAGTTCGAGGCCCACCCGTGGGTCCGGGAACACTTCAACGGCCTGCTCGGGCGCTACATGGAGTTCCTGCGCGAAGATGCCGAGCAGCTCAAGGGCGGGATGCGCGGCGTCCGCGTCTTCGTCGAGCGGGCGCGGAACCGGGACGGGCGCGAGGGCAGTTGGATCGAGGCGTTGATGTCGCCCGAACAGCGTGAGCTGTTCAACGCCATGCAAGCGACCATGTGTATGGTCGAGGGCTACTCGAACCATGTCATGAACGCGGTCGGCCGTGATCTTCTGCCGTCCTACGACGCGATCGCTCGCAAGTTCGAGCAGCGGCAGCGGCAGCGGACCGTCTCGGAGCAATTGTTCGCCCGCTTGACCGGCTTGAACGTCAAGATGGAGCAGTACCGCCTCGGCGAGGCGTTCATCGATCGGGTCTTTGCCGAACGCGGGCACGACCACGTCCGTCGCATCTGGACCGGTGCCGAACAGCTGCCGACGATGGCGGAGATCCGCGATCCGGCGCTCTGGCTGGCGCGGATGGACGCGATGGACGCGGACCGGGTTGCGATCGCCGCGCCTGTTTGATCCGCGGCCCGGCGACTAATGCTTGAAGTGCCGTCGCCCGGTTAGCACCATCGCCATCCCGGCCTCGTCCGCCGCGGCGATCACCTCCGGATCGCGCACGGAGCCGCCCGGTTGGGCGATGGCGGAGATCCCCGCGGCGGCGGCGGCCTCGACGCCGTCCCGGAACGGAAAGAACGCGTCGCTGGCGAGGACCGAGCCAGCCGCGCGGTTCGCGCCCTTGGCGACGGCGATGCGGACGCTTTCCAACCGGTTCGGTTGACCGCTGCCGACGCCGATCACGGCCCGATCCCGCGCCAACACGATTGCGTTGGAGGGGACGCGCCTGATCGCGGTCCAGGCAAAGACGAGATCCGCCCATTCGGTCTCGGTCGGCGGGCGCTGGCTGACCGAGGTCCAGGTGGTGGGATCGTCGGACCCGGTGTCTGGCTCCTGGATCAGCAAGCCGCCCTCGATCGGCCGCAGGTCCCACGGCGCGTGAACCGGTCGGGCACCCTGATCCGGGATGTCGAGTGTGAGCATCCGAAGACTGCGTTTGCGCGCCAGCGCCGCACGGGCCTCGGGCGAAAACGCGGGCGCGATCACGACCTCGAAAAAGACCTCGGCCAGGGCATCCGCCGTCGCACCGTCCACCGGACGATTGAGCGCCACGATGCCGCCGAAGGCCGAGACGGGGTCACCGGCGAGCGCGGCCGCGAACGCCGCCGCCAATGCCGGGCGAACGGCGAGGCCGCAGGGGATGGTGTGCTTGACGATAGCGACCGCCGGTTCGGCGAACCCCGAAACCGCGGCCAGCGCGGCGTCGGCGTCGAGGAGGTTGTTGAACGAAAGCTCCTTGCCACCGATCTGGATCGCATCGAGCACACCCGCCGGTTGGGGGCCAGCCCCCAACCGGCGGTAGGCGGCGGCGGCTTGATGGGGGTTCTCGCCGTAGCGGAGGCAGCGCACCCGGTGTCCGGCGACGGTGAACTCGGTGGGAAACAGGGGCGAGGAGCCGGGCGACTCCGAGGCATCGGGCGCGGCGCCGCGGCGGAGAAAGTCGGCGACGACCGTGTCGTACGCCGCGACGTGGGCGAAGGCTTTCGCGGCCAGGGCGCGGCGATCCCGTGGCGGAACCTCACCCGCCCCGAGCGCCGCCAGGACCGCCGCGTAGTCGGCCCGATCCGTGACGACGAGCACGTCCGGGTGGTTCTTGGCGGCGGCGCGGATCATCGCCGGGCCGCCGATGTCGATCTGCTCCAGCGCGTCGTCCAACGTCACGGTGGGGTCGCGGACCGTGTCCGCGAAGGGGTAGAGGTTGACGGCGACCAAAGAGATCGGGCGGATGCCGTGGCGATCGAGATCGGCCAGGTGAGCCGGCTCGTCGCGCCGGGCGAGCAGGGCGGCGTGGACGGCCGGGTGAAGGGTCTTGACGCGGCCGTCCAGGAGCTCCGGAAACCCTGTCAGGTCGGAGACCGCGAGGACGGGGAGCCCGGCCCCGACGAGCGTTCTGGCGCTGCCGCCGGTCGAGACGAGGTCGAACCCAAGCCCGAGCAACCCCTCAGCGAACGGGACCAGACCGGTCTTGTCGTAGACGCTGAGCAGGGCGAGGGGTTTTGGCACGACAGCCAGGCCCTTTGCGACGCCGGTCGGTCCGGACGCGGACACGGTAGTGGCCATCTGGGCACAAAAATGTGATCCGACAATCCTATCGTCCCCGTGCCATGGCGGTTTCCCGCTTCCAGCTCGGATTCGAGTCGAATCATCGGATCACGCTCTTACTCTATCAAGGGGGTGCCTGGTTGTCAAGCGGTGGTTGAACCGGTGATCACGACACGATGACCCCGGTTTCACGTCGGTCAGGCGGGCGCCACCCCAAGGCTCATGCCGTCGAGTACGTTCCACATCGCCAGAAAGTGGTCCCAAGCGAAGAACTTCATGGTCCCGCTGGCGGGGTCGGAGACGTAGACGCCGTCGCCGTCGTAGCCGTAGGCGACGACCACGTGCTCGCCGGCGGCGACGGTGTAGACGCCGGCGTCGTCGAGGGTGACGGCCGTGTCGCCCCAGAAGCCGAGCCAGACTAGGGTCGGCACCCCGGCGTCGAGACGGGCGGTCAAGGCGGCAGGGTCGCCGAGGCCGTAGAAGACGTCGGCGGCGAAACCGTTGGCGTTCAGGGTCGGCGCGAGGGCTTCGGGGTAGATGCCATAGTCGTCGGTGTTGCCCCACCAGCCGTCGATGTTGCCCCGGTAGCCCCAGTGCGGGTTAGCGGAGAGGGGCGTAGTGTCCCAGAACACCGATTCCGGGATCCCGGCGCCGTAGGCGGCGGTGGCGA
>CADCWE010000183.1 GCA_902806325.1 uncultured Thermomicrobiales bacterium | reverse complement strand
GGGGGTGTCTGGGCGGGTGGGAGTGGGAGGCGGGGATGGGCGTTCGGAGTCCGGCGTTCTACGACGACGATGCCGTGTTCGCGACGTACATGGAGAGCCGGAGGCGGCCGGACAACCCCAACGACACCCTGGAGCAGCCCGTTCTGCGCGACCTCGCCGGCGACCCGGCCGGTCGTCGGATTCTCGACCTCGGATGCGGCGCCGCGTCCTTCGGCGCGTTCGCCCTCGACGGCGGCTGCCAGCGGTACGTCGGCGTGGACGGGTCGCGCAACATGGTCGACGCGGCGCGGCTACGCTCGCGGGCACCGCTGGGGAGGTGGTCCACGCGGCGATCGAGTCGTGGGACTATCCGGCGGCATTCGATCTGGTGGTCTCGTCCTTAGCGCTGCATTACCTCGCCGACATTGCCACGGTCTTCGCCCGGATCTTCGGGACCTTGGCCCCCGGCGGCCGGTTCGTGTTCTCGGTCGAGCACCCGGTGATCACGTCCTGCGACCGCGGGTGGCAATCCGGGCCACGCCAAGCCTGGCTGGTCGACGACTACTTCGCCGAGGGGCCGCGAGAAACGGCCTGGCTCGGTGGACGGGTGGTCAAGTACCACCGGACGGTCGAGGCGTACTTTGCCGCGCTCCAGCGCGCCGGCTTCGTCGTCGACCGCCTGCGCGAAGCCCACCCCCGGCCGGAGCGCTTCGCCGACGAAGCCGAGTTCGCGCGGCGGAAGCGGATCCCCTTGTTCCTCGTCCTCGCCGGGCACAAACCGAGGTCGGCGGGTCCGGACTAGGCCCGGATACCGGCCGTCGCGCCGGCGGATGACGGCGCCGGGGCGCTCCGCGATGGAGCACCCAGGCGCGAGTGGCCGATCCGGCCCGGCCGATCCGGCCCGGCCGCGTCGGATCGGCCCGCGGCGTTCAGGCCTTGCAGCGCCCGGACGGTTGGCCCGGGTTTTGGCAGGGGTTCGCGCCCTGGTTGCAGCACTCGACGTTGAAGATCTTGTTGTGCAATCCGGCGCAGGTCGTCTCCGGGTTGTGGCACAGGCCGCCGCAGAACACCTCATCCGGCGCGCAAGCGCAAGTGCAGGTGGCCGGGTCGAACACTTGGCCGCCGGAGCAGGTGGTGGACGCGCACGTGGCGGTGGTCGAGCCGGGCGGGGTGCAGGAGACGGTGCCGCTGGGGCACTCGCAGGCGCAGGTGCTCGGGTTGCGGGTGAGGCCCACCGCGCACGCCGAGCGGCAGATGCCGCCGCACGAGTCCGGCGTGGAAGCGGGACACACGCATGAACAGCTGGTGGTGTTGAAGACCTGGCCGCTGCCGGCCGGGCAGGCGTCGCTGACGCAGGCGCCGTTGCAGAGCACCGTGTTCGGGCCGCACTCGCAGGCGCAGGTGGTGGCGTTGCGGACCTGACCGGACGGGCAGGGCGCGAGGCAGACGCCGCCGCAAGCCTCCGGCGCGGTCGACGGGCACTCGCAGGCGCAGGTGCTGGTGTTGAAGACCTGACCGCTGCCGGCCGGGCAGGTGTTGGGCACGCACGCCCCGTTGCAGAGGGGGGCGCTGTCCGGGCATTCGCAGGTGCAGGTGGTGGTGTTGAGCGAGGCGCCGCCGGGGCACGAGATCGACACGCACGCTCCGTTGCAGCGGACGAACCCGGTCGTGCATTCGCACCGGTCTGCCCCGGTCTCGGCCACCTTCTGGCAGAAGAGGTTACTCGCCCCTCCGTTGGCGTTGGTCGCGCAGCAGGAGCCGAGTTCGATCCCGGTCGGACCCGGTTTGCAGGCTTCGCCTAGTTGGCGACACGGTCCGGCGGCGTCGCCGGGCGCGGCCCGACGCAGCCCGAACGCGGCCCCGAGCGCCCCGGCCGCGATGCCCTGGATTATCCGGCGCCGGGAGGCCCCGGCCGCGAGCGCCTTGGTGATTTCGTCGAAGCGTTGGCCGTCCATCGTTGCCGCTACTCCTTCGTAGAAGCGTTACGGTCGCGCGCCGCCATGGCGCGCGATGGTCGGTCGGTGCGGCCATTCCCGAGCCGGGTGACGAGCAGACCCCCACGCCCTCGTTTGGCGCGGGGGTCCGCTGGGACCGGCGATGCGATCGATCCGGGACAGGAGCAGGCAAAACCGGACGCGAAGGGGCGATCGGGCACGCGGACTCCGAACGCCTCGACGGACGACGAACTCGTCACCGGCATGCCACCCCCCAGAATTCCCGGCCACCCGCGCGTGCCCGCCGGGTCATTAGCGCGCGAACGTTTCCTCGAGCACGACCGCGCCGCCCTGCTCGACCGTGACGGTCGCGCTGGTGAACTCGACGTCAGTGATGTCCTCGGTCCAGCGCGAGTTCGGGCAATCCGGCGCCCCGGGGACCGGCGATTCCGGCGGATCGGTGGTGACGTCGAACGCGACGTTGCCGTTCTTGATCTCCTCGTCGGGGATGGACTGGGAGCCGGTCAGCGTCACCTCGGCCGGGTTCTGGCCCGGCGGCTGGGTCGCCCCCGCCGGGTTGGTGCAGGTCGCCGTCGGGGTGCCGGTCACGGTCAGGGTGATCAGCACGTCGCCGTTGCCCAGCCCCGCCAGATCGCCGACGGCGTTGAGGGTCAGGCCGAGATCGGTGAAGGTCGGCGCGCGGCGGGGCGGTTTGAAGTGGACGCTGCTGGCGCCGGCCACCGAGGTGGTGACGAGGGCCGCGAGCAAGGCAAGCGCGACGGCGAAGGTCGCGGGGCGCATGGCGTCCCCCTTTCGGGCGGGACGGCTCCTCGGATCGTCCGTGGGAGCCGAGCACCGGGAGCCCAAGCAGGGGTCGTATCGCGGACGCGCATTCTGCTATGGTGCGCACCACCGCGGGGCGTGTCCTCTGGGCTCGACCGGCGGGCGAGGGGCGGGCGGGGGGCATCGCTGGCATGGTGACCCCGTCCGCTTCGTCGTGTGCGAACCGGTGGGCCGCGGATGGAGGGGAGCACGGGCGTCGGATGGGGCACGGCTCACCTCCGGACGTGGAGCGGCACGGAAAAACCCGACCAGGCCGAAATGGCCCCAGTCGGGTTCGCCGCTCACTCCGCCCGGCGCATCGGCGACCACGGGACGGCCGCGCCGGGGTTCAACGTGTCCGAGGTATCTCTAGCCTACACCCGCTGTCAAGAGTCCGTACGTAAGAACATCGGCCCATCGTGCGGTTGACCAGTGGCGCTACGTAGCGGTTAGGGCTCGGTCGGAAACGCTGGCGTCCATCCGCCGGGCGGCGGGCTGGCGACGGGGTCGACCGGTGAGTGCCGCCCCGGTTCGGACGTTCCTGACCGGCAGCGTCGAACGCGGGAAGAGCGAAGCGTTGTCCCGCGAACGCCGGCCAACCCTGGTCCGCGGGCGATCGCCTGGCGCCCGGCCGCGAGGTGGCCGGGAACGGCGGGCACCCGTGGCGTACAATCCGGCCGATGAACCTGCCCGCGTTCCAGGCCAAGTGGTGCGGCGCGACGCTCAAGGAGCGCTCCGCCGCCCAGGAGCACTTCCTCGACCTGTGCCGCCTCTTCGGCCAGCCGACCCCGACGCCGCCTATCGCCAATTGCAGCTCTGCCTCGACGACCTGGAGAGCCCGCCGCTGCTGGTGGTCCCCGACCTCGGCCGCTTCGTGGTCCGGACCCGCGTCACCGGCACCCCGGCCAAGACCCACGCCGTCGACCCGGATGGCCCGGGCGAACCG
>CADCWE010000182.1 GCA_902806325.1 uncultured Thermomicrobiales bacterium | reverse complement strand
GACGCGGGCAACGGTTTGGCGGCGGCGTCGGTCCGGATCGGGCCCTCCTTCTCGGCCTCCTTGATGATCCGGTCCATGGTCTGGACCGCTTCCACCGGGTAGCGGCCCATCGCCGTTTCGGCCGAAAGCATCACCGCGTCGGTGCCGTCCCAGACCGCGTTGGCGACATCGCTGGTCTCAGCCCGGGTCGCCACCGGCTGGGTGATCATCGACTCCAGCATCTGGGTCGCGGTGATCACCGGCAGCCCGAGGTTGTTGGCGACGCCGATGATCTCTTTTTGGGCGCGCGGCACCCGCTCCGGCGGCAGTTGGACGCCGAGGTCGCCGCGGGCGACCATCAGGCCGTCGGCTTCGGTGGCGATCGCACGCACGTTGGCGAGGGCTTCCGGGCGCTCGATCTTGGCGATCACCGACGGGGGAGCGCCGTAGGCGGCGGCGGTCGCCTTGGCCGAGACGAGGTCGTTGGCCTCGTTGACGAAGGATAGGCCAAGGTAGTCCACGCCCTGGCGGACGGCGAACGCGATGTCCGGCCGGTCGGCGTCGGTGATCGCGCCGCCGCGAATCGGGGCGCCCGGCAACGTCACACCCTGGCGCTTGTTGAGCAAGCCGCCGCGCCCGACCTGGCAGTGGGCGACGCCGCCGGCGATCCGCTCGACCAGCAGTTCGATCAAGCCGTCGGCGATCAAGAGGCGGGAGCCGGGGGCGATCACGCTCAGCAGCGCCGGGTAGCCGACGCCGATCCGGGTCGGGGTGGTTTCGACCGCCTCCGGCACCACCTCGACGGTGGTGCCGCGGGCGATCGGCACCGCTTCGCCGCCGTCGACGCCGCCGGTGCGGATCTTGAGGCCCTGAAGGTCGAACAGGATCGGCACCAGCCGGCCCAGCTCGGCGGCGGCGACACGGACATCCTCGATCAGCGTCGCGCGCTCGTCCTCCGACCCGTGGGCGGCATTGATCCGCGCCATGTCGACCCCGGCCTCGAGCAGTTGGCGCAGCGTGTCGCGCCCGGCCACCGCCGGACCAAGGGTGGCGACAATTTTGACCCTGCGGTCGGCGTAGCTCGCCAATGGTTCCTCCTCGGTGAAACGAACGCGGTCACGCGCGACCGGCGTCCGTTGGGCAGGACTCGGCGTCGCTTACGACACCGGCGTGCAATTGCACCCGATCCCGGGTACCGTGCGGCGTCTATGGTAGCAACGGGGGCGAGGATTAGTATCGCCGGCCCACCACGCCGTCGAACCGGATGGCCACGATGACCACGGCGCGCTACACCACGACATCGGAGGAACATGGTGGTCAAGGACTATCCTGTCCGTGCGAGGTGGACCACGGTCTCGACGTGGTGCGTCTGTGGGAACAGATCCAGCGCCGCCACCGATTCGATGGCGTAACCGCCGCCCAGCAAACCCCGCAGGTCGCGGCCCAGGGTGGCCGGGTCGCAGGAAACATAGGCGATCCGCTTCGGGTTCAGGCGAAGGATCCCGGCCACCGTCGCCTCGCCGGCACCGGCGCGGGGCGGATCCAGCACCAGCAGCGAAACCGGGCCAACGGATCTGGTGTGGGCCGCGAGCCAGCGATCGACGCCGCCGGTGTCGACCCGCGCGTCGGCCAACCCGGCGTCGGCCAAGTTCCGGCGGGCGAAGACGGCCGACCCGGCGTGACCTTCGACGCCGATGACGCGGGCGAACCGGCGCCCGATCGGCACGGTGAACAGCCCGACCCCGCAGTACAGATCCACCGCCAGGCCGGGATCCGATGGCGGGGCGAACCGCATCGCCTCGGCGACCAGCGCCGGCAGGATCGCGTGGTTGGCCTGAAAAAACGCCTCGGCGTCGTATCGGTACCGCTCACCGCCGACCACCCGCCGCAGTTCGGCGCGGTGAGTAGGGTCCAGGGCCGGGGCGACGCCGACCCCGTCGTCCCCGGCGGCGACCTTAAACTCGGTCGTCGCTTCGGGCAACGCGCCGCGGCGCGCCCGCTCCCGGAGGTCGGCGAGTACCACGTTGAGTTCCGGCACCACCATCGGGTCTTCGACCACGTCGCAGACGCGGTGGGTGCCGTGTTCGACGTAGCCAAACCGATCGAGGGCCGGGTCGTGCCGCCACTCGGCGCGGGAGCGATAGGCCCACTCCGCCGGCGACGGCGCCACCGTCACCGCTGGCGGGTCTGCGATCCCGGCCAACCGCCGCAGGCAGTCCCGCACGATCTCGCCCTTAACGGCCAATTGGGCCTGGTAGCTCAGGTGCTGAAAATCGGCGCCGCCGCAGGCAACGAACGCCGGATTAGGCGGCGCGATCCGCCCCGGACCCGGCTCCAGGACCTCGACCAGGGAGGCAAAGGCGACCTTGCCGCGGGTGCGATCCACCCGCGCCCGGACGGTGTCGCCCGGCGCCGTATTGGCAACAAAGACGGTCCGCCCGCTGGCAAAGGCCAGACCGGAACCGCCCGGCACGATCCGCTCAATCGGCGCCTCGATCTCCTCGGCGACCGGGACGACGGGAGCGGCTTTGGGTTGGAGGCGATCGACCGGCACGCCCGCCAAGGGGTCCGCTGTCACGTCCGCCGCGTCGAACGGCGCCGCCCTTCGGGCACGGCGCTGGTCGCGTGCGACCTGGCGGTTGCCGGGGGCGCGGCGGCCAGTGCGCGAATTGCGGTCGCCGCCGCCTGATTGCTTGGGCATCGGATCGGTTCCTTCGGATTAGGACACGTCGTCCAGCGAAAACGTGAGCCCGACCCGGGCGACGGCGACGGCCACGGGCGGCGTCACCGGGTCGAACGCGGGCAACGAGACGCCGACGTTCGGCGCTTCAAAGGCGGAGTAGGTATCGGGCGGGACCAGGCAGCCGGTGGAATCGGCGGGCATCCCGGACGCTTGGAGCGCGGCCGGTATGTCTTCGGCGAGCAACAGATTCCCAACCCGGCCCCCGAGCTCTGCCGCCTGGGCGATGGCGCGGGCGCGGGCGTCGGCGGTGGCGACCTCGCGCGCCTGGCGCGCTAGCGAAGCGCAGTCCGCCAAGCCGTACGACGCGCCGACCTGGGTCAGGATCATGCTGTTCTCGTCGGCGGTCTCGCCGACGGCGGCGACCACGGCGTTCAGGCGATCGAGGTCGGCATGCGCTATCCAGACATCGAGGCGGGCGGTCTCGCCCTCTCCGGAGTCGAACACGCTGCCCGCCAATGCCGGCGAGCGGACGACCGTCACGTCCTCGGCCAACGCCCCGGCCGAGATCGCGGCGTCGCGGATCGGGGTCATCCAACCGAACTCCCCCGCGCCCGGGGTCGCGCCGGGAACGGTTGCGCCCACCCCGGGGTTGTAGGCGCCGGCGGAAACCAGCAGCAATTGGAGCGCCGCGGTTTCGGCCGGGGCGACGGCTTGTCCGGTTCCCAAGACGACCAACCGCGGCGCCGGCTCGTCGTTGGTCGCCGATCCGAACCCGTAGAACCCGCCGACCCCACCCGGACCGGCGAAAGCGGTGGCCAGCACCGCCACCGCCGCCACGACCAGGGCAACAGTCAGAGCGCCGAGGACGAACTGGCGACGGGCGAGGCGCAGCGTCGCTTCGATTGGCGTCGGTTCCCGCACCAAATCGCTCCTCGCCGTCGCCGCCCGCCGCGGCCGTCGCCGTGGGGAGCGTAGCACGGAGCGCCCGGCATGGGCCGAGTGGAGGCTGGTTCCGCTGGGCAGATCGGACCAGGGATGACGCCCGGACTCGGGCACGGAGGGGATTCGTCCGCGTCAC
>CADCWE010000181.1 GCA_902806325.1 uncultured Thermomicrobiales bacterium | reverse complement strand
CGATGGTCAGCAGCCCCGGCGCGACCAGGAGTTGGAACTCCGTGAACCGGAAACTCGGCGACCAGCGGGCCTGCACGACCCGGTTACCCCGCCACCGGGGGCAAATAGCGGTCCCCGATGATGCCGAGCTTCCGTCGGGTCTCGTCCGGGATTCGCGCCGGGTCGGTGGTGATCGCCCCTCGCAGCGCGTCCTTGCAGCCGCAGGTCCGCGCCGGCAACGCGGCGCGGACCAGGGCGCGAATCGCCGCCCGCGCCGTCGCCACGTTTGCTTCCAGATTGGCGGTCACCAGTTCGACCGAGACGTCGGCCTCGTCCTCCTGCCAGACGTCGTAATCGGTCACCATCGCCAGCATGGCATAGCAGAGTTCGGCTTCTCGCGCCAGGCGCGCCTCCGGCATCGCCGTCATCCCGATCACGCTCGCGCCCCAGGAGCGGTAGAGCGCGGACTCGGCCCGGGTCGAGAACTGCGGCCCTTCGATGCAGACGTAGGTGCCGGCGGCGTGGACCTCCGCCCCGCTGGCGTCGCCGGCCAGACCGTGCAGGGTTGCCCGGAGGGTCGGGCAAAATGGGTCGCCGATCCCGACGTGGGCCACGGCGCCGCCCTCGAAGAAGGAGCGCGGCCGGGTCAGGGTGCGGTCGATCAGTTGGTCGGTCAGGACCACGCTCCGGGGGTGGATGTGCTCCCGCAGGCTGCCGACGGCGCTGACGCTGACCAGGTGGGTGACCCCCAGCGCCTTGAGCGCGTAGACGTTGGCCCGGTATGGCAGGTCGGTCGGCGAGTGGCGGTGCCCCCGCCCGTGGCGGGGCAAGAACGCCACCGGCACGCCGTGCAACGCCCCGACCACGACCGCGTCGCTCGGCGCCCCGTACGGCGTCTCGACCGCCTCCACCCGCTCCCCCGTCAGGTCCGCGAAATCGTAAAGCCCGCTGCCGCCGATCACCCCGAGCATGAAGCCCTCGTCCGCCAAGATCGCGCCTCCTTCGTCGTTGGAATGGTAGCCACGACGGGGGAGGGACGCCACCGGGGCGGAAGATCGGCCCGGTCGGCCTTCGCGCGCCCATACCGGCCTCGCGGATCCCAACCGCCATGGGCCACTCCCACCGTCGCCGGGTACCGGACGCCACAACGACCGGCGTGCCGGCGACCACCTTCGCAAGGGGAGGCTCCGGCGAGGGGGTGAACCCGTCCGGTCTCGTGTAAGATCACGCGACAGGCAAACGCGGTTTTCGGTTCGCCGGGGTTCCCGGCGATCGCTCCACGAGGGGCGAGGGCCGCGCGCGGCCTCCCCGCTCCACGGAGTCCGGCGATGACTTCCCTCGTCCGCGTTCCCGCGCCGATCCTCCCGCGCGAGCCGCGGGTCCGCGCGTTAAAAGGGCTGGTCCTGGCCGGCGGCAAGGGGTCACGGCTCCGCCCCCTGACCGCGACCGGCGCGAAGCAGCTCGTCCCGGTCGCCAACAAACCGGTCCTCTTCTACGCCCTGGAGCAGTTGGCCGCGGCCGGGGTGACGGAGGTCGGGATCATCACCGGCGACACCGGACCCCAGGTCGAGGCGGCGGTCGGCGACGGCTCGGTCTGCGGGGTTCGGGTGACGTTCCTTCCCCAGCCCGCCCCGCTCGGGCTCGCCCACGCCATCGTCACGGCGCGCGATTGGCTCGGCGCCGCCCCGTTCTGCATGGTCCTCGGCGACAACTTCCTCAAGCGCGGCATCGGCCCGTTCGTCGACGGCTTCGCCGCCGGCGAGGGCGACGCCCAGATCCTGCTCAAGCGCGTGCCCAACCCGTCCGCCTTCGGCGTCGCCGTGCTCGATCCCGACGGCCGGGTTCGCCGCCTGGTCGAGAAACCGGCGGAGCCGATCTCCGACCTGGCCGTGGTCGGCGTCTACTTCTTCGGCCCCGAGATCCACGCCGTCACGGCCACCCTGGCGCCGTCGGCCCGGGGCGAACTCGAGGTCACCGACGCGATCCAAGGGCTGATCGACGCCGGGTACGACGTCCGCGCGACGGTGATCGACGACGATTGGGTCGACACCGGGAAAAAGGACGACATGCTCGAGGCCAACCGCCTCGTCCTGGGCACCCTCGGGCGCCGGATCGGCGGCGAGGTCGACGCCGGCTCCACCATCGTCGGCGAGGTCATGGTCGAGGCCGGGGCCCGGATCACCGGCAGCACCGTCCGTGGCCCGGCGATCATCGGCGCCGGCGCCCGCCTCGCCGACGCCTACGTCGGCCCCTTCACCGCGATCGGCGCCAACTGCCGGCTCTCCGGGTGCGAGATCGAGCACTCGATCGTGCTCGAGGGCGGCGTGATCCGCGCGGTGGAAACCAGGATTACCGACTCCTTGATCGGCCGGGACGTGGTCGTCGAGCGCTCTCCCCTCAAACCGAAGGCGATCCGCTTGATGCTCGGCGACCACTCGGTCGTCGATATCGCCTGAGGACACCGGTCATGCCCCGTTCCGCGCGTCCGCTCCGCGTCGTCGTCACCGGGGCCGCCGGCCAACTCGGCGGCTTCCTCCTGCCGGCCCTCGTCCTGGCCGGGTACGTCCCGATCGGCTTCGGCGCCCGGCCCGGCCCCGGCATCGACCGGGTGGTCGACATCGCGGACCCGGCGGCGGCCGGCCCGGCGCTGCGCGCCGTGGCCCCGGACGCCGTGATCCACGCCGCCGCATTCACGGACGTGGACGGCTGCGAGCGCGACCCCGCCAAGGCCGACGCCGTCAACGCCCGCGGCAGCCGCCACGTCGCCGAAGCCGCCTGCGCCGTTGGCGCCTACGTGCTCTCGATCGGAACCGACTTCGTCTTTTCCGGCGATGGCGGCGCGCCCTACGCCGAGGACGCTTCCCCCAGTCCGGTCTCCGTCTACGGCGCGACCAAACTGGCCGGGGAGCGCGCCGTCCTCGCCGTCGACCCGGCCTTTGCCGTCGCCCGGACCGCCTGGTTGTTTGGCGGCCCCGGCAAGCATTTCCCGCGCACCGTCGTCGACGTCCTCCGGCGCCGCGGCGGAGTCGAGGTGGTCACCGACGAGGTCGGCAACCCGACCTTCGCCGGTGACCTGGCCACCGCCCTGGTCCACCTCCTCGACCGGCGCGGCGGCGGCATCTTCCACCTCACCAACGCCGGCGCGGCCTCCCGCTTCGACCTGGCACGGGCCGTTGCCGGCGGCGCCGGGTTCGACCCCGATCTCGTCCGCCCGACCACGAGCGCCGCCTTCCTCGCCAAACACCCATTGCCGGCGCGGCGCCCGGCGGACAGCCGCCTGGTCAATGGCCGGGCCGCCGCCATCGGCATTGCCCCCCGATCGTGGCAAGAAGCCGTCGCCGAGTACGCGCCCCGGCTCGCCGCCGGGCACGAAGCCCAGCGGTCCGCCGTCGTTGCCGCCGGTCGCCCGTAGCCCAATCCGAGGAGGATCGTCGCGTGCGGATCCTGGTCACCGGCGGCGCCGGGTTCATCGGCTCCACCTACGTCCGGCAGGTGCTGGCACGCCACCCGGCCGACGACATCGTTACCCTGGACGTCCTGACCTACGCCGGGAACACGGCCAATCTGGCGGGGGTGCTCGACGACCCGCGCCACCGCTTCGTCCGCGGCGACATCGCCGACGCCGCGCTGGTGGACGAACTGGTCGGGGAATGCGACGCGGTCGTCAACTTCGCCGCCGAGACCCACGTCGACCGCTCGCTGCTCGACCCCGAGGCGTTCGCCCGCGCCAACGTCGTCGGCGTGATGACCCTCCTCCAGGCGGCGCGGCAGCACGG
>CADCWE010000180.1 GCA_902806325.1 uncultured Thermomicrobiales bacterium | reverse complement strand
GGAGTGGAAGTTCGACGTCTCGTTCTGGCTCTCCGACGCCCCGCGCGACTACCTCCCCTACGCCGAGCGCCTCAAGCAGCAGCTCACCGACGAGACGAGGCTGGCGATCCTCTGGATCAAGGACGTCTGGCACCGGCTGCCGACCTACCCGGACGAGGGGGGCGCCTTCGACGTGTACGAGGCGGTGCTCCGCGGGGGCGTGCGCACCCCCGAGCAGTTCGACGCCTACCTTCGGGAGCGGGGGTTGCCGGGGCGGTCAGAGGTCGGCGGCGCGGCAGGGTGAGGACCAGTCGGTCCTGCCTGGCGGTGGGCTGGCCGCTGCCACGAACCGACAGTCGGTGTCGAGTCTCAAATACGGGCGTTTCTGAGACACCGCGCAGGACCGCCGCGCGGCGGTCCTGCGCGGCAAAATTGTGTATCAGAAGCCGTCTTGTTATCTCCTTCTCTTTGGCTGACTTCGACGACGGTCCTTGAGACGATGAGGGCAGGGGGCGCTGACGGTTTCGGAGCGCCGCATGTCTCGTCGCGATCACCGCCGCGGCGGTTGCGCCGAGCATCCTCCTGCGCGATCAGGCGCGCGGGGCGCATCCGATGGCCCATTCCTGGCGGCGGTCGCGCCGATGGTCTGGGCGTCGCCGCGCCGGGGGCACCCGACCTGGCCGCTTGCCCTCCTGACGATCCGGGTTGGCGTCGGTGGGTCGCCGACGGCGCCGACGGTCACCGCGCTGCCGGTCAACCGCGTCCCGGCCGATCACGCCGGAACCGCCAGCGGCGTCGTCAACGCCCGCCGCCAACCCGTCGGCGCGCTGGCCGTCGCGACCTTCGGCGCGTTGGCCGCCGATCGGGAGACGTTCCTGCGCGGCCTGCGCGTCGGCCTGGGGATCGCGGCGCTGCCGCTGTTGGCGACGGCGTCGACCAGCCTGCTGGTCCAGCCCACCCGACCGCGGTCGGTGGCGTCGCTCAGTCGCGGCCCAGCCAGGTGGCGACTCGGGCCTCGTTGCCATCGGCGTCGGCCAACACCCACCACGCCGGCGCGTACCGGTCCGTCACCGGGCGGCCGCCGGCGGCGAGCGCCGCGATCCGCGCCTCGGCCCGGTCGTGGGGCAAGGAGACGTCGACGTGGACGGGCGGTCGTGCGTTGCCACGTCCACCTGCCCGGTCCTTCCTTCGCCCGCCGGGAGCGTTCTGCCCACTCCGCTGCCGTCACCGGACGATGGCGCCCACGTCCCGCGGGTCGCGCACAACGGTTGCCGCCGGACGGCGTTGGTTCTGCCCCCACCCGTCCCAACCGAGATTCCGCGCCCCCCAGGGGGAATTGCCCCTACGCCGTTTGCAGCCGCTGCTTGCTCGCCCGGCGGTACGAGGCGGTCAGGGCGGAGAGGCGCTTGCGGCGCTGGGCGAGTTCGCGGCCGGCGTCGTCTTCGAGCAGGCGGACCACCGGCTCGCCGGCCTCGTGGCGGTGCCAGAAGCCGTAGGTGTCGCCGGCCATGGTCGCGGCCAGCTCCGCTTCCAGGCCGGCGATGACGCGGTCCAGGCGCGCGGTCTCGGCCACCGCCCAGCGCAGGCGTTCGGCGACCGGGCGGCGGTCGAAGGCCGGGTCCTCGGCCTCGGCGGCGCGGTGGAGGGCGAGCAGGGCTTCCAGGTCGCGCTCGCGGTAGGCCGCGTTGACGCGCAGCATCGCGGCCTCGCGCGTGGCGCGGTCGGCGTCGGAGCGGGCCAGGTCCGGGTGGTAGCGGCGGGCCAGATCCCGGTAGAGGCGGCGCTGTTCGGCGGCGACCTCGGCCGGCAGGGGTGGACGAGCGCGCTCGCGCTGGGCGGCGCGGCCTTCGCGGCGGGTCGCCTCGGCGCCCTCGTCGAGGCGCTCCCGGCGCTCGGCGAACTCGTCCCGGACCGCGTCCTCGATCGCCGCCAGGTCGGCCTCGTCGGTGGCGTCCTCGGCGGCCAGCAGCGCGAAGCGGTGCTCGTACTCCTCGATCCGGAGCCGGATCCGGTCCAGCTCGGCGAACATCACGCGGGCGCGGTGCAGCACCACGCTGGCGAACCGGGCGAGGGACAGCTTCAATGTCTGCAGTTCGGCCTGGAGGTCGGCGACGCGGCGGGTGCGCGCCTCAAGGCCGACCAACACCGCCGCGAACTCGGCCTCTTCCGGCGACTGGGCGCGCACGAGCGCGTGGGTCACAAGGCGGTCCTGGGGGGCTATCGCGCCGGTGGGATGCGGGGGCGGCGGTGGGTGCCCCGCGGTCGTCGGTCAATCATACACCCGGCCTCGGGCGCGGGTGGTATCGTTACGGCCTTGGACGAAGTCGGAAGTCGGTCGTCGAAGGACCGGCGTCCGGAATCCGTTGGGAGACCCGCATGGTGACCGCCGTTCCCGCCGCCGACCCGTCGCCGATGTCGGAGGCGCTGGCCGCGCCGCCCGCCGCCTGGCCGGACGCCCACGGGCGGTTCGGGCAGTTCGGGGGCCAGTACGCGCCCGAGACGCTGATGCCGGCCCTGGAAGAATTGGAGACGGCCTACGCGGCGGCGCGGCGGGATCCCAAGTTCCAGGATCTGGTCGACCGCCTGGCGCGCGACTACGTCGGGCGGCCGACGCCGTTGTTCGCGGCCAACGGGTTGACCGCGCTCGGCGGCGGGGCCCGGATTTGGCTGAAGCGCGAGGACTTGGCCCACACCGGCGCGCACAAGATCAACAACGCGCTCGGCCAGGGCTTGCTGGCGAAGACGATGGGCAAGCAGCGGATCATCGCCGAGACCGGGGCCGGACAGCACGGGGTCGCCACCGCCACGGTCTGCGCGATGCTCGGTCTGGAGTGCGTCGTCTACATGGGCGAGGTCGACATCGCCCGCCAGGCGCCGAACGTGTTCCGGATGAAGCTGCTGGGGGCGGAGGTGCGGCCGGTCTCCTCCGGCAGCCGCACCCTCAAGGACGCGACCAACGAGGCGATCCGGGACTGGGTGACCAACGTCGAGACCACCTTCTACATCATCGGCTCCGTGGTCGGGATGCACCCCTACCCGATGATGGTGCGCGACTTCCAGGCCGTGATCGGCCACGAGACGCGGCGCCAAACCCTGGAGCAGATCGGCACGCTGCCGGACGCCGTCGTCGCCTGCGTCGGCGGCGGCTCGAACGCGATCGGGATCTTCTACCCGTTCTACCCGGACGCCGAGGTCGAGCTGATCGGGGTCGAGGCCGCCGGCCACGGGCTGGACTCCGGGCGGCACGCGGCGCCGTTGACCCGGGGCCGGATCGGGGTGCTGCACGGCTCGCGGAGCTACCTGATGCAGGACGACGACGGGCAGGTGATCGAGGCCCACTCGATCTCCGCCGGGCTGGACTACCCCGGCGTCGGCCCGGAGCACTCCTGGCTCAAGGACTCCGGCCGCGCCCGCTACGTCGCGATCACCGACGCCCAGGCACTGGAAGCCTTCCAAACCCTGTGCCGGACGGAGGGGATCATCCCGGCCCTGGAATCGTCCCACGCCGTCGCCCAGGCCCTGATCGAGGCCAAGGCGCGACCGGCGGATCGGCACATCGTCGTCAACCTGTCGGGCCGGGGGGACAAGGATTTGCAGACGGCGGCGGACGCGCTGGGGATGGGGCTGTGAGCGGTGCGGATATCCCCCTAACCCCCCCAGCCCCCCTTCCCCCCGAGTCCGGGGGGAAGGGGGGAGCCGTCGGGACCGCGAACGCCGCTGTACCCAGCGACGAAAAGCCCCCCTTCCCCCCGGTCGCGGGGGGAAGGGGAGTGGAGGGGGGTAGGAG
>CADCWE010000179.1 GCA_902806325.1 uncultured Thermomicrobiales bacterium | reverse complement strand
GGGATCTCGCGGGTGCCGGGCAGCGCGTGCGAGATGGCGAGGGAGCGCAGCGCGTCGCCCGCGCGCCCGCCGGCGTTGCGGATCACGTGGGCGTCGCCTTCTTCCAGGCCCAGCACCCTGGCGGGGTCGATCCGGGCGTCCATGCAGACCAGGATCGCGACCTTGCGCGCCGGCGGCAGCGGCAGGTCGCCCTTGGTGAACCCGGCGGCGTAGCGCTGGTTGGCTTGGAGCAGTTCGGGCAGCACGGCCATGGCGAATGCCTTTCGTGTCATTGTCGAGTCGTTGATCGAAAAGTACAGATACGCCAAACGGCGGCGCCTGTCAAGCACCGCGACGACGCCCCGCCGGCCAAACCGCCGGGTCCGAGCCTCCGGCTCGACGGGTCCGACCATCCCGGGCGGACCACATTGTCTCCCGCCGCCAGTGCCTGGAGCGGGCAAAGCCGGTTTGGTTCCCGCCGCAATCCGTCCGCGCGACGCCGCCGACGAGACCACGAGCGGGGACGGGTGACGAACGACGGCAGCGGCGCGGTCGCGGTCTTGATCCCGGCGCCGCTGCGCCGCTACGCCGGCGGCCAGTCCACGGCCGGCGGCTCCGGCGCCGACGTGGCCGCCTTGCTCGACGACCTCGACGGCCGCTTCCCCGGTCTCAGAAGGCGCGTCGGCGAGGACGACGACACGGTCCGCCGCTTCGTCAACGTCTTCGTCAACGGCACGAACGCCCGCGTCCTCGACGGTCAAGCCACCCCCCTCCACCGCCTGACCAACCTGGAACCCGGCACGGATCGCTACCGCGTCGACGACACCGGACGCTACGCCCTAACCCCCCGCATCGACGGCGTCGGCGAAGACGTTCGGGCGATCGACCACTCCCACCCGACCTCCCCGGCCGGACCGCCGGCCTCCCACCTCGAACTCGCCGCCTGGCCGGACGCGGCCTAGCTGATCTGCTCCTTGGCGAATCCCGGCAACCCGTCCCTGCGCCGGTTCCGGATCGTCAGCGGCGCGGAGGCGGAGTTGGTACGGGCGACCGGCTCAGGCCAAGGGATGCCGACCCCGGTCATCGGCGTAGCGCCGCCGCGCCCAGCGCGCTCAGTCCGCCGCCAGCGCCGCCACCGGCACCGCGCACCCGACGTCGGTGTACTCGATGTCGTCCAAGCTCGTCACCGCGTCCGGGCCGCAGATCGGGCAGGCCGGATCCTTGGCCAAGTTGAGTTCGCGGAACTCCATCGAAAGGGCGTCGTAGACCAACAGGCGCCCGACCAGGGTTTCGCCGATCCCGAGCGCCAACTTGATCGCCTCGGTCGCCTGGATCGTGCCGATCACGCCCGGCAGCACACCCAGCACCCCGGCCTCGGCGCAATTCGGCGCCAGTTCCGGGGGAGGCGGCTCCGGGAACAGGCAACGGTAGCACGGCCCCTGGTCCGCCCAATAGACCGTCGCCTGGCCTTCGAAGCGGAAGATGGCACCGTGGACGCAGGGCTTGCCGAGCAGGACGCAGGCGTCGTTGATCAGGTAGCGGGAGGCAAAATTGTCGGTCCCGTCGACGACGATGTCGTAGTCGCGGAACAGATCGAGCACGTTCTCCTTGGTCAATCGAGTCTGGTGGGCGACCACGTCCACGTCCGGGTTGATCGCGAGCATGGTCAGGCGGGCGGATTCGGTCTTCGGCGTGCCGATCCGGTCCGTGGTATGCAGCACCTGGCGCTGGAGGTTGCTCTCGTCGACCACGTCGTCGTCGACGATGCCGAGGGTGCCGACCCCGGCCGCCGCCAGGTAGAGCGCGGCCGGGGAGCCGAGGCCGCCCGCCCCGATCAGCAAGACTTTGCTGTTGAGGAGCCGGCGCTGCCCCGCCTCGCCGACCTCCGGCAACATGAAATGGCGGCTGTAGCGGCGCCGCTGCGCCGGGGCGAACCGGGCCGGGGTTTCCCAGGCCAGCCCGGCCCCCTTCCAAGCCCCGAACCCGCCGGCCAGGGAAACGACCTCGGTGTACCCCAGTTCCGCCAGCGCCTTGGCGCCGAAGGCCGAGCGCGCCCCGCCGGCGCAGTAGACGACCACGGGCCGGTGCTTGTCCGGCACCGCCTCCTCGATCCTGGCCTCCAGGAAGCCGCGTGGGATATGGGTCGCTCCCGGCACCATCCCCTGTTCGACCTCGTCGGCCTCGCGGACGTCGATCACCGCGGCGCCCTCCGCCACCAGGGTTTGGGCAGCGGCAGGATCGATCTCGGTGATCTCGCGCTTGGTTTGGGCCAGCAAGTCTCGGTAGGTCACGCTCACCGGGGGCCTCCGTTTGGGGGACGAATCGTCATTCCGGGCGGCGTGAGGAATCCGGTTCTCCAGGCAAGCGACGACGAGCGATCCGGCATCACCCGGAATGGCCGCAGCCCCGATCGGTCTATTCTGACGTGTTGGGCCGAGGAACGCACGCCAACGCCCGCCGTGCGGTATCGTCCCCGTCGGCGATCGCGAGCAGCACCCGGAGTGCGACCTATGACCGATGCCCCGATGGACCACGCCGAAACGGCCAACGGCATCGCCCGTGCCTGGCTGACGGAGATGGAAGCCTGCGTCCGGGCCGAGGACTACGCCCGCTGCCGGGCGATCTTCGCCGCCGACGTCGTCGGCTTCGGCACCCGAACGGCGATCGCGGTCGGCCTCGACGCCCTCGAACACGACCAGTGGCGCCACATCTGGGGCCGCATCCGTGGCTACACCTTTCTGACCGACGAACTAAGCTGCGCCCGCTACGGCGACGGACTGTGGCTCGGCTGCCCCTGGATCTCCGAGGGCCGCGGACCCGACGGCGACTGGCGCCGCCGCCCCGGCCGGATGACCGCCGTCCTGGAGCGGCGGGATGGGCGCTGGCTGGCCGTCCACACCCACCATTCGGTGGTGCCGGACCCGGCGGCGCAGCCACGAGGATACGGGTGACGGCGCAAACCCGTCTCGGCGGAATCGGGAGATGCCTGCGCGTGCCGCCCGGGCAGTGACGGGTCGGCGGAAACCAGAACGGGCCGTTCCACCGTCCGATTCGGGAGGGGCGGCGGGCATCGGCGCGCCCCGATGCCCGCCAATCCCTCTCCTCACCGGGCGATCGAGCCGCCGCCCACTTGGACGGGTGAAACGGACCGGCTGCCCTCCACTCCGCCGAGCTCCTCAGACGCCGGGTTCCCCCACACCTGCACCCGCCGTCCGCCCCGCTCCCCTTCCCAGAGCAGCACCGTGCACGTCCGGCGGAGCAGGTTTTTCCAAAGCTGAGCGTGGGCAAAAACCTCGTCGTCCGGACTAAAAACCTCGAAGACGGTGCGGGCGGCGACGAGGACCATCTTTTCTTTGGCCCGGCTCAAGGCCACGGTCAGGCGGCGCGGATCGAGCAGGAACTTGCCGGAGACCAGCAGGTACTCGCGGTCGCTCTCGGTCGCCCCGACCAGGATCACCGTCCGCTCGCCGCCCTGGAAACGCTCGACCGTGTCGACCGCCGAGAGGGAGATGGCGCCGGTGGTTGGGTCGCGGACCGTCAATCCCGGCACCGCCTCTTGGAGCGCTGCCCGCTGCGCGCGGTGCGGCACCACCACGCCCAGCCCTCGCTCCGGCCCCAGGTTGTAGACCAACGGGTCGGCCAACGCCTCCAGGATCGGTGCCACCAGGGCCTGCTCGTAGGGGTTGCGGACCTGGCTGCCGGCCTCGTCATGGACCACCACCGTCAGCGGGTGGTGCGGCGACAAGACAGCGGCCACGAACCGGTCGGCGATTGGCAGCGCGGCGATGGTGTCGCGGCGCCGGGAGTGGTAGGCGATGCCGTCCTGGGCGTAGATCTCGCGGCGCAGGAATTCCGCCGCGTCGGCGTGGAGGCGGAAGCTTTCCTCGAACTTGATCATCGGCGGGTTTAACGGCAGCAGGGTCTCGAACAACGACTCGTAGGAGCGGAACTCTTGAAAGGTGCGCCGCGGCTCGCTGGCCCAGTCGTGCTTGACGATCGGCGGCATCTGGCGGTGGTCGCCGACCACGATCAGCCGCCCGTCCGGCGCCAGCGGCAACGCCGCCATCGCCGCCTCCGGCAGGTTCATCTGCGACGCCTCGTCCAGCACCAGGCAGTCGGCCAGGGGATGGCCGAAGAGATCCTTCGCCCAGCGGTCCTTGATGAGCCCGAAGACGCCGCCCGGCGTCGCGGCGGCGACGCACCAGCGCGCGGCCTGGATCGCCTCGGTCGCCTTCGGTTGGTCCGGCGTCCGGTCGCGCTCCCGCGGCAGCGCCGTCGTCCCGGCCGGCGCGTCCCCGCGCGGCGCCACCCGGAACAGGGGCGCGTCCCACAGCCGAGGATCGAAGTGCGCGGCGGCGATGGCGGGGTGCTGGTCCGCCAACCCGGCCAACAGCTCCTGGACCCGGACCAGGTTGCCCAGCAGGACGTCGGTCGCCGCGTGCGTTTTGCAGGAGACGACGGCCCGGAAATCCCGCCCGGCGGCCATCGCGCCCTGGATCCGGGCCAGGATCGCGAAGGCGGTCGAGTAGCTTTTGCCGGTGCCGGGCGGCCCTTGGACCAGCAGCAGCGGCGCTTCCCCGTGCCCCCCGATGAAGGCGCGCTTGCTCGGCTCGAATCCGTGCAGGGCGCCCACACTGTGCAGCGCGTCCAGGCCGGCCAGGAACCGGGCTTGACCGACCGCGCCCGCCTCCGGCCAGAGCGGCAACGGACGCTCCTGCCCGGCCAGCAGCGCGTAGAGCGTGTTCTGACCGCCGTCGACGAGCCCTTCGGTGACGGTGGCGGTCCAGGAGCCGTAGAAGTCGTTCGGGTCCGGGTCGAGGGTGTAAATCGCGTCGGGTTCCAGCGGCCGGTTGCGAGCCGGGATCGTGGCGAACGTGAAGCCGCGCGAGCCACCGCCGAAGCCTTGCCGCAGCGCCACCTCGGCCCAGGCCGCGACCGCCCGGCCGTCGTCGCCCCGGTCGATCACGATCCGATCCAAGTCGGCCCGCAACCCGTAGAGCATCGCCTTCGCGGTTGGGGTGAACGACACCCGGTCGGCCACGGGCAACCGCTCGTCGACGGTCCACCGCGGCGAGAGCACGAGGCGATCGCCCGCCTTGAGCGTGGTGATGCCGAGCGCCTCGTCGAGGTCGCAGGCGACATCGGCGCACTCCAGGCGGAGGCGGACCGTCATCCCCTCCTGGGACCATTCGGACTCCTCGCGCTGCTCCTTCGGCAGCCGGATCTGCTTCGCGTCCGGATGCTCCGCCTTCCAGGCGGCGCGGTAGGCGTCGCGTAGCTGGCGCCGCCGCTCGTTGTCCCGGTTTTGCTCCGCGACGCCGGGCGCTTGGTCCTCCTCGCGGTAGCGGACGACCAGGGTTTGCCCGGCCAGGACCCGCTGCTCCGGCTCCGCCAAGCGTTCGCGCTTCCAGGCGGCGAGGAAAACGTGGCGCTCGATGGTCACGAACTCGTCCAAGGCGTGGGCGAGCGACCGCGCCTTCTCCTCGAAGGTGGGCAGGTCCGGGAGCACGAACGCCGTCTTCTCCGTCTGCCTGTTCCCCTTAAAATCCTTGGCGACGTGCTCCATCGCCTCCAGGCGGCGGGCGTGGAAGCCGCGCAGCAGGTCCAGGGTCGCGGCGCGGTACGGCGCCACGTCGTCTTTGCCCCGCTCCGGCGGCGTGGGCAGGTCGCCCCAGGCGGCGTAGGCGAACTCCAGCGGGATCTGGGAGTTGAAGCGGGCGCGGTTGGTGTACCAGGCGCCGGGCGTCTCGGCGGCGGCGTCGGCCGGGGCGTCCAAGCGGCCCCAAAAATCGAACATCCGGGCCCGGAAGAGGTCCCGGTAGCGCTCGCCCCGGTTCCAGTCGAATCCCAGGAACGCCGCCACCGCCTGCAACGACTGGCAGACCATCGGGTAGTTCTTCCGCTCCCGGATCTCCTGGGCGAGGAACGTGCTCAACGGCGAATCGAACGCCGCCAACTGGGTGACGAAGTCGTAGAGCGGGGTCGCGCCGAGGATCGCCCCGGCGTGGCGGGCGAGGCCGTCCAGCAGCAACCGCTGCTCGAACTCGTTGTAGAAGATCAGGTGGATCGGCGCCCTCGGCCGCCCGTCCGCGTCCGGCGCGGCGACCTCGGCGATCGCCGCCAGCGTTCGCCCGATCCAATCCACGAACAGCGCTTCCTCCCCGGCCAGCGAGTCCGGCGGGCCGTCGGCCAACGCGACCACGGTGCGCCGCCGCTCCGGCCGCTCGACGCCGCCCTCGCTGCCGGCAACCAGGGCGCCGAGGAGGTAGATCCGATCGTGCAGGTAATCGTGCTGGGCGTCGAGATAGACCCGGACCAGGTTCGGGTTTTGGGTCGCGTCGGCGTAGGGCAGCGAACCGTAGCCTTTGCTCGGGATGTGGTAGAGCGCCTCGACCGGTTGCTTTTTCCAGGCGGCGTAGCGGCGGGCGCGGTGGATCAGCTCGTCGAGGCGCTGCCCGACCGGCCACGTCGCGGCCAATCTCCGGGAGAGGGCTTCGTGGCCGGGCGCCGGCACCAGTTCGGTCCGCTCGACCACGTCCCCGTCGACCGAGACCGTGCCCCGCCGCCGCAGGTCCTTCATGGCCACCAGATTGCCGATCGCCCCGACCCCGGCCCGCTGCAACGCGCGTTTGTCGCCTTCGGTCAGGTGCGGCAGCAAGGAGAGGTCGTCGGTCTCGGCACTCCGTTTGAGGCAGAACTCGTTGTAGAGGCAGCCGTCGCACTTGTAGGTGAGGTGGAACGGGATGGTGTCGAACGGCGCCGCCGAGACCCGGTCGGCGAGCGAACCAGGCCCGGTGACCAGGTCGCGCACCGACGCCCGGTAGACCTCCGGGTCCGGGACCACTTCGAGGAACCCGTCCGCCACCCCGAGCCGGGTTTCGGCGTCGGCCCGCTCGCGCGCCTGGCGGGCGGCGTCGGCGGCGTCCGGGGGCGGCGCCCCGTCGGCGGCGCTCCGGTAGAGGACGCCGATCTCGATTCGATCCGGTTCCACCCCGGTCTCCGCCAGGAGCGCGGCCACCATCTCCCGGTAGAAGGCGACCTGGAGCCGGTGTTCGACCTTGGCGCTGGTGGAACTTTTGATGTCCACGATCAAGGCCGACAGCGCCCCGTCTCGTGCGCGTTCCAGGCGCAAGACGTCGAGGTCTCCGCGGACCGCCCACCCGTCGACGATCGTCCGCAGCCGGGGTTGGAAGGCGACCAGGGTTTCCCCGGCGGGCAAGGCCCGGGCGAGGGCCAGCACGCGCCGGTTGTCGTCTTGGCGGTCGTGCGGGTTGGCGTGCTCGGCGACCAGATCGTAGCTGGGGAAACGCCCCGCCACCGCCGCCACGATCCGATCTTCGAAGGTCTTGCCGGAGTGCGTCAGCAGCGGTGGGATCGCCTGCGGCGCCACCCCGTAGTCGCGGAGAAAGTTTCGCACGGCCACCCGTTCGTGGAGGCGCAGCCGCAGGTAGCGTTCGCATTGGTCCAGGCGGATGAACTGGGAGACGTCGGTCGGGGAAATCTGGCGCGGGGCACCGCCGCCGGGCGCCGGAACCGGGTACTCGTCTTGCCCCACCGTCGTGTCCCCTTGCCCGCGCCCGATCCGACGCCTCTGCCCCGTTCTCGCGTTCTCCTAGTGTAGCGATGGTTGGTCACAACTGCACCATTCTGGGTGAGAAAATCGTTCCCGCCCGTCACCAAGCGGCGCCAACCCCCCATCTGGAGGTCATGCTGAGCGAGGCGAAGAACCTCGTTTGTCGTCGTTTCCGAACGAGAACGCCGCTCGCGGGCAGAAGATTCGTCGCTTCGCTCAGCATGACTTGTCGGGCAAAGCAGCGTCGCAGGGGATTACGCCCCCTCCACCAAGTGCCGCCCAAAATCCTGTTCGAAATCCCGCCAGACGCTGTGGATGTGGGTCGCCTGGTTGAGGGAGTTGTCGAACTCGAGGAGGAAGGTCCTGCCTTGGAGGCGGTAGTAGTGCCGCTGCCCGGGGTCGAAACCGCCCGCCCAGCCGAAGCGGATCCCGTCCAGGTCGCCGCCGAGGGCGCGCTCCCGCGCCGGGTTGGCCAGCGCCTCCGGCAACGAGTCGAGGTAGGCGAGGACGATCTCCTCGACCAAGGCTTGCTGGTCGCCGTCGAGGTCGCCGACCCGAACGCCGACCGGGTCCAGCGGCGCCACTTCCGGTTCGTTCTGGGTGACATGGGTGTTCAAGCTCTCGACCTGGAACACCGCCGCGTCGCGGGTGGCGCCGGTGAGGGAGCGGACCAGTTCCCGCGCCGCCGCTTCTTCGCGGTCCATCGCCCGGCGGCCGTCGGCGGTCTCGGTCGGCCAGGCGCCGTGGAAAAACGGCGCGGCGGCGACCTGGTCGCCGACGACGGTGAAGTGGCGCGACAGGTGGTGGCCCTCGAACCGCCAACCCCACGGGTCGGCGCCGCCCGGTTCGCCAAAGACGGTCGCGTAGTAGAGGGTCGGGTCCTGGCCGAGCTCCGCTTGCAATTGGGTGATGGCGAGATTCTGCGCGTAGCCGGCTTCTGAGAGACTGGCCCGGAGGAGGGCGAGCGCGAGGTCGCGCTGAGCCGCCGACATCTCGGCCAGCGGCAGCCCGTTGCGCGGCACGCGGCCCGGGGTCGTCCAGTGCCAGCGCACCCGCTCCGGGTCGTCGAAGGCGTAGCGCGCCCGGCTCCGCCCGTCGGCGGAGAGGGCATCGAGGAAGGCCCCGGCGGCCTCGGCGATCGCGGCGGCGGGCGAAACCGGGTCGGTTTCCTGAGCGAAGGCCGCGCGAAGGCGAAGCGGGGCGGCCCCGAGCACGGCGGCGGCCCCGAGGGCCGTCAGCACGCGGCGGCGATCCAGCGGGCGATCCATCGTGGCCGACCTCCTGCCGCCGCACCCGGCGGCGAGCTACTCGCGACCCATCCGAACTCGGAGGACGCTAGGGATACGCCCCGGACCGGGCGGCGGATGTCGTGTCGGCGGATCGGGTACCCTCGTCGCCGCAACCGGTCGCTTGCCGAGAGGGCCAATCCCCGTGACCGAGCCGACCGATGTCGACCGCTTCCGCCGCCTGGTCGACCACCTCGCGCCCGGCGCCGCGCTGGTTCGCAGCCGGCGGCTGACCGGCGGCGTCTCGGCCACGGTCACGGCGCTCGAACTGGCGCGCGGCGACGCCGGTCCCACCACGCTGGTCGTCCGCCAGCACGGGGACCTCGACCGGAGGCAGAACCCGAACGTGGCCCGCGACGAGTTCGCGGTCCTGCGGATCGCCCACGCCCGCGGTATCCCCGTCCCCGAACCGCTGCTGCTGGACGAAACCGGCACCCTGTCCCCGCACCCGTTTCTGGTGCAGGGGTACGTGGACGGCGCACCAGACATGGCCCTCGGCGGCGGTGCCGGACGTGTCAACCAGGCCGCCGCCCAGTTGGCCGCGATCCACGCCATTCCCGGCGGGCCGGAGCTGGCGTTCCTCCCTCGGTTTGCATCGGACGCCGGGGAACGCCCGGCCGTCCTGGACGACGCGCTGGGCGAGGGACAGATCCGCGATGCCCTGGACGCTGCCCGGTCGCCGTCGGTCGCCAACCCTCCGGCGCTGCTCCACGGAGACTACTGGCCGGGGAACCTGCTGTGGCGGAACGGCCGACTGGCGGCGGTGATCGATTGGGAAGACGCCCGCGTCGGCGACCCCCTCGCCGACGTCGGCAATGCCCGCCTGGAGTTCCTCTTCGCCTTCGGCACCGACGCGATGGAAGCGCTCACCGCGCGCTACCGATCCCTCACCGCGCTGGACTGGTCTGGCCTGGCGTATTGGGACCTCCGCGCCGCCCTCCGGCCCTGCGGCAACCTCTCCGGCTGGGGCCTCGACGCCGAGACCGAGCGCCGCTGGCGGGATCTGCACGCCGGCTTCGTCGCGCGGGCGCTCGGTGCGTTGCCCGACCGATAATGGAGGTCGCGCCGCCGCGGCCGCTCGGTTGGCCGTCCACCGACCCGGGAGCCGCGACCATGCCGACCCCGCCCGACATCGCACTGATCGAAGATTGGCACGCCGCCCTCAACGCCGGGGACGCCGACCGCGTGGTCGCGCTCTGCGGCGACGACGTGGCGGTCGTCGGACCGCGCGGGACCGCGACCGGGGCCGCGGTGGTGCGCGATTGGGTCGGCCGCGCCGGGATCCGGCTCGTCCCCGAGCGGTGGTTCCACCGCGGCAACGCCGTCGTCGTGGCGCAGCGGGCGACCTGGCGCGACCCGAGCACGGGCGCGACGGGCACCCCGCGGCCGGTCGCGACGGCGTTCCGCGTCGGCGGCGGCCGGGTGGAGCGGATCGCCCGGCACGACGACCTCGACTCGGCGCTGGCCGACGCCGGTCTCGACGCCGCGACCGAGCTGCTGGACCGCTGACCACCACCACGCCCGAGCCAGGTAGAACACCCACGCCAGCGAGGAGCGACACCCATGGAGCACCCGATCTGCGCCACCTGCGGCGCCCAGTTCCCGGAATCGGCCGAGCCGCCGGAGCGGTGCCCGATCTGCGACGACGAGCGCCAGTACGTCGGCCACGGCGGCCAACGCTGGACAACCCTGGAAGCCCTGCGCGGCGACCGCCACAACCTCGTCCAGCCCGTCGCCGAGGGGTTGACCGGGATCGTAACCCGGCCGAGTTTCGCCATTGGCCAGCAGGCCCACCTGATCGCGACCCCGGCCGGCAACGTGCTCTGGAATTGCGTCAACCTGATCGACGACGATACCGTGGCCCACATCGAAGGCTTGGGCGGCTTGGCGGCGATCACCGTCTCGCACCCGCACCTCTACACCGGGATCGCCGAGTGGAGCCGCGCCTTCGGCGGCATCCCGGTCCTGCTGCACGCCGACGACCAGGAGTGGGTGACCCGCCCCGACCCGGCGATCCGCTTCTGGGACGGCGACAGCGCCGACGTGCTGCCGGGCAGCGGCCTGACCTTGATTCGCTGCGGTGGCCACTTTCCGGGCAGTTGCGTCCTCCACTGGGCCGGCGGCGCGAACGGCGCGGGCGCCCTGCTGACCGGCGACACGATCATGGTGGTGGCCGACCGCCGCTGGGTCAGCTTCCTCTACAGCTACCCCAACCTGATCCCGCTCGGCCCGGTCGCGATCCGTCGCATCGCCGCCGCCGTCGAACCCTACCCGTTCGAGGTCCTCTACGGCAGTTGGCCCGACCACGTCGTTACGCCGGACGCGAAGGGAGCGGTCCGGCGATCGGCGGCGCGGTACCTGGCGCGGATCGAGGGGTAGTCGCAAGCGACCGACCGCGCCCTCGCGACCTCCGTTCCGACCAGCGCGATCGCCCGCACCGGGCCACCGAACCAACCGACGAGTTGGAGGCGACGGCGGCCCGAGTCATTGCGGGGCGTCCGATCGTGCGCCGCCTGGCCAGAACCGCAAGCGCGGCACGGATGCGAACGTCCGCGGCGGTTCACGTCCTCGGGTTCAACGGGAGATCGCATCAACGCCGTGCTGATCCTAATCGGCGGTCTCAACCGGTCCGCGTTGGCACCGGACGGCCCGAGCCGGGTCGCCACGTTCAACCTTGCGGACCGGATCGCCCTTCAATTCGGACCCGCCAACACCGGCGTCCCGACGACGACTCCGCTCCCCGGCGGTGAACGGGTTGCCCCAGACGATCGCGCGCAATCGCCGGTTAAGGTGGCGATGCTATGATCTTGGCGCGGACTCGCCAAGCGCGGTGACCGCCGGGACCGTCTTCGACCGGAGCGAACGCCGTGTCCACGATCACCGGCCCGTTCACCGCCGCCGACGTCGAACGGATGGGCAGCGCCGGTGCGCGCCTGGAACTGATCGGCGACGAGCCGCGGGAGAAACCCGGCGTGAGCATGCGCCACGGAGAGATCGAGATCCAGATCACCGTCCCGCTCGGCTCGCACGTCTTCGCTCACGGGTTGGGTCGAATCTACCCGTCCGACACCCAGTTCATCGTGCTCCGTGAGCCGGACAGGATCCTGATCCCCGATGTCGCCTTCGTCCGCGCCGACCGGCTGCGCCCGGAGGCCGAGCGCTGGAAGATCGCGCCCTACCCGCCCGACCTGGCCGTCGAGGTCGTCTCCCCGAACGACCCTTTCGACGAAGTGGCGGAGAAGATCGAACTCTACCAGCGGGCCGGGGTTCCGCTGCTCTGGCTCGTCCTCCCCCGCCGCCGGGCGGTCGTCGCCTACGCCGCCGGACGCGGGCCGCTGACCCTGCTCGAGACCGAAGAATTGGACGGCGGTGACGTGGTGCCCGGCTTCCGCCTCCCCGTCGCCGTGCTTTTTCGCTGACGGGCCGGCGGCCCTCGGCCATCCCCATCGCGCCAGCAATGGCCACGGGCATGCCGGCTCGCCCTTGGTTCCGCCCGAACCCTTTCGTCAGCCCGGGCCCGCCAGCGCCGGCGCCCCGACCACCGCGCTCCGCTTCCCGGCGGTGAACGGGTTGCTCCAGGCGGTGCCGCCCTCCGCGACCCGGCCCGGCCGAAACGGCGCCAGGTCGAAGCCCGGGGAGCGCCCACAAACCAGGTCGGCGACGACCCGGCCGGCGATCGCCGCCCAGGAGAAGCCCCCGCCGTTGAAGCCCGCCGTCAGGAACGGGCCACGGGTTCCGGGCGTCCTCTCGATCAGCGGCAGCCCGTCGGCGGTGACGCCCATGATCCCGGCCCAGGCGCGGACGACCCGGACCCAGTCTCGCAGGACCGGGAACAATCCGGCCAGGCAGCCGGCGATCCCGGCCAGCACCGCCGGCGCCACCCGTTCCTCGTCGTGGCCGATGCCTTCGTCCTCGTCCAGGCGCCGGAAGGCGCCGAAGAGGATCTTGCCGTAGGGGAGGTTGGCGGCCGTAACACCGGCGCCGTCCGTGGGCCCGCGATCGAGCGTGGCCGTCGTTCCTCGCCGCTGAGTCTACCGTCGCCGATCCGCCCATTGGACGCCCGACGGTGAGCCCGCGCTTCGCCTCGGCGCCCAGCGCGCTGGAGAGGTCGTCGATCGCCAGCAGCCCGCCACGACCGGCGTCGCTGCCGCGCGGCGGGGTTTGACACCCTTGGTTCGCCGGTGTACCTTGGCGTGCGTCCAGTGCGACCCAGGCACACCCTGATTCCCCGCCGTCTCCGGCCGCCCCGCCCCTCGCTCGAACCCGCACCGCACCGCGCGGAGGTCGCCACCACGCGCTCGTGAGGATGACGGCATGGCTCACTCGCCGTCACCGGATCTGGTCCGGCAATCCCTCACGTTGCTGCCTGGCGCCCGCGACGAGCTCAACCCCTTTCCGGTCCCGCTCACGCCGCTGATCGGTCGCGAGCGCGAGATCGAGATCGTCCAGGAACGACTGCGAGACCCCGACGTCCGCCTCCTGACCCTGACCGGCCCCGGCGGCATCGGCAAGACGCGCCTCGCCCTGGCCGTCGGAACCGGGATGGCGACGGACTTCACCGACGGCGTCGTCTTCGTCGGGCTCGCGCAGGTTCGGGACCCCGCGCTCGTCGGACCGACCATCGCCCGGGCGTTGCGGCTGCGCGAGCGCGGCGACCGCCCGGTGGTGGAGGACCTGGTGGCCTTCCTCCACGACCGGCAACTGCTGATGGTGATTGATAACTTCGAACAGGTCGTGGAAGCGGCGCCGCTCCTGACCGAATTGCTCGGCGCCTGCGACGGACTCAAGATGCTCGTGACCAGCCGCACCGCATTGCGCGTCTCCGGGGAACACCGCGTCGTCGTCCAGCCGCTGGCGCACCCGCCGGCGACCGACGATCCGGTCCTGGCGGAGGTGGCGGCGTACGAGGCGATCCGGCTATTCGTCGAGCGAGCGCGGGCGGTGCAGGCCGACTTCGTCCTGTCGACGGAGCAGGCTACCGTCGTGGCGGCGATCTGTCGGCGCCTGGACGGGCTGCCGCTCGCCATCGAGCTGGCGGCGGCGCGGGTCGCCGTGCTGCCGCCGGCGGCCTTGCTGACGCGGCTCGAACGCCGGCTGCCGCTGCTCACCGGCGGCGCACGCGATCGGCCGGACCGCCACCGCACCTTGCGCAACGCGATCGCCTGGAGCTACGAACTGCTCTCGCCCGGGGAACAAGCCCTGTTCCGCCGCCTCTCCGTCTTTGCCGACGGCTGCACCCTGGAGGCCGCCGAGTGGGTGACAGGGAACGGGGGCGGGGACCCGAGCACTGATGACGCGGCACCGATCACTCTCGACGGTATCGCCGCGTTGGTCGAGGCGAGTCTGCTGCGGAACGAGCTCGACGGTGACGGGACGGCGCGTTACCGGATGCTGGAGACGATCCGCGAATACGCGGCGGAACGGCTGGCGGCGAGCGGCGAAGCGGAGTCCGCCGTCCAGGCCCATGCCGCGTATTTCCTGGCATTTGCCGAGCGGTGGCAAGCGGAGCCGTCCCTCCCCGGCGACCGGCGTCGACTCGACCGCCTTGATGCCGAACACGCCAATCTGCGAGCGGCCCTCGGCTGGCTGGCGGAGACCGGCGCGGAGGCAGACATCGCTCGCCTCGCCGGCGCCCTGGCCTGGTTCTGGTTCATCCGCGGATACCTGCGCGACGGCCTGACCTGGCTGGGCCGGGTGCGGACGCCGGCCGCGGCGCCGACCCCGACCCAAGCCAAGATGGCGGGCCTGTTGAGCCTGATGATGGTGACGCGGGGCGACCTCGCGGAGGCCGACCGCCTGGCGGTGGAAAGCCATTCGCTCGCGCTCGCGGCCGACGATCCTGTGGAGACCACCCGCGCGCTGATCGCGCGTGGCGCGGTGGCCCAGGTCCGAGGGGACTACGACCTGGCCGCGGCCCACTTCTGGAACGCTCTGACCGTGGCACGGAACATGGTCGATCCGCGCCAGACGACGGCGCTGGCGAGCTCGGCCCTCGCCAACCTCGGCACGGCGGTCCACGGTCAGGGCCGGCTCGCGACGGCGATGGCCTACCACGAGGAGGCATTGGCGGAGCGACGGGCGGCCGGGAACAGTTGGGGAGAGACGCTGTCCCTCGTCGACCTCGGCAACGTCGCGCGCAGTCAGGGAGACCTGGACCGCGCAACCGCGTGCTACCGCGACGGCCTGGCGCTGGCCTGGGACGGCGACGAGCGGCGGGCCATCGCCGACGCGCTGGAGGGCCTGGCGTGGGCGGCTGCGGCCGCCCGCGAGGCGCTGACCGCCACGCGCTGGTACGCGGCGGCGGAACGGCTGCGCGAGACCACGGGCATTACGATGCGGGACCCGCTGGCCCAAGCGGCCCATGAGCAGGGGACGACCGCCGCTCGCGCAGTCTTGGGCGAGGCGTCGTTCGCGACCGCCTGGGCGGCCGGGCGGGCGCTGCCGCTGGCCCAGGTCGTCGCGGAGGCCCTTGCGCCGCCGGAGCGGCCCGCCGGTGTCGAAGAGCGGGCCGTGGTCAGCCCGCGGCTCGGATCCCTGACCCCGAGGCAGGTCGACGTCCTCCGCCTGCTCGTGGCCGGGCACCCCGACCGCGAGATCGCCCAGGCGCTGGCCCTCAGCGTACGGACCATTGAGCACCACGTCGCCCATATCCTCGCCAAGCTCGACGTTCGGACGCGGACGGCGGCCGTCCGCGCCGCCATCGACGCCGGGTTTGCGGCGCCCGGTCCCTCCACGCCGGCATGACCGGCCAGCGGTCGCCCCTGGGGCGACCGATACCGGACGGTCTCCGGGAGAACCTCATGGCTTCCGCTCTGTCGCCGCTCCACGACCAGCGTTCCCCCCCGCGGTCGTCGCCGCGCGGCGGCGAGCACCGGTTCGCCCCGTTGCCGCGGGCGCTCACGCCGTTGATCGGCCGCGAGCGCGAGGTCGCGGCGGTCCGGGCGCTCCTGCGCCGATTCGATGTCCGCCTCCTGACCCTGACCGGCGCCGGCGGCATCGGCAAGACGCACCTCGCCCTGGAGATCGCCCGCGAGGCCATGCCCACGCTCGCCGACGGGGTCCGCTTCGTTCCACTGGCCGCCGTTCCCGACGCCGGCCTGGTCGCGGCCTCCGTCGCCCGCTCCCTCGGCGTCCAGGAGACCCGCGGCATTTCGGCGAGCGACGCCCTGCTGGTCGCCCTTCGCGACGCGGAGGCGTTGCTCGTCCTCGATACGTTCGAGCACGTCCTGGCCGCCTCCCCGTTCGTGAGCGACCTGCTCGCGGCCTGCCCCCACCTCAAGGTGCTGGCGACGAGCCGGGCACTTCTGCGGGTCCCCGGCGAACACGCCTTCCCGGTCCCGCCGTTGGACCTGCCCGGCACCGACGAGCGCGACACGCTCGAACTCCTGATGGGATCGGCGGCGGTCCGGCTCTTTGCGGCGCGCGCCCTCGCGGTCAACCCGGCCTTCGTCCTGACGGAGACCACCGTTCCGCTGGTGGCCGCCATCTGCCGGCGCCTCGATGGCCTGCCCCTCGCGATCGAGCTCGCCGCCGCGCAAAGCGCCGTCCTCCCGCCCGCCGCGCTCCTGGCCCGGATCCAGGAGCGACTGCCGCTGCCGGTCGCCGCTCCGCGGAACGCGCCGGATCGCATGCGTACGATGGACAACGCCGTCGCCTGGAGCTATGACCTCCTGACGGACGACGAGCGGATCCTGTTTCGGCGCCTCGGCGTCTTCGTCGGCGGCTTTCCCTTGGCGGCGGCCGAGTCCCTGAGTCGAGCGTCGAGCGATACGATTCGAACGAGCGATGGTTCTGCTCTCGGCCCCCGGCCCCCGACCCTCGACCTCGTCTCATCGTTGGTGGACAAGAGCCTGGTGCGGCAGGAAGCGGGGGCACCTGAGGCGCGCTTTTCCATGTTGGAGACCATTCGGGCGTTTGCATTGGAGCAACTCGTCGCCAAGAACGAGCGCGACGCCGTCGGTGACGAACACGCGGACTGGTGCCTGGCCTTGGCGGAGGGAAGCCAGTCGGCATGGATCCTGCCGGACGGCGAGCGAGCATTGCGGCGCCTGGATGCCGAGCACGGCAACCTCCGCGCGGCCCTCGGCTGGCTCGATCGGCGCACCGACGGCGGGCGCCTGCTTCGTCTGGCTGCCGCGCTGGGCGGGTTCTGGTACGGCCACAGCCACTATCGGGAAGGGAGCATCTGGCTGGACCGCGCGCTGGCGTCCGACCCGCGAAGTGACCGGTCCGCGCGCGCCCGGGCGCTCGTCGGGTTGGCGTGGTTGCTGGCGTTCCAGGGTGAGACCGAGCGCGCGGATCGCCTCATCGTCGAGGCGGTCGCGCTTCTGCGCGAGAACGACGACGCGCAAACCCTGGCCATGGCGCTCCTCCGGCGAGGCGGGATCGCGATCGACCGCGGGACGCACGACCGTGCCGAGCGCGTGCTCGAGGAGGCGCTCGTCGAAGCGGCGGCCATCGAGGACCCGATCGTCGCCGCGTCCGTGACCGGGATGGTGCTCGCGAACCTCGGTCTCGCCGCGCACGGCCGGGGGGACTTCGCCCTCGCCAGGGCGCGGCACGAGCGGTCGCTCGCCACCTGCCGCGCCCACGGCTACGCCATCGGCGTCGTCCGCTCGCTGCGCGACCTGGGTGACGTGGCGCGCGACCAAGGCGACTACGCCGGCTCGGTGACGTTCTATCGCGAGTGCCTGGGGTTGCTGGGCGAGCGGGGGGATCTGCGCGTCGTCGTCGACGCCCTGGAAGGGGCGGCGCTGGCGGCGGCGGCCTGGCATCAGCCGGTGCGGGCCGCGCGGCTCTTGGGCGCCGCGGAGGCGCTGCGGGAGCAGTTCGGCGGCACGTTTGTCGTCCCGACCGACCGGGCGGCGCACGAGCGCGCCTTGGCCGTCGCCCGCGCGGCGTTGGGAGAGCAGGACCTCCAAGCTGCCTGGGCGGTTGGGCGCGGGCTCACGGTGGCGAGCGCGACGGCGGAGGTGCGGAGCATGTCCCCACCCGCTGCTGCCGCGGGAGCGCTCGACCGTGCCGCCGTCACGCTTTCGGCGCGCGAGCACGAGGTGCTCGGCCTGCTCCTGGCCGGGAGCGCCGACCGCGAGATCGCCGAGACGCTCTTCCTCAGTGTCCGCACCGTCGAGCGCCACGTTGCCCATATCCTCGCCAAGCTCGGCGTCCGGACGCGGACCGCGGCCGTCAGCGCCGCCATCGCCGCCGGGCTCGTCGAGCCCGATGATCCCACGACGCCTTAACCGACCGCCGCCGCCAGATCGCCGGCCCTCGGCCTCGCGTCCCCCCGGGCCAGCGGCGGCGTGGCAACATCGTGCGCGCGATTGAGTACCGCACCGGGGCCAAACAGGGTACTCGTACCGATGAACCGGGCAGTCCATAGATCTACCGTGGAGACCACCCAACGCGGGGCAGCCACCACCCAACTACCCATGGAGGTAGGACACCACGATGACCCTAGACCTGGACTTGGTCACGGCAAACGCACGCATCGCCGAGCATCGGACGCGGGTCGCAGACGCCGACCGGTTCGGGCCGCTCCGGTCGACTGGCAGCGTACCCGCCGCATCGCGTCGACCCTCGTACGTGGCGGTGACCGCGGTCGGCAACCGGCTCCGAGTGACCGGAGCGGCGCTGCGCGGCGGCGGTGGTCTCGCGCACGACAGCCACTAGTTCCCACGTTCGAACAAACACGACCTCGCCGCCCTTGGGACGAGGTCGCCGACGGATGCGGCGTACGACGATGAGTTGGCCGCGGAGCTGCGGGACTCCCGACAGCAACGCCTCGCCGCTCGAGCGAGCGCGCCGCTCGTGCCCGGCCACCCGACTCGCGGCCACGGTACCGCGACGGACACACCGCGGCGATGCAACGACGGGGCGTTCGACGGGGGGCAGACCATCCCACGCGATGCTGACTCGGCCCTCCGATGCGAAGAACGGCCGGCGATCCCCCGAGACCGACTCCGATCCGGGCGGACGTCAATCCGCGACCTGGCGGCGTGACCGTCCACTCGTCCGGTGCGCCGGATCGCCGGCCCCGTCTCGCGGATCTTGAGGACTCACCATGAACCCGCTCTCGTTGGCCCGCCTGTCGCTGGTTGTCGTCACCGTTACTTTGCCGCTGGCGTTGGCGTTCTCGGTCGGGATTGGAGGCGCCGGGTCCCCTTCGGATGCCTCGGCGCAGGCCGCATTCGCCCGTTCGTCCTTCGAAGTCTGGGTCATGGACCAATCGGACACGACCGCCGACGGCGGCGGCACGCTGTACGTCTACCCCAGCGCCGGGTTGACAACGGCGGCCGCCACCGCCGAGCCGGAGGTCGTCGACCTGGGCGGCGAGGCCAGGGCGCTCTGCCTGGCCCAGACCGGCACCGCCCCTAAGCGCCCGCACATGTTGATGGTCAACGCGAGCGAAACCCACGCCGTGGTGGCCTTCGTCGCCACCGGGCACGTCCTGTTCATCGACGCGGCATCGCGGACCCCCGTCGCGTGCCGCGACGTCGGGGAGCAGGCCCACGCCGCCTACCCGGCGCCGGATGAGTCCTACGTCATCGTCGCCAACCAAAACGGCAAGCTTTTGCAGCGCATCCGGACCGACTACGCGGCCGGGATCTTCGCCCTGGAAGACGCGGCGACCCTCGACCTCGCCATCTGCACCACCCCCAGCGGCGCGGCCTGCGAGGATCCGACCCTGCGGCCGGACAACGCCCCGGCCTGCCCGGTCGTCACCGCCGACGCGCGCTTCACGGCCGTGACTCTGCGCGGCGGCGGTCTCTTCGTCGTCGATAGCCTGGCAACGCCAATGGCGATCGTCGCCGAGTACGACGCCGCCACCATCCGCCCCAACGGCTGCGTCGGGGCCGAGACGGCCGGCACGCTCTACCTCAACTCCAGCGGCGGCACGGCGTTATCCCCCTTCGCGGCCGACCTCTACGCCTTCGAGGTCGCTGCCTTCTCGACCGCGCCGAGCCCGCCCAACACGCCGGCCCCGACCGAGATCTTCCACTACAGCCACACCGGGACCGATACGCACGGCTGCGTCCTGGTCAACGGGGACGCCTACGTCTGGGTCGCCGACCGCGCCGGCAACCGGATCATCGTCGTCGAGGTCGCGACCGACCAGGTCGTCGCCGAGATCGATCTGGCCGGCGAGTTCTCGGCCGATCCGGCCCCGGACCTGATCGCCGCCTCGCCGGACGGGGACTGGGTCTTCATGGCCCTGCGCGGTCCCGTGCCCCTCTCGGCCAACGTGGAGGGGGCGAACAACGCCGTCGGCTCCTCGCCTGGGCTCGGCGTCGCACGGGTCGGACCTGACGGTCGCACGGGCGAGTTGGTCGGGGTGGCACCGATCGTCCACCTCGGCGCCGACGGGGCGGTCACATCCGATCCGCACGGGCTGGCGGTCCGGTCACGCTGATCCACCGGCTCGGTGGCGGCGGCCGGGGCTGGCGTAATCGTCCCCGCCGCTCCCGGAACGCCGTAGGGCGTGTTGCCACCCTTGGCGGATGGTGATGACCGACGAGCGAGCGAGGGCGGCGGGCGGGGCTGCCAAGCCGCGGGGCAACGGAGGACCGCAGCGATGGTCGCGAACCTGAATTTCCAAGAAGTCGATACCAATCGACGGTGCCAGGACGCGGTTCGCGCGGCGCGGGCCAGGTTGGCGCGGACGGCGTGGCCGCAGCCGGGAGCGGAGCAGCCGCAGCCATCCCCGCTGGGCTTGGACCGGCGGGCGGCGTGGGTCGCCGCCGCCCGCGGCCTGCCGGACCTGCCGCACGTCGCGGTCCTCGGCCGCGTGCCGGCGGTCTCCAAGCGGCAGGGCGTTTGACACGGCGCGTGGCGCCGGGTGGCGATTGGTAGCGCCCCCCCACGGCCACCGGATCGTCGGTGGGGTCGGGGCGCGGCGGGACACGAGGAGGAGGCACGGCAAGGACGGGCAACGCTTCACGACCTGACGCGGGCGCTGGCGGGTGGACCTCCCGGCGCCGGCGGCTCACGGGCCTGCTCGGTGGGATCGGTGGCGGCGCGGCGGCGCTCGTCGGCGCCGGGCGGACCGAGGCGAGGGCCCGGCCCGCTGGCGCGACCTGCGTCCGCACCGACCACTGCGCCAGCGGTTAGTGCGACCCGGCGACCCGGTGCTGCGCGGGGGAACCCGGCGGCGCGCCGTCGGTCATCTGCGGCGGCTACTGCTCCCCGCCCGCCGGGCTCGGATGCGCGGAGGGGAGCCGCTGCAGCGGCGTCTACGGCGGCACCCGCGTAGAACCTCCCGTGCCGGGAACCTGCAGCGGCACCTTCTCCCGGGTCTTCGGATACGTATGCCCGCCGGGATGCACCTGCAGGCTCAACGTCGACGGCACCCGCGTGAGCGCGGGGTAGCGCCGTGGGGGGCGAGCCGGAACCCACGTTCCGGCTCGCCCCGGCCGGGGGCGGATTGCGCTGGCGCGGATGATGGCGGCCGGGACCTTCCGACGTCCGGATCGCCCCGATGGGGGCGGCCGCGTTGCGCCGGCACGCGGCGCCCGGGACGATGCCGGGAGATCGCGCCAGCACGGTCTCCGCGGAAAGGACCGGGGGAGATCCGGCCAACCCCGAACCCCGGAGTCAGGACGGCCCCGCCAGGGCCGGTGCGCCGACCACCCGAGCGCGCTCGCCCGCCGTGAACGGGTTGGTCCACGCGGTTCTCCCCGCGGAGAACCGACCAGGGTCGAACGGCGCCAGGTCGAACCCCGGGTCGCGCCCGGATACAAGGTCCGCGACCACTTGGCCGACGATCGCGGCCCAGGAGAAGCCGCCGCCGTTGAAGCCGGCGGCCACGGTCAAGCCCGGCGTTCCGGGGAATGCCCCGATCAGCGGCAGCCCATCGGCGGTGAAGCCCATGATCCCTGCCCACGCCCGGACCACCCGGACCCGGTCGCGCAGGACCGGGAACAATCCGGCCAGGCAGCCGGCGATCCCGGCCAGCACCGCCGGCGTCACCCGCTCCTCCTCGTGGCCGAGGCCCTCGTCGTCGTCCAGGCGGCGGAAACCGCCGCAGAGGATCTTGCCGTCCGGGGTTTGGCGCCCGTACTCCTTGTCGAAGTTGGTGCCGAACGGGTGCGGCAACAGCGGCGGTACCGCGCTCGTGACCAGGATCTGGCCCCGCGCGGGGACGATCGCCCCGGGCGGAAGTTCCGGCAGGAGGTGGGGCGTGTAGGCGTTGGTCGCCAAGACCACGTCGTCGGCTTCGATCCGCTGCCCACCGGCGACCACGCCGGTCACCCGGTCCCCGACCCGCGACAATCGCTCGACTTCGACCCCGGCCCGGATCTCGACGCCCAACCGGCGGGCCGCGTCCGCGAACCCGTGGACCAGCGCGAACGGCCAGAGGTGGCCCCGCCCGCCGGCGAACGACGCCCCGAGGATGGCCGGGGACAAGGCCGGCATCGCGGCGCGGGCCTCGTCGCGGTCCAGCAGCCGGACGTCGAGACCGGCGGCGCGCTGCTCGGCCGCGCTCTCGGCCAGGTGGGCCCACTGCGCCTCCGTGGTCGCCACGTCGAGCGTTCCCGGCAGGCGGAGGGCGAAGTCGGCGTCCAACTCTTCCGCCAACCCCGGCAGCAGCGAGAGGTTGGCCGCGGTCAGGGCGTAGACTGCCCGGCCGGCGGCGGAGTGCATCGCCGAGCCGGCGCCGGTCATGCCGCCGTTGCGTCCGGAGGCACCGGACGCCAGCCCGCGCCGCTCCAAGAGCAGCACCCGCTTGCCGCGCGCCGCCAGACGGTAGGCGATCGAGCAGCCGACGACCCCGCCGCCGACCACAATCGCGTCCGGCCACCCCCCGGTCCCGTTCGCCGCCACCCCGACCCTCCGACCGTTCGCCGCCTCGCCCGGACCGGCGGCCGATTCTAGCACCCCGCCATTGCCAACTGGCACGGGAGTTGCATCCTGCCATCCCAGGAATCGATCCGTTGCCGAGCGTCCGACCGCGCGATCGCCGCCTTCCGGCGTGATGCCGGTCCCCTCGTCCGCTGGAAGGACCACCCGTTGCCGCCGGTTACCGAAACGCCCGCCTTGGTCTGCTTCTCCCACCTCCGGTGGGGATTTGTCTGGCAACGCCCCCAGCACCTCCTGTCGCGGTTCGCGCGCCGGATGCCGGTCTCGGTCGTCGAGGAGCCCGAGTTCGTTCGTCCCCCGGGCACCGGCCCCGCCCTCCGCGCCGCGCGCCACGACGCCGTCACCGTCCTCACCCCGGAACTGGAGCAGGAACCGGCCCCTCCGGGGGGGTTCAACGAGCGGACCAATCCGGTCGTCCGCGCCCTGCTCGACCCGTTCCTGGCCGAGGTTGGGCTAACCGCGAACTCCGCCGCGCACAGCGTCGTCTGGTACTACACCCCGATGGCCCTCGGCGCCGAACCGGCGGCGTTGGGCGACGCCCTGGTCGTCTTCGACGCGATGGACGAACTGGCCCAGTTCCACGGCGCCCCGCCGAAGCTGCGCGCCCAGGAAGCGGCGCTGATGGACCGGGCCGACCTCGTCTTCGCCGGCGGTCCCAGCTTGTACGAGGCCCGCCGGCATCGCCACCCCGCCGTCCATTGCTTCCCCTCCGGTGTCGAAGCCGCCCATTTCGCCCGGGCCGCCGACAGTTCCACGGAGGTCCCTGCCGCCTTGGCCACCGCGCCGCGCCCGATCCTCGGCTTCTACGGAGTGATCGATGAGCGGCTCGACCTCGACCTCCTGGCCGCCGTCGCCGATGCCCGGCCCGATTGGACCCTGGCCTTGGTTGGCCCGGTCGTCAAGATCGACCCCGCCACCCTGCCCCAGCGCCCGAACATCGCCTACCTTGGCCAGCAGGCGTATGCCGATTTGCCCGCCTTTCTCGCCGCCTTCGACGTCGCCCTGATGCCCTTCGCCCGCAACGAAGCCACCCGCTTTATCTCCCCGACTAAGACGCTGGAGTACCTGGCCGGCGAGAAACCGATCGTCTCGACGCCGATCGCGGACGTGGTCTCCCTCTACGGCGCGGTGGTCGCCGTCGCCGAGAGTCCCGCCGCCTTCGTCTCCGCCGTCGACGCCGCGCTCACCGAAACCCAGGCGGACCGGGACCGTCGTCTGGCCGCCGCCCGTCTGCTGCTCGCCGAGCACGATTGGGACGCGATCGCGGCGCGGATGCTGGGGTTGATCGAAACGACGATCGGGAGTCGGGTGGTCGCGGCGGACGGGGGATAACCGGAGCGCCGGGCCCCGGCCGTCGCGCCCCTGGTTGATCTACCTCTCCCCGTCGCGCGGGTCGTCCGGTTCTGCGCCGTCGCCCGATCCAACAGGAACGCCCTCCCCCGGATTCGGGGGAGGGCGTTCGATTGGTCGGCGCCGGATCGGGTTAGTCCGCCGCGCCTTCCGGCATCGGCGTCGGGGAGGAGACCGGGGCCAGCTTCGGGGCCGGCAGCGGCGCACCCTCGACCCGCAGGTCCGGCAGCCAGGTCAACCACTTCGGCAGGTACCAGTTGCGGTCGCCGAGGAGGGCCATCGCCGAGGGGACCAGGATCGAGCGGACGATGGTGGCGTCGAGCAGGACGGCGACGCCGAGGCCGAAGCCCATCTGCTGCAGCATCACCAGGCGACCGGCGGCGAACCCGCCGAAGACGGCGACCATGATCAGCGCGGCGCCGGTGATGATCTTGGCGGTGGAATGGAGTCCGACCGCGACGGATTCGGTGTTGCGCCCCGTCGCGTCGTAGTGCTCGCGGATCCGGCTGAGCAGGAAGACGTGGTAGTCCATGCTCAGGCCGAAGAGGACGCAGAAGAGGAAGATCGGCAGCCAGGCCTCGATCGTCGGGGTCTGCTGGAAGCCGAACAGGTCGGCCCCGACGCCCTTCTGGAAGACCAGCACCAGCAACCCGTAGGCCGCGCCGACCGAGAGCAGGTTCATCACGATCGCCTTCGCCGAGACGACGACCGAGCGGAAGGCCAGCAGCAGGAGCACGAAGCTGAGACCGAGGACGAACGCGAGCACGATCGGCGTGTAGCGCTGGACCATGTCGAAGAAGTCTTGGTTGAAGGCGGTCTCGCCGGTGACGAAGACCTGGGCGGACGACCCGGCGAAGGCCGCCGGCACGATCTCGTCGCGCAGGTGCTCGATCTCGGCGTAGGCGCGGGCCTCGTTGCTGGGTACGGTCAGGGTCGCTTCGAGCAGGGCGACGGTGCCGTCGGCGTTCCAGCTCGCCCACTCGCCGTCCGGGATCGGCAGGAAGGCGGGCTTGGTGCCGTCGCCGTCCTCGACCGTCTCGGCGGCCAGCGCTGCGCGCAGGTTCTCGATCCCAGTTTGGGCGGCGTCGCGGCTGCCCTCGATCGCGAACTGGACCGGGGCCAGGCGCCCGGCCGAGAACTCCTCGTTCAGGATCTCGAAGCCGTGGCGGGCGCTGCTGTCGGCCGGCATCGCCTCGACGCCCGCAAAACCGCGGTTGATGTCGAAGTAGGGGACCGCGGCCAGCACGAGGAGGGCGACGGCGGCGACGACGCTGACGATCGGGCGGGCCATCACGGTCTTGGTGATCCGGCCCCAGAACCCGCGATGGACCGCGTCCAGGTTGTGCGGATCCTCGTTGGCGTGGGCCAGGGCGTAGGCGTCGTAGTCGCGCCGGCGCGGCCAGTCGATCTTGTCGCCGAGCAGCGAGAGCACGGCCGGGATCAAGGTCAGGGCGGCGAAGACGGCGACCACGACCACGATGATGGCGCCGATGGCGAGGGCTTGGAAGATGGTCGCCGGAATCAGCAGCATGCCGGCCAGCGCCAGGACCACGGTGCCGCCGGAGAAGGCGACGGCCTTCGATGCGGTGCCGCCGGCGACGCCGATCGCCTCGGCCTTGGTCCGCCCGCGGCGGCGCTCTTCGCGGTACCGCTCGACCACGAACAGGGCGTAGTCGATGCCGACCGCGAGGCCGATCATCGTGATCATGTTGGTGATGAAGAAGCTCAGGTCCAGGACCTGCCCCAGCACCGCGGTGATGCCGAACGAAATCATGATCGAGACGATCGCGAGGATCAGCGGCACCCCGGCCGCGACCAGCGCCCCGAAGACGATGATCAGGATCACCAACGCGGCGCCGATGCCGAACGCCTCGCCCTGGAGGAGATCCTCCTCGGCGATCACGTTGTTCTCTTCGCCGATGCTGACGAACCCGACCGAAAGAACCTCGAATCCGTCCCCGGCCTGCGTTTCGAGGTCGGCGAGGTACTGATGGGCGTTGGTCGCCGCGTCGTCGAGCGTTCCCGACAGGGTGACCGGGATCAGCGTGGTCTGCCGGTTCGGCGAGACCAAGCCGGCGGCCCCGCCAGCGGTCGCCGCGTCGGCGCTCAACTCGTAGAAGTTGGTGACGGAGGCGGGATCGACGACCCCGTCCATGCCGCGGAGGGCGGCGGTGACCTGCTCAACGCGGGCCTTGAACGCCGGGTCGTCGACGGTCGATCCTTCGTGGCGAACGATCACGGTCTCGTTGGTCGGCTCGCCGGAGGACAACCCAGCGGCCTCGATCAGTTCGAGGCCGTGCTTGGCCTCCGGGTCGTTGGTGAAATCGACCTCGGAGGTGGTTTTCATGCCCAGACCGGCCATCAGGCCGACGGCGACGACGAGGAGGGCGACCCAGGCCCCCACGGTCCACCAGGGGCGGCGCGCGCTGGACCGGGCCAACCCGGCGGTCGAGAAATCGCTGGCCATCGCGGAGACTCCTTCATGGGAGAACGGGTGTCGACGCCCGGTGCCGGAGAACGGTGGTCGGTGGCGGGCCGCGCGACCCGGTGACGACCGTCGTTCACGAAATCGAACGCTGTTCAAGTTTTCCGAACGTCGTTATCGTAGCGGCCGACCGGTGCCCTGTCAAGGGGTTCCCCGAACAATGTTCGGGGGCCGTTGCGCCCAATCGGTCTGGCCCGGCGTGGGGTACGGCTCCCACATCGTTGCCCACGATACCCCTAGCCTGCGGCACATCTCCGTCCAATGTGTCACAAAACTGTCAATCTCCCTGGCGTTCGTGCATCATCGTCCGGCCGGAACCGCCAGGCGGCCAAGACAACCCCGCCCGCGTTGGGTCGGGCAGCCAATCCCTGGAGGGCCGTTTCCATGAACGCGCCGCCGCCGCCGCACAACCGCTCCGATCCCGCCGGACCGGCGCCCGACCTGGTCATCCTCAACCGCGACCTCTTCTTCGGCGTCCGCCTCGGCAACACGCTGCGCGACGCCGGGTACCGGGTGGCCTTTGCTCCGCATACCGCCGCCTTCCTGACCCACCTCCGTGCGCCGGCCCCGCCTCGCCTCGGCATCGTCGACCTCGGCGCCGGGCCAGACTGGGCCGCCGTCGCGGACTTCACCGCCGACCTTGGCGCGGCGACTCCGATCCTGGTCTTCGGCCCTCACAAGGACATCGCCGGGTTCCGCGCCGCCAAGGCGGCCGGCGTCGCCCGCGTCGTCTCCAACGGCGAGTTCCACCGCGACGTGCTTGGCCTCGTCGCCCGGTACGTCCTCCCGGCGAACACCGGTCCATGTCCGTCGACGTAGGGCGGAAACCCGTCCCCTCCCCGCGGCAGCGGACGTCGCGCGACCCGTTTCAGCCCCAGGGTGAGAGGGGACGCACTCACCCGGTACCCCGAAACGGGCGCGGCGACCGTTCTGCCGGGGCGTCGAGCCGCGCCGTCGGATGGCGGCGCGGTGCCGCTCGGCCCCAACGCGCGCCGCGCCACCGGGCCACGTCGCTCCGCCGCAGCATGCTCGACCGACGCACGCCGTTCTCCGATGCGAAACGGACGCGCGGTCGCCCGATGGTCTGACCCTATAATGGCTATCAACAATAGGAGGTGGGCGTGGACCACGGCGTGGCGCCGAGCACCGATCCATTCGTCCTGGGACCAGCGGAGTCGCGGGGCCCGAGCGGAGGCCCGTGGCGGACGCGGGTCGTCGGCGCGGACACCGGCGGACTGCTGGTGATCGGCGAGGCTCGCATGCCGGCGATGACGGCGGGTCCTTCCTTGCACGTCCACGCCCACGAGGACGAGGCGAGCTACGTGATCTCCGGCGTGCTTACGGTCGTCCTCGGCGACGAGCGGTTCGACGTCCCGGCCGGCGGCGTCGCCTGGCTGCCTCGGGGCGTTCCCCACACCTTCGCCAACCTGAAGCCGGATCCCGTCCACGTCGTAGGGATGGTGGTCCCGGCAGGGTTAGAAGGGATGTTCGCCGACCAGTCGACGTACTTCGCCTCCCTCGAAGGGCCACCCGACCCGGACGCCATCGCCGAGATCGGACGTCGCTACGGGGTCACGGTGCTCGGTCCCCCGGTTGCCATCCCGGCGAACTAGCGGGCGCGAACCATCGTCCCCGGGGAGCGTGCGCTTCCTAACGCGGGGGCAATCGGCTTCTGCTTTCGGCGCAGATGATCACCCAAGGTACCGCCGTGTCCGGAAACGGCCACCACACGCCGCCGGCAACAGCGGTCTCTGGTGCCGGCCCCCCCCGCTGGGACCCGATTGGTCCCCTGGCACGATCACGCCCGGCCTCGCCAGAATGGCTCCGCGACGGCATTCGACACGGTGTACGTTATCCGCTATGCTAGACGAAGGAGATGTACGTACATAGAGATGACCGTGCGGGAGAGCCGATGGACCGCCAAGACCGCGACCCGATCGCGGAAACCGAGCCGGTCGCCGCGCCGGCCGACGCCGTCCCCCTGACCCTCGGCGCCGCCGCCGAGATGTTTTTCGGCGACCTCCGGCTCGCCCCCCGGTCGCGCAAGACGTACCGCCACGGCGTCGCCAAGTTTTTCCGCCACCTCGCTCAGCACGAGGGCATCGACGCCGATGCCGCCCCGGCCACCGTCCTCCAACCGGAACACGTCACCGCCTTCGCCGCCCTGCTGGTGCCGCCGGACGTGCGGACGCCGGAGGAGGTGTCGCGGATGCGCACCGCCCAGAACAACCTGGCCGCGGTGCGCAAGTTCTGCGCGTACCTCGCCGCCTACGACATCCACCCCGCCCTCGGCACGGACAAGCTGCGGGTCCGCCTCGCCGCGATGATGCCCCGCTTCACCCCGCCGCCGCCGGACGTCAAGCTGGCGGACCTCGAGCGGTTGGTCGCCCACGTCCGCGAGGACCGTCCTCAGGAGCGACCAGAATCCGAACTCCGCCGGCTGAAGGTGCGGGCGATCGTCTTGGTCCTCTACCGCACCGGCGTTCGGGTCTCGGAGCTGGTCGCCCTACGCCGCCGCGACGTGGACCTGGTCAACGGCACCGCCGGGATCTACCGCGCCAAAGGCGGCAAGAGCCGGACGGTCCACTTCGACCACGAGACCGGCGCCGCCCTGACCGCCTATTGGGCGGCTCGCGGCGACCCGGTGCGCGGCGCCGCCGCCCTACCCGCCTTCAGCGGGCGCGATAAACTGGGCGAGGTCGGCCGCGCGATCAGCCCGCGCACGGTCGAGCTGATCATCAGCCAGCTCTGCGAACGGTGCGGGATCGAGAGCGAGGTCACGCCCCACTCGTTCCGCCACGGTCTGGCGACCGAGCTGGTCCGCCGCCGGGTCCGCGAATCGACCGTGCAGACCCTGCTCGGGCACGCCTCCCCGGCCACGACCCGGATCTACGTCCACCAGTCCTCGATCGAGGTGGGCGAGGAGTACCAGGATGCGTTCGGCCCGTACCGGCCGCCCCCACCCCAACCCGATCCCGCGCGCGCCGACTGAACCCCGGAGTTGGGCGGGCGGGGTCGGTCGTGTCCTGCTCGCCGCGACGCTGCTGGCGGCCCTTGCCGCCTGCGCCACCGGCGAGGCCGACGACGCCCGGCGCGGCCAGAGCCGCGCCGCCACCCGCGGCGCCGAGCTGCCGGCCCAGCAGGCGACCCGGATCGCCTCCCAATACGCCTCCCCGGCGGTCAGCCCCCAGCCAACCGCGCCCGCCGCGACCGGTCTCGAAGCCCTCGCCCTTTCCCTCCGCGTCGACTCCGGCGGCCCCGACGGCGAGTACGACGCCGTTCCCGCCGACGCGGGCACGGTCTACGCCGGCGCCAAACTGAGCCACCTCCGACCCGGCCAACAGGTCCGCGCCGTCTGGCGCAACGCCGACCGCGTGGACATCGGCGCCTCCGCCGTCGACATCACCGACCCCGTCCCGGCCTGGGTCGCGCTGCCCTTGGCGCTGAACGGTTCCCTGCCGACCGGGGACTACGCCGTCTACGTCTCGGTCGCCGACGGCCCCGACGACGACGCCCCGGTCTTCCTCAACTCCCTCGTCTTCCGTGTCACCGGGAGCGGCTCCGCCCCCGTCCGCGCCTCCGACCGCCCCGCCGCCAATCCCGACCGCGACGACGGCGAGGACGACGTCGAGATCGTCATCGAGGACATCGAGGAGGACGGGCCATAGGGAGGGAGGCCGGGGGTCTGGGAATCCGGAAGCCGCACGGGACGGACAAGGTATCGGATGGGTCGTCCGTTGCCCCCGTGGTGAGCCTGCTGTCGCCCATCTCGCGTCCCGCCTCCCCGACCCCCCGACGTCGTCTTGCGCCGCCTCCCCCCACCCCATACACTCGCCCCGTGGGATCGGTAAAGGGCGGCACGGCGAGGAGGAAACGCATGGCCACGGCGCGCGGCGGGGCGCGGGCGCGATCCGCGTCCACCCAACGGGATCCGGAGTACCTGAAGCTGGCGATCGTCGAGTTCCTGGGCCCGTTCGTCCTGGTCTTCGCCGGGGTCGGCAGCGTGATCCAGACCGGGGGGGAAAACCTGGTCGCGATCGCCCTCGCCCACGGCCTGGCGATCGGCCTCCTGGTCGCCGCCACCGGCCACATCTCCGGCGGCGCCTTCAACCCCGCCGTCACCCTCGGCCTGCTGATCGCCCGTCGCCTGCCACTCGACCGCGCCATCCTCTACGTGGTCGCCCAGCTCGCCGGTGGCCTGGCCGGGGCCGGCGCCTTAACGTTGGTCTACCGCGACATCGAGCGCAACCGGGTCGACCTCGGCGTGCCGGTCGTCGGTCTCAACCACACGGCCGGCAACGCCCTGGTGATGGAGATCGTGCTGACGTTCTTCCTGATGTTGGTGATCTTCGGCGTCGCGATCGACCACCGCACCGGACGCGCCATCTCCGGTCTGGCGATCGGCCTGACCATCAGCCTCGACATCCTGGCCGGCGGCGCCGTCAGCGGCGCGGTGATGAACCCGGCCCGCGCCTTCGGCCCGGCCCTGGTCCAGCAGAGCTTCGCCGACCACTGGATCTGGTGGCTCGGCCCGGCCGTCGGTGCCGTGATCGCCGCCGTCCTGTACAACGACGTCCTCCTCGCCAACGTCGCCGCTGGGTCTTCGCCCCAAGACCGGATCGACCCCGAGCACCCCCGCGCCGCACGCGGCGACCGCGCCGATCGCGTCGACCGCGCCGACCGCGCCGATCGCGCCGATCGCGCCGAAGCCGAAACCACGCAGCTCCCGGTCGTCAACCCGCCCCGGCGGACCGACCGGCGGGGACGGCGGCGGTAGGCGATAGGACGATTGTGGGGCGCACGGGCAGGCACCCACACCGCCTCGCCAGCCTCGTTCACGCGGATTCGTTCGGTCGGCCTATGGTTTAGGCCCCCAGGCGGCCGGGTCGCCCGGCGTCGGATTCGTCACCGCGTCGCCAACGCGGACGTGAGGGAGCGCCATCGTGGACCGTCGTCCGACCGAGGAACAGACCCTCCGCCGCGCCCTGGTGGCGGAAAAGCATGCCCAGGCGACCGCGCTGCTTCCGGCGCACGGCCTCGACTGCTGGCTCACCTTCTCCCGCGAGGGCAGCGACCTGCTCCTGCCGTACGTGATGGGCGGCGAAGAGCTGGTCGGCACCGCCGCCTTGATGCTCTTCGCCGACGGCCCCACCGTCGCCATCGTCGCCGACTACGACGTGGGCCAAGTCGAGGACCACTTCGAGACCGTGCTTCCATACTCACTGGACTGGCAAGGGCCGCTGCGGGAGATTCTCAACGAGCGCAAACCGGCGCGGATCGGGATCAATTTTTCCGAGCACGACCACGGGACGGACGGCCTGACACACGGCCTGTTCCTCGCCCTGATCGACGCCCTGGAACCGATTGGCCTCGCCGAAGCCCTGACCACCGCCGAACCGGTCGCCGCCGCTGTCCGCGCCACGAAAACCCCGGCCGAGTTGGAGCGGTTGCGCCGCGCCGGCGAGATCACCCAGCGCATCTTCGAAGACATCACCGGGATGCTCAAACCGGGCCTGACCGAGACCGAGATCGCGGAGATCTTCCGGGAGCGGATGCAGACCTACGAGGTCGGGCCCGCCTGGGAAGCCGCTTACTGCCCGTCGGTCTTTTCCTCCCGCTCCGCCGGCGGCCACCACGCCCCCGGCACGACCCGGATCGAACGCGGCGACGGCCTCCGGGTCGACTTCGGCGTCCGCTCCGAAGGCTACTGCTCCGACCTCCAGCGCACCTGGTACCTGCTCCGGCCGGGTGAGACGGCGCCCCCGGCCGACTTCGTCCGCGCCTTCGACACCGTCCACGACGGGATCCGCCTCGCCGCCGAAACCCTTCGCCCGGGCGTCACCGGCCAGGTGGTCGACGCCGCCGCCCGCGACCCGCTCGCCGCTCGCGGCTACACCTTCACCCACGCCCTCGGCCACCAGCTCGGCCGCCTCGCCCACGACGGCGGTCTCCTGCTCGGCCCGGACAACGCCCGCTACGGCGCCCGCTCCGGCGGTCTCGTCGAGGCGGGCATGGTGTTCACCCTCGAACCGTGCGTCGGCCCGATCGGGCTGGAAGAGAACGTCGTCGTCACGGAGACGGGGTGCGAGTTCCTCGTGGACCCGCAGGAAGCGGTGTATTTGGTGTAGGGCCCAAGCGCAAGGAACAAAAATCCCCCCTCCCCCGCGATTCGGAAGAGGGGGGACGGATCAAGGGAATTCCCTCGCGCTACAGCACTTCCGCCTCCGGCGTCGCCGACGGCGCCGTCTCGAGATCGACCGGGATCGTCCCCGCCCCGCACGGATCGTCGCTTTGGAGGCACTCGGCCTGCTGCCCGGCCAGGTCCAACGCCGCCGCCTCGGCGACCTCTGCCGAGGTCGCGCCCTGGACGTCAACGGTCGCCAGCCGGTCGCCGACGATGATCAGGATCCGGAAACTGTCGTTCTCCGACCGGCCGCCCGTCGTCGAGGCGAAGCGGTAGCCGACCGCGGCGTCCGCGCCCTCGACCAGGACGTCGTCCACCCGCTCGATGTTGGTGAATGCCGGTTGCAGATTGTCGGCGTCCCCAAGCACCGCCAGCGGGCCGTCCTCGGACGAGAAGGACGAGACGGCCAGGCTGACGTACGGCAGGGTGGTTCCACCGTCGCCTATCGCCAGCGTTAGGGCGTACCCGGCGTCGTACTCGGCGTACGGGGTGTCGGCCGGGTCGACCGGGCCGAGCACGTCGGTCGCCGTCAAGTACCCTTCTTGCACGCTCAGGCCCGCGTCCAATTGCAACAGCGCTTCCCGCACCGCCGGGTCGGCCGTTGCCGGGGCTTGGCCCGCCAGCACGTCCTCGACCCGGGTCGCCAGCACGTCGGCCAATTCCTCGGCCAGCGCCTGATCCGGCTCCGCGTCGTCGCGGGTTTCGACCGCGACGCCGACGATCAAGGTGCCGACGCGGAAGGTCGCGTCCACGGAGCGCAGCGCCGGGGCATCGTCATCGGCGTCGGCGTTTGGCGGCAGGGACCCGACGGTGATCTCCTTCGGATCCTCGCCAACCGCCGGGCCGTCCTGGTCTTCCAGGTCGCCGCCCTCGCCGACCAGGGCTTCCTCGTCCTCAAGGACGCCAAACCCGGCCTCCGCGCCCGCCTCGTCGGGGTATTCCGAGACGTAGGAGCGGATCTGCCCCGCCCCGTCGGCGGTGGTGTAGGTGCTCTCGTAGAACCAGGTCAGGCCGCTTTCGGTCAGGGCCTCGGCGGTGGCGTCCTCCAGGTCCAACCCCGCGACCAGGTTCTCGCCGGTGATGTACCGTTCGCCGCGTAGGAAGTAGTCTTCCGGCAAATCCTCGGAATCGAGGGTCATCGCCGCCAAATCGGCGCGGTCCCCGCCGGCGGTGGGCGTGGCGTCCCCGGCCTGGCCGGCGACGGTCGGCAGCGGGGCGAACAGCAACGGAACAGAGAGCGCCAACGTGGCGAGCGCGCGACGCGCGAGCATGAACCGACCTCCTCTGGCGACGGCACCGGCTTCCTGATCCGGTAGACCCGAAGGCTACACCACCGGCCCCGCCGCGTGACGGCGCGCGCTCCCGGTTCCGAGGCGATACCCTAGCGCCGGGACGAGGGGCCGGGGGTTATCCCCCTATCCCCCCAACCCACCTTCCCCCGGTCGCCGGGGGGAAGGGGGACGTCCGCAACCGAGTGGCCCGAGCAGGACTACCTTGTCGCTCCCCCCCTTGCCCCCAGGCGAGGGGGCAAGGGGGGCCGGGGGGATAGGGGGAACACCGCCATGGACACCGCACGACCATCGGCGATCGCGGAGCGGGCAATGGTCGCGGCGCCTCACCCGCTGGCCGCGGAGGCCGGACTGGCCGTGTTGCGCGAGGGCGGCACCGCGATGGACGCCGCCGTCGCCGCCAACGCGGTGCTGACGGTGGTCTACCCCGATCAGACCGCGATCGGCGGCGATTGCTTCCTCCTCTACCACGAGGCGGCCACGGGCCAAACCCACGCCTACAACGGCTCCGGCCGCGCCCCCCTCGCCGCCGACCGCGACGCGCTGGGCGCGACGCACGGCGGCCGGATGCCGCGCCAGGGCATCGCCACCGTCACGGTGCCGGGCACGGTCGACGCCTGGGACGCCGCCCTCGACCGCTTCGGACGCCTCGGCCTCGATCGCGCGCTTCGCCCCGCGATCGCCCTGGCCCGGGACGGCTTCCCGGTCTCGCCGCGCCTCTCGGCCGCGATCGCCGCGATGCCGCCGACGCTGGTCGACAACCCGGCGCTGCAGGCGATCTTTCTCCCCGCCGGCGTCGTTCCCAGCCCCGACAGCCTGCTTCCGCTGCCGGACCTGGCCGCGTCGTTGGATCTCATCGCCCGGGAAGGCCGCGCCGCGTTCTACGACGGCGCCCTGGCCGAAGCGATCGGCGCCACGTCCGAGCGGTTGGGCGGCGCCCTCGCCGCCGGGGATCTGACCGCCCACCGCGGCGAATGGGTTGACCCGATCGCCGCCACCTACCGCGGGCTGACCGTCCTCGGCTTTCCGCCCAACTCGCAGGGACTGACGGCGCTGCTCGCCCTCAACCTGATCGAACGCGAACGTCCGGCACCGTGGGGATCGACCGACGGTCTCCACGCCCAGATCGAAGCCAAGAAGCTCGCCTTCGCCGTGCGCGACCGAACGCTGGCCGACCCCGCCTTCGTGCCGCAGGACCCCGCCCGTCTGGTCTCCAAAACGTACGCGGCCGACCTCTGGCGCGCCTACGATCCCGGCCGCGCCGCCGCCGGCGCACCCTCCCTGGCGGGCGACACGGTCTATCTCTGCGCGGTCGACCGCGACGGCAACGCCGCCTCGTTGATCCAGAGCCTGTTCCAGGCCTTCGGTTCCGGCGTGGTGGCCGACGGCACCGGGATCGTGCTCCAGAACCGTGGCACCTCCTTCTCCCTCGCCGCCGACCACCCGAACCGCCTCGAACCCGGCAAGCGCCCGATGCACACCCTAATGCCCGCGATGCTGCTGCGGGACGGCGCCCTGCTCGGCCCGCTCGGCACCCAGGGGGGAGACGCCCAGGCCCAGGTCCACCTCCAACTGATCGCCGCCATCGCCGACCACGGGCTGCACCCCCAGCAGGCGGTGGACGCCCCGCGCTGGCTGGCCGGCGGGCTGGCGACCGATCCGCCGACGCTGGTGTCCCTCGAAGCCGGGTTCCCGGCCGGAACCGTCGCCGGTCTCGCCGCCCGCAACCACACGGTCCGGCAGGTCCCGGCCCGGAACCCCCACTTCGGTCACGCTCAGGTGATCCTGCGCGATTCGGCCCGCGGCGTCCTCCTCGGCGGCGCGGACCCGCGAGCCGACGGATCGGCGGTCGGGTATTGAGCGTTTGCCGCCGTTCTGGGTCTCACACCTCCGTGCCTACGTCGTTCTACGTAGTGACCGGCGCACCTCATCGGCGCCCGAAATACGTTGTTCGCCCGATAGATCCCTCGACAACGGCCTGGCATCATGGCAGCGTCGGGAAAGGGAAATGCTCCACCCGGCGACAGGAACCCGGAACCTCGGCTAAGGGAGACAACGGCGATGATGAACCTACCGTGCTGTCCTACCAAGGCTCAAACGACGATGGAGGAAACGGGCGAAGTGGTCCTGCAAGTCGGGTTGGCGCTGCTGTTCGTGCTGCTGGCCGTCGTCGCCTGGTCGCTGGTGGTCGGGCGGCTCTCGCCCTGGACCTAGACCCCGCCCGGCCACCCGCGCGATTTCCTTACCGAGGAGAACGACCATGAATTGGACGCTGCCCCATCGCCAAAGCCGCTAAGCGGCCGACAATCCAAGCCATTCGGAAGCCGGGGCGATCCGTTCGCCCCGGCTTTGATTTGCCCGCCGGGAACAGCCGAGCGGTCGTTGTGGGGTCGGGAGCGATGTCCTCTCGCGGAGGCAAGCCCTCGACCCGGCCGCGGCGCCCCAACCGCCGGTGCGCTACCATGCCGCTCATGACGACGCCCATCTCCCCGGAGGCGGTGACCAGGATCCTCGGTGCCGCCGGTGTCCGCCTGGTCCGGCTGGAAACCGCCGATCTGCACGGCATCTCCCGCTCCAAGGTCGTCCCGCTGTCGCTGCTGCCGAAGATCGTCCGGGACGGCACCGCCGTCTACGGCGGTCTGCTCCACTCCGACGCCCGCGGCGACGACGTGCCGGCCAACCATTTTTCCGGCGGGCGCCCGTTCTTGCCCGACTACCTGCTGCGACCGGACCTATCGACGCTGGCCGTGCTCGACCCCGCCCAAGCCCCCGCCTCCGCGCGCGTGGTCTGCGATCTGCATCTTCCCGACGGCGCCCCGGTTCCGGCCGCGCCGCGGTCGGTGGTCAAGCGTCTCCTGGCCGAGTTCGCGGCACTCGGGGCGACGCCGAAGCTGGGATTCGAGTACGAGTTCTTCCTCGCCCGCGATACCGCCGACCGGTCGCCGGTCTTCGCCGACCGCCAGCTCGCCGCCACCCTGCGCAACCTGTTCGACCAGGCGTTCACCGAAGGGCTGTTCGCGGCGCTGGCCGCGCTCGGCATCACCCCCCTTGGCTTCTTCGCCGAGAACGCGCCGGGCCAGCTCGAAACCCCGTTCGATGCCGCCGTCGGGCTGGAGGCGCCCGACCAGGCGTTCGCGTTCAAGGGCGCGGTCAAGGAGGTCGCCGCCCGCCTCGGCTACCACGCCAGCTTTATGACCAAGCGGTTCGCGGACGAAGCCGGCAGCGGCGGCCACGTCCACCAGAGCCTGCTCGATGCCGCCACCGGGGAGAACCTGTTCGCTCCGTCGCCCGGCACCGACCACCCCGTTTCCGAATCTGGGAGACGCGTCCTCGCGGGCCAACTCGCCCACGCCTCCGCGCTGACCGCCCTGCTCTCCCCGACCGTCAACTGCTACAAACGCTACCGACCCCACATCTTTGCCCCAACCAACGCCTGCTGGGGCCTGGACAACCGCCAGGCGGCGATCCGCGTTCCCCTCGCCACCGGCGCGGCGACCCGGCTCGAAACCCGGGTCGGCGGCGCCGCGGCCGACCCCTACGTCGTCGCCGCCGGGCTCCTCGCCGCCGGATTAGACGGGCTGCGGCGGGAAATGGTTCCGCCACCGCCCGCCGTCGGTGACATCACCACCGACCCGGCCCACCCGCCGCTGCCGCGCTCGCTCGACGCCGCGCTCGACGCCCTGAACGCCGACGCCGCGCTGCGGGCGATCCTTGGGGACCCGTTCGTCGACCTGTTCCTGCTGGTGAAACGTTCCGAACTGCGGCGCTGCCGCGCCGCGGTGCCGGACTACGACGCCCCCACGTTCCAACAGCGGATCGACCCCTGGGAAATCGCCGAGTACGGCGACCTGATCCGATCCCGACTTCGTGCTTCCGGAGCCGCCCGTGACCCGCTTCCAACCCGTCCACCGCCCACGCCGCCCCGCGCTCTGGATCGAGCAGGCGCGGGCGATCGAACCGGACGCTGCCCCCATCGAACCGCTGGCGGGTGCCCACCGCGCCGATGTCTGCATCGTCGGCGGCGGCTACACCGGCTTGTGGACCGCGCTGCGGATCAAGGAGCTGGACCCGGCGACGGACGTGGTGCTCCTGGAGGCCGCCCGTTGCGGCGACGGGGCCAGCGGGCGCAACGGAGGATTCGTCCTCGGCTGGTGGGGCAAACTCAGCTCCCTGACCGCGCTCTGTGGCGGGGAAGACGCGCTGCGCCTGGTCCACGCCGCCGCCGCCGCTGTCCGCGAGATCGGCGCCTTCTGCGCCGCCAACGGCATCCGGGTGGAGTTTCGTCCCGGCGGCGCGATCTGGACCACCACCACCCCGCTGCACCTCGGGATGTGGGACGCGTTCTTAGGCGAGATGGAGCGCCGCGGGATCGCCGCGCTGCGCGCCCTGTCGGCGGCCGAGATCGCGGCCCGCACCGGTTCGCCCGTCCACCTCGGCGGCGTCCTCGACAGCACCGCCGCCACCGTCCAACCGGCCCTGCTGGCGCGCGGCCTGCGCCGGGTGGCGCTCGACCGCGGCGTCCGGATCTTCGAGGATTCCCGGGCGACCGCCCTGGATCGCGGCGCCCGCCCCGTGGTCCGCACCGACCGTGGCGCCGTCGCCGCCGAGATGGTGATCTTGGCGATCAACGCCTGGGCCGCGTCGTTGCCGGAGTTGAGGCGGGCGATCCTGCCGATGAGCAGCGACATGGTCGCCACCGCCCCGGCAGCGGAACGCGTGGCGACTATCGGGTGGACCGGCGGCGAGGCGATCTCCGACTCCCGGATGATGCTCCACTACTACCAGGCCACGCCCGAGGGCCGGGTCGTCCTCGGCCGCGCCGGAGCCGCCCACGCCCGCCTCGGCCGCGTTTCACCGACCTTCGACGATGCCCCAGCGCGGGCCGCGGCCGCCGAACGCGGTCTGCGCCGCCTCTACCCGTCGTTCGCCGACGTCCCGATCACCCACGCCTGGTCCGGCGCCGTCGACCGGGCCGAGAACGGCCTGCCCTTCTTCGGCCGCCTGAACGGCGACCCGCGCGTCCTCTACGGCGCCGGCTACTCCGGCACCGGCGTCGCCCAAAGCCTCCTCGGCGGGCGCATCCTCGCGTCGACCGCCCTCGGCCTGGACGACGAGTGGAGCGCCACCCCCCTCAACCGCGGCATCCGCTCGCTGTTTCCGCCGGACCCGGTCCGCTACGTCGGCGGCGTCCTGGTCCGAAAGGCCGTCGAGCGGAAGGAAGAGACGGAGGAGACGGGGCAGCCGGCCGGGCCGGTGACGAGACGCCTGGCGGCCCTGGCGCCGTCGGGGATGCGGAAGGGGAAGGGGAAGTGACGATCCCCCTCCCCCCAACCATCGGCTCCCCGGTTCGCACGGGGAAGGGTGCTGGGGGGAGGGGGATTATCCCTCCCCCTCCGGCGTCTCCGGCAATTCCTCGATCACCCAATCGTCGAACCGCTCTTGCAGCCGGTCCAGGTTCTCCGCCCAGAAGTTCCCGTTCTCTAGAAACTGGACGGCCAGGTGGTCCGGCGCGCTGGGCAGGCTGGCCAGGCGGTCCGGGCGGAGGAGGGCGAAGGCGTCCCGGTTGACCGGGCCGAAGGGGACGAGCCGGGCGAAGTTGGCGTTGGGCACCGCCCGGGTCGCGAAGTTGACGAAGTCCATCGCCACGTCGGCGTTCGGTGCCCCCCGCGGGACCACCCAGGACTGGCTTGAGAGCATGCCGCCGCGCCATTGGACCCGCACCACCTCGTCGAGGTCCAGCAACTCCGCGCGGTCGTTCCAGGCGCTGGCCAGGGCCACCTCCGCGTTGGCGATCAACTCGACCGGCTGCTTGCCGTCCTCGTACCAGGACGCGACGTACGGCTTGATCCGGTCCAGGCTGCGGAAGGCCCGCTCCTCATCAAGGGGGTACAAGTCGTCGGGCGCCACGCCGTCGGCAAGCAGCGCGAATTCCATGGTTCCGATCGGGGTCTTGCGCAGGGCCCGCTGGCCGGGAAAACGCGCCGGATCCCAAAAGTCGACCCACCCGGCAGGTGGGTTGGCGGCGGCCGGGTAGACGATCACGGTGGAGAAGAACGCCGCGCCGATTGCGTACTGGCCGACGATCTCCGGGAACAGGGGGGACGTGTCGACGAGCAGGGTGTCGATGGCGGAAAGGTAATCGGCGGAGGAGAGGGTGCGCACCCGATCGGTCGGCAGGTCGACCACGTCCCAGGTCACGGCCTCGTCGTCGACCTGGTCGGTGAGGCCGCCGATGGAGGCCGCATCGAGCGCGATGTCGACGCCGGTTGCCTCGGCGAACGGCTTAAAGAAGGCTTCGTCCTGGGCGCTCTGGTAGGCGCCGCCGAGGCCGGCGATGGTCAGCGTCCGGCCGGTCCATTTCTCGGCCACGTCGACGTAGCCGGGCACCGGCGACCCGATCGGAGCCTGGGTTGGGACCGAGTCCGGGGTCGGCACCTGAGTCGCGTCCTGGGCGACCTCGTCGTCGTCGCCGCAACCGGCGATGGCCAACACCGCCAGCCCGGCACCGGCACGCAGCACCCCCCGGCGATCGAACCGGCGGGGACGCGATCCCCCCCCGGCGCTCATGGCACGCCCAGCAGCCAGCCGTTGAAGCGCTGCTCCGCTTCCAGGCCGTTGGCGGCCCACCAGGCCACGTCCTGAGGGATCAGTTGAGAAAGATTGTCCGGCGCGGTCGGCAACCGCGGCGCGACCTCGTCCGCCAAGGTGGCGAACGCCTCCGGCGCGATCGGGCCGAGCGGGACCGACCCGGCGAGCGCGGCCTGGATCGGGGCAGAAACGGCGTAGCGCAGGAAATCGTTGGCGACGTCGGCGTTCTCGGCCCGGGCCGGGACCACCCACCGGTCGGCCACCAAGAGGCCCTCGTTCCAGACGATGTCGATTGGGTGCCCGTCGTCCATCCCGGCGACCACGCGATGGTGCCAGGCGCTCGCCAACTGGGCCCGCTCGGTGGCCAGCCAGCCAACCGGACGCTGCCCGCTTTCCCACCACCGGTCGACGATTTTGCCGCTGATCCGTTTCAAGCTTTCGATCGCCCGGTCGTGGTCGAGCGGGTAGAGGGAAGCCGGTTCGACCCCGTCGGCCAGGAGGGCGAACTCGAAGGTGCCGAGCGCGCCCTTGAACAGCGCCCGCGGCTCCGGATACCGCGCGCCATCCCACCACTCCGCCCAACTCTGCGGCGGCCCGGCGGCCAGGTGGTCCCAACGGTAGGCGCCGACCAAGGCGTAGGCGTAGGCGGGCAAGGCGTGGTCGGTGGGGGCAATCGGTCGTGGTGGCGCGGCGGCGATGGTCTCGGCCGCCAGTGCCTGGACCTGCCCAGCGCCGAGCGCGCCGTGCGCCCAGACGGCGTCGGCGACCAGCGCGTCGGCGTACGGCGCGCCGTCCTCCAGGCTGGCGTGGAGCTGGGCGTAGTCGGTCGCGACCTCGACCACCTCGGCCCCGGTGGCCGCCGCGAACGGGCGCCAGACCGCATCCCGCAGGGCATCCTGGACCTCGCCGCCCCAAGCCCCGACCCGCACCCGGCGCCCGGCCCACCGCCGGGGGTCGTCAAATCCAGCCACGTCCGGCACCGGTGTCCCCGCTCCCGGGGAGGCGACCGCGATCTCCGTCGGTTTCGGCGCCGACCGCCCGCCGCACCCCCCCGCCGCGAGCACCCCACCCGCCGCGAGCGCGACGAACGTCCGCCGGTCGAGCGTGGCCGCCAGCACGGAGCGAGACGACGCGGGCATCGCGCGGGAACCCCCTCCAAGGACAGCGGGCCTTCGGGCGGCGAATAGGGAGACTACCAAGCGACGGGGCTTGGGTCAATGCCGGGAGCCGGGGGACGGCTTGGGCGTCGGGGCACCGCGAGTGGTTCCCCGACGCCCAAGCCGTCCCCCAATCCCTAGTCCCCGACGCTCGGCGCCAACCCCGCCTCGGCCGCCGGGGCGGGTTCGCGCTGGGCCACCCGGTCCTTGATCAGGGCGTAGGCCAAGCCGGCGCAGAGCACGATCGCGATGCTGGAGATCACGAACGCGCGCTCCATCCCGAGGACGAAGGCCCGACCGCTGGCGTCGACGATCGTGTCGAGGATCGAGGCGTCGAGCGGGGCGCGCAGCGGCGCGAACCGGGTGTCCTCTTCCAGGATCCGGCCGGCGTAATTGACCCCTTCGCCGATGGTGTCCACCGCCGGTCGGGCGGCGGCGTTGGCTTCGAGGGCCTCGATGGCGTTGTTGCTGTTGTAGCGGTCCTGGTAGACCCGGTTCATGATCGTGCCCAGGAGGGCGATGCCGAAGGCGAAGCCGGTTTCCCGGACGGCGCCGTTGACCGCCGAGGCGACGCCGCTCTTGTCGGTCGAGACGCTGTTGAGGACCGCGGTCGTCATCGGGGCAAAGATCAAGGAGTTGCCGAGCCCCATCACCACCAGGGCGGGCACGATGTCGATAAAGCTCGCCCCGACGTCGGCGCGGAGAAACAGCAGCGCCGAGCCGCCGGTGATCAGCATTCCGAGCGCGATCAGCTTGGCCGACCCGATCCGGTTCACCAGCGAGCCGGAGATCGGCGAGCAGACCATCATCGTGATTACCAGCGGCAGCAGCGTCAACCCGGCCTGGACCGGGGAGTAGCCGTGGACGTTCTGCTGGTAGAGCGTCATCGAGAAGGCGACGCCGGAGATCAGGAACGAGATCGCGAAGGCGACCAGATTGGCGCCGGTGAAGGTGGAGGAGCGGAAGAACGAGAGCGGCACCATCGGCTTCTCGGTCCGGTTCTCGACGATCACGAACGCCGCAAAGAGCACCGCCGAGACCGCGAACGAGGCCAGGATCAACCCGTCGGTCCAGCCCCGGTTGCCGGCTTCGATCAGGGCGTAGGCGAGGGCCGCGATCGCCCCGGTGACCAGGACGGTGCCGGGGATGTCGGTGGCGACGGTGCCGGATCGGTCGCGCGATTCCCGCACCACCGCCGAGGTGACGATGAAGGCGCCGATCCCGATCGGGATGTTGATCAGGAAGACCCAGTTCCAGCTCGCGTACTCGACGATCGTGCCGCCGACGATCGGCCCGAAGGCGAGACCGGAGATCGAGACCGCCGACCAGATCCCGAGCGCCTTGCCCCGCTCCTCCGGCGGGAAGGCGTCGGAGATCAAGGACAGCGAGAGCGGCATGATGAACGCGGCGCCGACCCCTTGGAGGGCGCGAGCGGCGATCAGGAGCTCGATCGTGTTGGCGAAGGCGGCCACCGCCGAGGTGACGGTGAAGATCACCACGCCAATCAGGAACCAGCGTTTGCGACCCAACCGGTCGCCGAGGCCGCCGGTGGTAATTTGGAGCGACGCGAAGACGATGGTGTAGGCGGAGACGATCCACTGCAGGTCGGTTGGCCCGGCGTTCAGCTCCTGCGAGATCGTCGGCAGCGCGACGTTGACCACCAGGTTGTCCAAAATCGCCATGAACAGGGCGATGCAGGCCGCCGCCAGGGTGAACCACTTCAGGTTGTCGTCGTTGACGCGATCCGCCAACCGGGTTCGAGACGCCATACGGGTAAACCTCCAGACCTAGCCCGCGGCGCGGGCACACGAAGCGACAACGACCCAGCGGCGCGACCACCGGGTCTCGGACGGCCAATCCTTGGGGCGCACGGAAAACGGCGCCGCAACCGGCGGCGGACGGAGCGGGGTCTGGGCCTGGGGTTAGAGCGGGCGCGTCGCCGCGCTGAGGTCCGGCGGCATTGCCGGGTGGTCCCCGGGGGCGGGATCGGGCGCGGCGGCACTCAACCCGGAGAAGAGCAGGTCGAAGTTCCGCTCGTACAACGCCGCCGCGTCCCCGGCGTGACATTTCTCGCCGAGGAACCCGTTGATTTCCAGCGACACGTGGCCGTGGGCCATCGTCCAGAGGGCGTGACCGACCGCCTCCGGGTCGCCCGGCCGCAGGCAGCCCATTTCCATCGCTTCGGCCACCGCGCCGATCGTCGCCATTTGCACATCAATCCCGCAGGCCATCTCGTCCACGCCCGGCCGGTAGCTGGCGTCGACCCGTCCGTACATCAGGAGATAAAGATCCGGATGCCCGATCGCGAAGCCGCGGTAGGCCTGGCCGATCGCCTGCAACCGGTCCAGCCCCGGTTCGCTGGACGCGATCGCGTCCTTGAACGCGGTCAGCATGAGGTCCGCGCCGTGGAGGTACAGCTCGTCGAGCACTGCTTCCTTGGATGGAAAGTAGTCGTAGAGCGTCGGCGCGGTCACTCCGACCGCCTGGGCCAGGGCACGCATCGCCAATCCCTTGACCCCGTCCTCCTGCACGATCCGGCGCGCCGCCGCCAGCACGTCCTCGCGCATCATCGCCCGCATCCGCTCTCGCCGCGACTCCGCGGGGGCAACAGCGACCGGTTCCGCGTTGGCGACCATAACCCCTCCGAACACCGTTGTTCATTTCCTAACGCTGTTATGGTAGCTTGTGGCGGGGCGCTTGGCAAGCCCACCCCGCGCGGAGATGCTTGGCGCGGGGCACGCAAGATCCGGGCAGCGAGGGCGCGTCGTTGGTTGTGGGATACTCGTCGCACGCGCGACGTCCAAAGAGGCCAGATCACCCGTGAACGTGTCGGACCCGGTTCCCGCCTTGATGCTCTCGCTCTCCGTCGGGCGACGGGAGTTCAACCTCAAGGCGTCCGGCGTTTGCCTTCGGCAAGGGCACGCCCTCTTGTTGCGCGAAGGCGACGCGGAATATTGGACGCTGCCGGGCGGGCGCATCCACCACGACGAGACGTCCGCCGACGCGATCGTCCGCGAGTTGACCGAAGAGCTCGGTTTCGTCCCCCGGATCGAGCGCCTGGTCTGGATCCACGAAACCTTCGTCCGCCATTGGGACGAGCGGTGGCACGAAGTCGGGTTCGTCTTCCTTTACGCCATCCCGCCCGGGTCCCCGTGGCTCGACCTGACCCGCGACCACGTCCACCGCGAGGACGGGGTGGCCATGGTCTACCGCTGGTTCCCAGTCGCCGATTTGGATCGCGTCAGGCTCGTCCCGGTGTACCTCCGGCACCACCTCGGCCGGATCCCTGACGGGGTCGAATTGATCGTCAACCGGGAGGACGCGGACGAGACGGAATCACCGTAGCGGCGCCCCGCGTCGTATCGCCGACACGCCCCGGCCGCGGGTCGGTCCGAGCGAGTGGGAAATGCCGAACCGTCGGAAGCCAAGTCCGAATCGAAAGGACCCCCACCGGTGCGCGAACGCCTCCTGCTCAACGCCGGCATGCTGACGATGGACCTGGACCGGCCCCGCGCCGCCGCCCTGGTCCTGGTCGGGGACCGGATCGGCTACGTCGGCGACGTCGACGGCGCCCGCGCCTTCGCCCACCCCGGCGCCACCGAAACCGATCTCGGCGGCGCCTTCGTCGTCCCGGGCTTCAACGAGGCCCACAACCACATGATCGGCTTCGGCCTGACGTTGGCTCAGGTCGATTGTCGCTTTCCGACCGTCGAATCCATCGCCGAGATCCAAGCGGCGATCGGGGAGCGGGCGGCGCGCACCCCCACCGGGGCCTGGGTTCTCGCGCGCGGCTACGACGACAACAAGCTGGCCGAGCGGCGCCACCCCTCCCGCGGGGACCTGGACGCGGTCGCCCCGGATCACCCGGTCTTTCTCGTCAACGGCTCCGGCCACCTCGCCGTCATTAACACGGCGGCGCTGCGATTGGCCGGAATCACCGCCCGCACGCCGGACCCCCAGGGAGGGCAGGTCGTCCACGACGAGACGGGCGAACCGACCGGCCTGCTCCTCGAAACCGCCCAGGAACTGATCCGGCCCCACATCCCGAGGCCAACGGGCGACGATCTGGTCGACGCCCTGAGCCTCTGCGGCGAGCGGTACCTCGCCGCCGGGATCACCAGCTCACAAACCGCCGGGGTCAACTCCGCCGCCGAGTTGACGGCGCACCAGGTGGCTTCGTTGGAACGGGGGCTGCCGCTCCGGACCAGCCTGATGATCGGCCAACCGCTCCTGCCGCGGGTCGCCGAGTTAGGGATGCGCGGTGGCCTGGGGGATCATCGCCTGCGGGTCGGCCCGATCAAGTTCTTCTCCGACGGGTCGCTGATCGGCCGCACGGCCGCCGTCACCGAGCCGTTCCTGGAAGACCCCCGGCCGGACAACCTCGGTCTGGAGATGATGCCCCAGGACGAGTTGGACGCCGTCGTCCGCCAGGCGCATGACGCCGGCTATCAGGTCGCCACCCACGCCATCGGCGACCGGGCGATCGGGATGGTCTTGGATGCCTACGAACGCGCCCTCGCCGCCGGCCCGCGCCCCGACCACCGGCACCGGATCGAACACTGCGGGATTCTGCGCCCGGACCTGATCGCGCGGCTGGCGGCGATGGGCGTCCTGGCGGTTTCCCAACCCGTCTTCATCCCTGAGTACGGCGACGGGTTCTTGCGCCACCTCGGCTGGGATCGCTGCCAACTAACCTACCCGTTCCGCTCGCTGCTCGACGGCGGCGTGACCCTCGTCTTCTCCTCCGATTGCCCGGTCTCGGCCTTCGAGCCGCTGAAGGGCATCCAGGCCGCGGTGGAAGAGCGGACCGGCTCCGGCAGCCCGTATGCCCCCGCCGAAGCCCTCACCGTCGAGGAAGCGATCCGCGCCTACACCGTCGCCGGCGCCCACGCCACCTTCGAGGAACACCAGAAGGGCGCCCTCAAACCGGGCATGCTGGCCGACCTCGCCGTCCTCGCCCACGATCCGGCCACGGTCCCGCCGTCCGAGATCGCCGCGGTCCCGGTCCTGGCCACTGTCGTCGGCGGCGAGACGGTGTACGAGGCGGCGATGGCGGGCGCCAGCTCCTCGTAGGGCCGGCTCTCTGCGGCCGCCCCCACGACGCGCCTCGCCGCCAACCTCGACCGCATTCCCTGAAGGCAACCCGGTGCCCACCGCATTGACCCTCACGACCACCACTCCCGACCAAACCCGTGTCGTCGGCGCCGCCCTCGGTCGCCTGGTGCCGCCAAGGACGGTGATCCTGCTCCACGGCGACCTCGGCGCCGGCAAGACCACCCTTGCCCAGGGAATCGCTCAGGGCCTCGGCGTGCCCGGCCCGGTCCAAAGCCCCACCTTTACCCTCGCCAACGAACACGACGGCATCCGGGACGGCGCCCCGATCCGCCTGTATCACCTCGACCTCTACCGGCTGGCGGGCGAAGGCGACCTCGACGGTGTTGGCTGGGACGCGTACTTGGCGGCGGCGGACGGCGTGACCGTGGTCGAGTGGCCGGAACGGGCCGGGTCGGCGCTGCCGGAGGCGTACTGGTTGGTGCGATTGGAGGACACCGGAGACGGAGGGCGGCGGTTGACCTTTTCGGAGGTTCCATCGGTCGCGCGATCGGCGCCGTGGCTGGCAACCCTCGCCTCCGAGGTCGCGGGGTTTCCCGCGCGTCGCTCAGATTCGGAGGGTTAGCGGCAAGAGGGATACCGGTGGCACCTTCCCCTCCCGCGCGTCGCGACCAGGCACGGGCACGATCGTCGTGGTGGCGGGGGTGGCGGAGGCCGTGAAGCCGCGGTGTCCCATTTCTGCGTATGCTCCACCCGGCGACCGCGAGGCACTCCCAGCCGCCGCCGCCGCCGCGCGACGGACGCGATCCGGCAACCCCAACGAGAGGACCGATCCGGTGGCCATGCCCGTTGCGCCCCTCCCGTCGCCGTCGACCGTCCGGCCGGACCGGCTCTTTGCCGGCTACATTCTCGACCTCGACGGGACGCTCTACCTCGGCGAGGAGATCCTGCCTGGCGCCCGGCGCCTGGTTGCTGCGCTGGCCTCGCTCGGGCGCCAGGTCCTTTTCCTCTCCAACAACCCGACCCACGCGGCGGAAGACCTGGCCGCCAAGTTGACCCGGCTCGGCATGCCGGCCCGGCGGGAGCAGGTTCTCAATTCCGTCGATACGATGGCGCGCTGGTTGGTGCGGCACCATCCCGGCGCCGCGGTGTTCCCGATCGGCGAAGCGCCGTTGACGCGAGGGCTGGCCGCCGCCGGGGTCCGGATGTCGGAGGATCCGGCCGAGATCGACATCGTCGTCGCCAGCTACGATCGCGCCTTCGACTACCGTAAGCTCCAGATCGCCTTCGACGCGATCCGCACCCACGGCCGGGCGCGGCTCGTCGCCACCAATCCGGACCGCTTTTGCCCGCTGCCCAGCGGACGGGGCGAGCCGGATGCCGCCGCGGTGATCGGGGCGATCGAGGGCTGCACCGGGGTCCGCTGCGAGCAAAACACCGGCAAACCGGACCCGTTCATGCTCGCGGCGGCCCTGGAACGGCTGGGGCTGACCGCGGCCGACTGCGTCGTGGTCGGCGACCGGTTGGCGACCGACATCCGGATGGCGATCGACGCGGGGATGGCGTCGGCCCTGGTCCTGACCGGTGAAACCACACCGGCGATCCTGCAATCTCATCCGCCCGAGGACCAGCCGACCTGGGTGCTCAACCGGGTCGACGAGGTGCTCCCGGAGGCGATCTGAACCGCGCACCTCCCATCCCGGGCGCATCACCGAACCCGAGGAACCGACACGTTCGCGGTCCATACGCGGAGGAAGGCCGGGCGTGTGCCCGGCCTTCCTGCCTTGAGGTTGTTCCTCGCTACGGGGAGGACGTCTAGCCTTCGACGGCTTTCAACTGCTCCAGGATCGGCTTGGCTTCCTCTTCGAGCGTCGCCTTGACGCGCTCGAAGGTCGGCTGCACCTCCGCCTGGTTGACCGTGATCTCTTCCAGGCCCTTGCCGATGATCGAGTCGCCGGCCGGGATGAAGCGGCGCGCGGGGTCCTGCGGCTTGGTGATCGCGAGCTGCTCGACCGCGGTGCGGAAGTTGGGGTTGGTTTCGTAGAACGTCTGCATCTCCGGGCTTGCGCCCGCCGACTTGCGCACCGGCATGTAGCCGGTGTTCTGCGACCAATAGGTCGTGATCTCCGGGGAGGTGGCGAACGCGATGTACTTGAAGGCCGCTTGTTGCTTCTCGGCGGGCGACGTGCTCAGGATGCCGATGCCGGCGCCGCCGGTCGGGCAACCGGACGTGACCTCCGAGGGCAGGAACGCCGACCCGAATTCGAACGTCGCGTTCGCGATCAGCGTGCCCAGCGTTCCCGTCGATTGCATGATCGACGCCGTCACGCCGTTGACGAAGTCGGTCGTCCGATCCTGGGACGCCGTCGACCACCCCTCGACCACGGTCGAGCGCAGCCATTCGCCGGCTTTGATCGAGTTCGGCTCGGTGATCCGGATGTTGAACTCTTCGTCGGAGTAGGCGCCGTCGAAGGCCCAGACGGTGCCCTGGAACGGCCAGGACAGGTAGTCGACCGCCGGGGCGTGGAGGAACGCCCACTGCGAGACATCGTTCCCGCTCTTCTTGAGCAGCTTCGGCCCCCACTCGGAGAACTCGGTGTAGGTTTTCGGTCCCCGATCCTCGAGCCCGGCCTCGGCCCACATCTGCTTGTTGTAGTAGAACAGCGGGGTCGACCGGGCGAAGGACATCCACCACTGCTTGCCCTGCCGCTGGCCCTCGGTCAGGAACGACTCGACGTAGTCGCTGGTGTCGATCTCCTCGGCGGCAATGAAGTCGTCCATCGCGGCGAGGTACTGGTTGGCGTAGAAGCGGAACCAGTTCGCCTCCGACAACACGGCCATGTCCGGCGCCTGACGCGCCTGCAGGGCCGCGATGACCTTTTGGGCCGTCTCCTCGTAGGTGCCCTGGTACTGGTACTCGACGACGACGTCCTGCTGCGACTCGTTGAATCGCTTGATGACCTCTTGCTCGACCTCTGCGTTCTTGCCGCCAAACGCGCTCCAGAACACCACGTTAACCTGAGAACCCGTCTCCTGGATCACCGCCGGCGCGGCGAACACGCTACTCCGCTTGGAGGCCGCCAGCGCGGCCGTGCCGACCGCCGCCCCGGCGGCGCCCTTGATCAGCGAGCGTCGGTTGATCTGACCGGTCATAACGCGGTGATCCTCCTCGATCGAGCCGGTTACCCGGGACACCGAACCGGTGCCCCGCCGTCGTCCGCCGGGCGATCGGGCATCCTTCCCCCGATCCCCGGATGATCCTACCAAACGCCGCGAGGAACGTGTTGAGCGTCTACGAAGCGCCGCGTTCCCGACCCGCGCCGCCATCCCGCGAGCGGATCAGCCTTTGGTGGCTCCCGACGTTAGCCCCTCGATGATGAAGCGCTGCACGAAGACAAAGACGACCAGCAAGGGAAAGATCACGAAGACGGTGGCGGCCATGACGACGCCCCACTGGGTGTTGCCCTCCAGGTCGTAGAACGAAGAGATGCCGACGGTCAGCGTGCGCATGTTCTCGGTCTGGGTGATCACCAGCGGCCACAGGTAGTCGTTCCATTTGGCGACCACCGAGATCAACCCGAATGTGACGATGACCGGCCGCGCCATCGGCAGCACGACGTCCCACAGCGTGCGGAGGTGACCGGCGCCGTCCACCTTCGCGGCGTCGAGCACTTCCCGGGGAAGACCGAGAAAGCTCTGGCGCATGAGGAAGGTGCCGAACGCCACGGAGGCCCCGGGCAGGATGATCGCCTGGTAGGTGTTGACCCAGCTTTGGCCGATCAGGTCGTAGACCGTCGAGCCGAAAAAGACGTAGTTCGGCAGGATCGTGACCTGGCCCGGGATCATCAACGCCGCCAACAGGATGGCGAAGACCACGTTCTTGAACGGAAACCGCAAGAAGGCGAGCGCGTACGCGCCGAGCGTCGCGTTGGTGACTTCGAGCGCCGACCCGGCGACCGTGGTGATGATGCTATTGAGGTAGAAGCGATCGAACGGTGCCGACTGCCAGGCGTCCCGGAAGTTGCTCCACCGCGGGTTGCGCGGGATCCAGTCCGGTGGAAACGTGTAGATCTCCCGGCTGGTCTTCAACGAGCCCGAAATCATCCACCAAACCGGCAGGCCGACGACGAGCACGATCAGCGCCATCGCCAGGTAGCCCGCGGCCAGGTTCAGGCGCCGCTGATGTTCCTGGGAGAGCCTACCCATAATGCACCCTCTGCTCCGCGAACCGCAGTTGGACCAGCGTGATGACCATCATCAGCACGAACAGCACCAGCGCGGCGGCGGCCGACCGCCCGGCGTTGATGTACGTGAATCCCTGATCGTAGACGTAGTAGATGAGCGTGTTGGTCGAATCGACCGGGCCGCCCTGGGTCATCACCCGGATGATGTCGAACGCCTGGAAGGTGTTGAGGATCGACGTCACCAGCAGGAAAAAGCTGATCGGGGACAGCATCGGCAGGGTCACCGAGCGGAACCGCCACCAGACGTTCGCGCCGTCGACCTTGGCCGCGTCGTAGAGATCGCGGGGGATCGCCTGCAAACCGGCCAGGAAAATCACGGCGGCGAAGCCCATGTTCTTCCAGACGTAGACGATGATGATCGCCGGCATCGCCCATTCGGGGCGGTTGAGCCAGTCCGGGGACGACACGCTGACCCAGCCAAGCACCTGCGCCATCAGACCGTACCGCGGATCAAAGATGTAGGACCAAACGATCCCGATCGCCGCCCCGGACAGGAGCGTCGGCGCGAAGACCACCGCGCGGGCGCCGTTTCGGAATTTCAGCGGCTGATTCAGCAACAGGGCGACGATGAGCCCGATCAGGAGCGAAAAGCCGACGGCCGCGACGGTGAAATAGGCCGTGTTGCGCAGGACCCGATGAAACGTCTCATCGTCAATCAGATAGCGGTAGTTATCCAGCCCGACGTCGAGCCGGACGGGCGAGATCATGTCCCACCGTTGGGTGCTGAGCCGGACGTTCTCGACCATCGGCCAGAAGGTGAACAGCCCGAACAGGACCATGTTCGGCAGCATGAACAGGATAAAGAGGACCCATTCTCGCTGAGCGTCCAAGCGGGAGCGCCGCGACGAACCGCGCACCACCGTTTGACCGCGGTAGGTTGTGACCTGATCTCGCCGCGTGGTACTCGCCATGATTCTCCCCGGTGAGGCCACCACCGAAGCCCGAGGGACAGCTCACGACCACGCCTTCTGCCCAGGAGCGCCATTCTGGGTCATGGCCCGGTGACCGTCAAGCGGGCAAATCCCGGTGGGGTGCGATCCATCGTCGTCCGGGGAGCGGCGCGCTTGCCCGAATGTGTGCGCCGGGTTCGACCCGCCTTCGCGCGCGACTCGACGACGCCAGTGTCCCAGCCGAGCGGAACGCTCCGGTGAGCGATGCGTTAAACTGGGCGCGACCCGGCCGACCCGCGCTTGCTTCGCCATCCGACGACGGGGGGACCGGGACCGTTCGTTCGTCCCGCCCTTCCGTTCGCCAAGGGATCGTTTTGGCTTCTTCGTTCCCAGCCCGTCGGCACGCCAGGCGATGAACGGCGCCGCCCGCTTTCTCCTCGCCCTCGACACCTCGACCGAACAGGCTGGCGTTGCCCTCTTCGATGGCGACCGGGTGGTCGAACTGCTCTGGCCCGCCGGTCGGGACCAAACCCGCGTCCTGTTAGCCCAGGTGGATCGCTTGCTCGGCCTGGCGGGCATCGCCGTTTCCGACCTGGCGGCGGTTGCCGTCGCCGCCGGGCCCGGCACCTACAACGGCCTCCGGGTCGGCCACGGGCTGGCGAAGGGGCTGATCCTTGCGACCGGTATCCCCCTAATCGGCGTGCCGACGCTGGCCGCCGCCGCGCTGCCCCACCGGGCCTGGCACGGGGTTGTGGTCCCGGTCCTCGCCGCCGGTCGCGGCCGGCTCGTCTGGGCCGAGATTCCCCGAGGGGACGACCCCACGCCGCCACGCAACGGCACCCCGGTGGAACTGCTGGCGCGGGTCATCGAAATCGGCGCGGCGGCCCTCGTCACCGGCGAGTTCCCCGCCGCGCTCGCCGCCGACCTCGCCGCCGCCGGTGCCGCCGTGTCGCCGCCGGCCCTGCGCGTTCGCCGCCCGGCCTCCGTCGCCCAACTCGCCTGGGACCGCCTTCTGGCGGGTGACGCGGACGACGCCGCGACGCTGGAACCGGTTTACCTGCACGGCGCGCCGGCGGTTGGGTGACCACGGTGACCGGTATCGCGCGCGGTTGCCGCCTGGCACCATCGGTGCTAACGTCATACGTGATCGTCCCCGTGGTTGAACGCCGATAGCGGACCGTTGAAAGCAAACCCAGGTGTCCCGCTACCGCCTCGAACCGATGAGCCAGGACGACGTTTCGGAGGTGGCCCGCGTCGAGCGTCGCTGTTTCTCCAACCCGTGGCCGTCGGCCGCGTACCGGCGCGAATTGCGCCTGCCCGATCAGAATTACTACCTGGTGATCCGCCAGCCGAGTGCCGATGGCGCCGTTCCGGACAACGGCGATCCCGCTGGGCGCCAGCACGCCAATGGTCACGGCCACGGGCGGCTTGGTGCGCTGCCCAGGCTTCGCCTGCCGCCGTTCGGGCGCGGCCATCGGGGACCGAAAACGGGCAGCGCCGGGCCCGTGGTCGGGTTCGCCGGGATGTGGCACCTCTACGACGAGGCCCACATCACGACCATCGGCGTCGACCCCGCCCACCGCGGTCACGGCCTCGGCGAGTGGCTCCTGGCGGAACTGGTCACGGAGGCGATCGCGCGCGGCGCGGGGTGGCTGACCTTGGAGGTCCGGGTCTCCAACGTCACCGCCCAACGGCTGTACTCCAAGTACGGGTTCACGGTCAAAGGGACCCGCCACGCCTACTACAGCGACGACAACGAAGACGCCTACGTGATGTGGTCGCCGTCGCTGCGCGAGAGCGCCAACCTGCACCGCTTCGCCGCGCTCCGCCGCGCCATCCACGCCCGCGTCCAAGCCGCTGCCGATGCCGATCCCGGCGCCGACCCGGGGGCCGAATCGCACCGCCTGCACCCGTTCGGCGTCGAACTGGCGGCCGAGCGGTGAATGTCCTTGGCATCGAGACCTCCTGCGACGAGACCGCCGCCGCCGTCGTCGCCGACGGACGCCACGTCCGCTCGAACGCGATCGCCTCCCAGATCGCCCTCCACCGCTCCCACGGCGGGGTGGTGCCGGAGCTGGCGGCGCGCGGCCACCTGACCGCGATCGTGCCGGTGGTGGAAGCGGCGCTGACCGGGGCCGGGATCGGCCGCGACGGGGTCGACGCGGTCGCGGTCACCGACGGACCGGGGCTGGCCGGGTCGTTGCTGGTCGGCGTCAACGCCGCCAAGGGGTTTGCTTACGCCCTCGGCAAGCCGCTGCTGCCGGTCAACCACCTCGAAGCGCACCTCTACGCCAACTGGCTGGTGGACGGGAATCGGGCGCGCGAATCGGACGACCCGCCCGCCTTCCCGGCCGTCTGCCTGCTGGTTTCGGGCGGCCACACCGAGCTGATCCTGATGACCGGCCACGGCGCGTACCGCCACCTCGGCGGCACGCTCGATGACGCCGCCGGCGAAGCATTCGACAAGGGCGCCCGCTGGCTCGGCCTCGGCTACCCGGGCGGACCGGCGATCGAGCGCGCCGCCCGCGACGGCGATCCCGCCCGGTTTCCGCTCCCCCGTGCCTGGCTGGGCGGCGACGAGGAGTTCGGGTTCAGTTTCTCCGGTCTCAAGACCGCCCTCCGCCGCCTGACCGACCCCTACCGTTTGCCGGACCCACCGCCCGCGCCGTCCACCGGTCCGTTCCCGGAGCACCGACCGCCCCTGTTCCGCCCGGATCTGCCGGTGGCGGACCTCGCGGCCTCGTATCAGGACGCGGTGATCGACGTGCTGGCGACCAAGACCGTCCGCGCCGCCTTCGCCCAAGGCGCCCGAACCGTGCTCCTGGCCGGCGGCGTCGCCGCCAACGCCGCCCTCCGCGCCCGCCTCGGCGCCGAAATGGATCGGCACAGCGAGACCGGCAGGGTGCCCCCGATCCCGGTCCGCTGGCCGCCGCCCGCCCTCTGCACCGACAACGCGGCGATGGTCGCCGCCGCCGCCTTCTTCGGCCGCGACCCCGTCGGGCCTCCCGCCTGGGATCTCGACGTTCATCCCCGCCACCCGTTGGGAAGCCGATGAGCGAGACCCCGATGGCGACCGCCCGCGAGGTGGCGATCGCCGCCGCCCGCGACGCCGGTTCGATCCTCCGCGAACGGCTCGGCCAGCACCGCGACATCCAGTTCAAGGGCGTCGTCGACCTGGTCACCGACGCCGATCGCGCCGCCGAGGCCGCGATCGCCGCCCGCATCCGCGACGCCTTCCCGGATCACCGGATCCTGGGAGAAGAGGGGGCGCGGGGCGAGCGCCCGGCGACGGACGCCGCCCTCGGCTGGATCATCGATCCCCTCGACGGCACCACCAACTACGCCCACGGGTTCCCCCACTTCGCCGTCTCGATCGGCCTCGAACGGGCGGGCACCGTCGTCCTCGGCGTGATCTACGACCCGCTGCGCGACGAGCTGTTCGTCGCCGAGCGCGGGCGGGGGGCGTCCTTGAACGGCGTCCCCGTGCGGGTCTCCGGCACCGACGACCTAATCCGCTCCCTGCTCGCGACCGGGTTTCCCTACGATCTCGCCCGGCGAACCGGGCGGGCCGAGATCTGGGGCCGCTTCCTGGTCCGCTGCCAGAGCATCCGCGGCACCGGCTCGGCGGCGTTAAACCTCGCCTACGTCGCCGTCGGCCGCCTGGACGGGGTTTGGGAGGACCCGCTGCAACCGTGGGACATGGCCGCCGGGTCGCTGCTGGTCGAGGAGGCGGGTGGCAAGGTCAGCGACATCCGGGGCGGCGCCTTCGCCCCGTACGGCACCGGCATCGTCGCCACCAACGGCGCCCTGCACGCCGCGATGCTGGCCGTGATCGCCGACCGGGGCTAGTGGTTCGTGGTGCCGAATCAGGTTGAACGGGAGAGGGCCAGCCGATGCGCGACGATCGGTCGCTACCCCGGCCGGCCGAGATCTGCTGGACCGGATCATTCCGCCGCACGACGCCGTGATCGTCGCCCTGCTGGCCTCGTTGTCGACCGGTCGTTCGACCGTACTGCACGAGACCGTCCGCCACGTTGGCCGCCGTCGTTGCGTCGCCCGCGGCGTTCGCCTAGAACGTTGCCACCCCAGGGCCGTGATCACCACCGAATACGGCCCTGTCCCGGCCTGGCAGGACCGCCTCGGCGGCACCGACGACTTCGACTTCAGTCACTGCGGGGTGATGGTCGAGAGCCTCCGCATCGATGAGCGCGCGACCTCCAACCGCGGGCGGCGCCGGGGATCACCGCCTCGGCGCCGCAGGGAGCGCCCCGAGCGGACGCCGAAGCGCGGCCCCTATGGCACACTGACGCGAGCGACGCGCTCGTTGGGCGCCGTTGGACGACACTGATCGGATCCCCGTCGCACAGGGCCCTCTAAGCCGAGACCGAACCCGACGACCGCACGGCGGACGAATGCAAACGCTGATTTAGCACGCCCTGGCGACCACCGGGTCGCGGCGGGTGACGCTGTTCCGGCCCGTGCCCCGCGGCCAACGCTGGCACATCGTCACCGAAGCGGCGACGGTGATCTGCGCCACGCTGCTCGACCGAGGCCCGATCCGGATCGGCCGCGAGAGCCGCCGCCACGCTAACCGAGGTTCGGACGCGTCGCCGTGACCCCACCGGGGTCTTTAACGCCGTAGCCCGCCAGCCGGTCCATCCCGATGTGGGCGAGCCAGATCAGGGCCAGGCTGAATGTTGTTCCGTCGCCGTCCCAGCCCGATTCCCACGCGGCGACGACGGCCAATGTCAACGGGATGGCGGAGGTGTGGGCCAGGTTGTAGGCCACCGCGCCGAGCCGTCCGCCCGCCAGATACGCGAGCGCCGCCAGGTCGGGAGCGAGGATCAGCAGGGCGAACCGGGGCCAGCCGGCGCCGAACTGCCGGTAGAGGATCACGCTCGCGACCAGCAGCGCGGCGCCTTCCAGCCGGAGCAGGAGCCGGGACATCACGGGATCGCGTGCCGTGGCCATTGGTCCACCTCTGCCGGTGGCCAATCGCCGTGCCGCCGATTCTGTCCGGCGATGACGGTGGCGATCGACCGGCGGAAACGCTCGTCGGGGTCGAGGGGAAGCCCAAACCCTCCGCCCTGTTCCAACGCGACGACGCCGTGGAGCAGGCCGCGCGGGCCGCGGATGGCGTGGATCGCGTCGTCGTCGCGCAGCCCGTAGCCCGTTAGCGCCGCGTCCACGATCGCCATCGCCTCGTCCGAGGCGTCCGGCGCCCGGAGGAAGGCGGCGTAGAGGCCAGGGCGCTCGGTGGCGAACGCGCGGGAGGCGGCGGCGAGCGCGACGACCGCCACGTCGTCCGCCTTGCCGGTCGCCGCCCGCCCGAGACGCGTCGCCATCACGCGCGCGCCGAGCAGCGCCGGATCGCGCCGCGCTCAGGCAGCCCCGCGACGGTGTTGGAGAGCGAGGGGATGCGTACGCCGAGCCGCTCAGCGAGCGGGGCGAGCGCCAACGAGTCCAACCGTGCCGGGCGACGCGCATCGTGACCTCCCAACGGCTGGACCATTCGACGCCAAGGATGGTGTTTCGTTTATGGACCCACGGAATCGGTCCGTCAAGCGATCGTGGTCGGGGCAAGGAATCTCTGGGCCGCGGTCCAATTCGGACGAGCACGATGGCCCGCGCCTTGCCCTTGCTCCGCATGGTGCCGTGTCCGGCGCCGCCCAACACGGTGGACGAGGAGACCATGGTCGCGACCGATGTGGGCGGCGCGGGGCCGGGAGTGGCTTCGACGGCAAACAATCTGGGGAACCGCTACCGGTGGTGGGTCGGGGCCGTCGGCTTTCTGCTCCTCTTTGTGGCGCTTGTCGCCTCCGGCGGCGATGGATTGACCGCCGCCGAGAGCGCCGTTCTGGTCCTGGCCGTCGTCTTGACCGAATTGATGTTAATCGTCCCGGTCGAGCACGGCAGCCGCGGCTACGTGTCCTTGTCGTCGGTCTTCGTTTTTGCGGCGTTCCTTGCCTTGGGCGCGGTCGCCGCGGCGACCATCAACGTCGTCGCGATGCTAATCTGGGCGGTGGTGCCCATCCGTGCCTCCCCCGGTCCCCCGCGCACCCTCCGCTTCCTCGTCTTCAACGCCGGCCAGGTTGGGGTGGCGTCCCTGCTCGGGGGAGTCGCGGTTTGGGCCGGGTTCGGGATCCCGCCCGACTCGCCGGGCGACTCCGCACCGGGCTCGGTGGTGCTGTTTGCCCTGGTCGCCTTTCTGGTCAACACCGCGTTGATCTCCGGTGCCGTGCTGCTCCGGGACGGCGCCGCCGCCGTCCGCGATCGGTTGTGGCCCGAAACCACCCGCTGGACGGCGATCAGCCTGCTCATCGCCACCCCGCTCGCCCTGTTCGTGGTCGCCCTCGCCGATCAGATCGGTCTCCCGCTGGCGGTCGCCCTGGTCTTCGCCAGTCTGGTCGCCGTCGGCCGCCTGATCGACCTCAACCTCCGCCTCGGCCAACGCAACGCCGACCTGGCCCGCGCCACCGCCGACCTGCGGACCTTGAACGCGATCGGCCAGACCCTGAGCGCGACCCTGGACCTCGACCAGCTCTTCGCCGAATTGGCCGCCCAGGTCCAGCGGGTGCTGCCGACCGACGCGTTCCTCGTCGCGCTGGTCGATCGGGAGGCCGGCGTGCTCCGGTTCCCGTTCCAGCTCCACGGCGGCGTCGCCCAGCCCGAACGGGAAGAACCCCTGACCGGCGACGGCGGGATCGCCGCCGCGGCGGTCCGCGCCGGCACCCCGATCGTCGGCGACGATACGGAGTCCTTCGCCCTCCGCGGCGCCGCCGACGGTGCCGCCGAGCGCCGCTTCGCCTCGGCCGTGGCGGTCCCGATGCGCTCCGGCGACACGATCCTCGGCGCCCTCACCGCGAAAAGCGTCCGCCCCGACGCCTACGGACCGGAGCGGGTGGCGCTCTTGGAAACCGTCGCCGGTCAGGCGGCGGTCGCCATCCGCAACGCCCAGCTGTTCCGGGCGGAACGGGCGGCGGTCGAGGCCAAACAGCAGTTCTTGTCCATCGTCAGCCACGAGTTGCGGACCCCGATCACCTCGATCACCGGCTACAGCCAACTCCTCCGGCGGCGCCTGGTCCGCGAGGCCGCGACCGGCCTTAGCGACCGGGTCGGCCGCACGTCCCACGCCGAGATGGTGGCGGTGATCGAGGACCAGGCGCGGCGGCTGGACAGTCTGGTCAACGACCTCCTGAATCTGTCCCACCTCGACAGCGGGCACCTGATCTTGGTCGAAGAACCGTGCGACCTGGTCGCCCTCGTCGCCGAGGCCGTGGCCGATCTCCGGGCCGCGCGGGGCGAGTCCGAACCACCGATTCTGGTCGACGCCGGAGACCAGGCGCCGATCGCCGGCGACCCCGTTCGTCTCCGCCAAGTGCTGGACAACCTGCTCTCCAACGCGATCAAGTACTCCCCGCTGGGAGAACCGGTCTCGATCGCGGTGCGGGACGAACCGGCGTCGGTCTCGCTGGTGGTCGCCGACCGCGGACCCGGCATCCCGGCCGCGCTGCTGGACCGCGTCCTCCAGCCGTTTTTCCGGGTCGAAGGCGCGGACGGCGCCGCCGCCCGCGGCCTCGGCCTCGGCCTCGCCATCTGCCACGAGATCGTGACCGCCCACGGCGGCCACCTCAGCGCCGAGAACGCCCCGGATGGCGGGGCGGTCTTCCGCGTCTCGTTGCCCAAGCGGCGGGACACGACCGCGACAGCCGCAACGGCGGACCCGGTCCCGTTCGCCGACGGCTAGAATCCTCCCTGCGCCGCTAGTGGCAATCCGAGCGCGGCAAGGAAGAACGGTGTGGCGCGGGAAGGCCGGGTCGCGTCTGGTAGACTCAGCCGATCCAGGCGATGGACGGCCCAGGCGACACCCGGCGACGGGAGCGCGGCGGTCTTCGCTCCGGCCCCGCGAACCGACCGATCGCGAGACCAAGGAGGCGGTGATGAAACTGGTCGTCGCCATCGTGCAGGACGAAGACATCGACGCCCTAACCCAGGCCCTGGTCGGCGCGGGACACCGCTTCACCAAGATCAGCACCACCGGCTCGTTCCTGCGCACCGGCAACAGCTCCCTGCTGATCGGGGTCGAGGACGCGGCGGTGGCCGGCGTGATGGGCGTGCTGCGCCGCACCTGCCGCCGCCGCACCCAGATCGCCGTCCCCTACTCCCCCGCCCTCGAACCCGGCCTCCTCTACATGCCGGAGAACTTCGAGGTCGAGGTCGGCGGCGCCGTCGTCTTCGTCGCCGACGTGGACCGGTTCGAACGCTTGTGACCAGACGGCAGACGGCAGACGGCAGGCCGATCGGCTCAGTCCTCAGTCCTCAGTCCTCAGTCCTCTCCCGTTCTGCCGTCTGCCGTCTCTCAAGGAGGCCCATTTGAACCCCTGGACCGACCGCGTCAACAGAGACGAGATCGTCGCGATGGCCAAGGGGTTGATCGCCATCCCCAGCCCGTCCGGGGAAGAGCGGGCGGTGATGGAGCATGTCGCCGGGTGGTGCGCGGCGCGGGGCCTCGATCATCAGATCGTCGCCAAAGATCCCGAGCGGCCCAACGTCGTGATCTCGGTCGGTGATCCGGGCGCGGGACCGACCGTGGTCATGAACGGGCACCTCGACACCGTGCCGGTCTCCGACGCGGACGCCTGGCGCTCCGACCCGTACGAGCCAACCGTCAGCGAGGACGGGGTCCGCCTGTTCGGGCGCGGCGCCTCGGACATGAAGAGTTCGACCGGCGTGATGATCTACTTGATGGGTCTGCTCAAGGACGCGCCGCTGAAGGGCCGCCTGCAGGCCCACGTCGTGTCCGACGAGGAAACCAGCGCCCGCTTCGGCACCATCCACCTGCTGGAGGAGATCGCCGCCGGGCGGCTGCCCCGGCCCGACTACTGCCTGATCGGCGAGAAGAGCGACCTCAAGGTCCGCAACGCCGAACGCGGCCTGCTCGGCCTGGCCGTGACCTTTTACGGCCGCGCCTCGCACACCGCCGCCGCCCGCTCGACCGGGATCAACGCGATCGCCAAGGCGGCCAAGGGCGTCCTGGCCCTCGAAGGCGATCTCGACACGTTCCACCCGGCGGTCGGCAAACCGGTGATCAGCGTCAACACGATCCATGCCGGCGTCGCCCACAACGTCGTCCCCGGCGACTGCACGATCACCGTCGACCGCCGCCTGATCCCCGGCGAAACCAAGGACGGCGTGGTCGCCGAAATCCGCGCCGCCCTCGACGCCGTCGCCGCCACGGACCCCGAGTTCCGCTACGAGTTGAGCATCGACCCGTTTGGCGATTTCATCCCGGCCAACATCACGCCCGAGGACTCGCCGCTGGTGCGGGCCGTCCAAACGGCCGCCCGGACCGTGACCGACCGCGAGCCCGAGTACTTTGTCGCCTGGGCCGGCGCCACAGACGGCCGCTTCTACCGCCAGGCCGGGATCGACACCGTCGGCTACGGCCCGGGCGGCGAAAACGCCCACGGCGCCAACGAGGCGGTCTACATCGACCACCTCGTGACGCAGGCCAAGGTCTACGCGGAAGCGATCACGCGGCTGCTGGGCGTGGCCTGACCGGGTGCGTCGATCGGCACCTACGCCGCTTGCGCCTTCGTTTTTCCCGCCGCGATCGCCTCGTCCATCTTCGTCCCCGGCTCCTCCAGCATCGGCCCGTGACCGACCGCGAGCCGTCGCGGCTCCAGCGCCCGCAGCCGCTCCGCGCTCTCCACGGCGGTCGGCAGGTGCCAGCAGAGCAAGCCGGGGATGGGGAACAGCGGCCGGACGACGCCGGCCACCGCGATGCCGCCCTGCGTTTGGAACGCATCGCCCACGATCAGGGACCCGTCGCGGTCGTCGAAGAAGGCGACCTGGCCGGGCGTGTGGCCGGGCGCGGCGACCACCCGCAACGACCCCACCGCGTCGCCGTCGCCGAGTTCGGTCGTCGGCGTCGTCATCCGCCGGGGGAATCCCCCTTTGAGTTTGGTCTGCGGTTCCCCAGGGTCCAGCGACTTGTCGCCGCGCAGGAACCGCGCGTCGCGGGCGGAGATGACCACCTCCGTCTCCGGCAGCGCCGCCCGCAACGCGTCCAACGACCCGACGTGGTCGCTGTGCGCGTGGGTCAGGGCGATCCGCCGGATCGGCGCCCCGTGGTCCTTGGCGGCGCCCAAGATCGACCGGGCCACGCCGGGAATCGCGGTGTCGACCAGCGTAAACCCGTCGTCCTCCCGCACCAGGTAGACGCTGACCGGAAACACCCGCGGGAACCAGGTCAGTTGGATCAGGTTGGCGCCGGCGGTCGTGACGCGCATGGTGGTGGCCCTCCTCCGGGTGCTGGCGCAACTCTCGGGCCGCGGGGAACGCCCCCTACCCTCCCAGCCGCGTTACCCCCGATCGCGGGTCCCCGAGTTCGGGCAAGGGGAGCCGAGGTGGGCGCGACCGAAAAGCCCCCCTTCCCCCCGTTTCGGGGGGAAGGGGGGGTGGGGGGTTAGGGGGACTCAATCAACCACCGCCCGAACCACCCCACGATCTCGCGCATCAGATGGATCTGGTGCTCCCGCTCGGCGATCAGGTGGCCTTCGCGCGGGTAGCGGAGGAAGCGCGTCGGCACCCCGAGCGAGGTCAAGGCCCGGTGCAGCTCCATCCCCTGCGCCGGGTGGACCCGGTCGTCGGCGTCGCCGTGGGCGATCAGGGTCGGGGCGGTGATCCGGGCGGCGTGACGGATTGGGGAACGCTCCCAATACGCATCCGGCGCCGCGTAGGGCATCCCCGGGAAGAGGCCCAGGTTCATCGCCGGGATGTCGCCGGTGCCGTGGTCGGAGACCAGGTTGGTGACCCCGGCGCCGACGAAGGCGGCCGCGAACAGATCGGTCTGGGTGATCGCCCAGGCCGACAAATAGCCACCCCAACTCCAGCCGGCGATCCCCAACCGCTCCGGGTCGGCGATCCCCCGCGCGACCATTGCCTGGGCGCCGGCGATCAGGTCCTGGGCCTCGCCGCCACCGACGTCGTCCTGGAGCAGGCGCTGGAACGCGGACCCGTAGGCCGTGCTGCCACGCGGGTTCGGCGCCAGCACGGCGATCCCACGGCTCGCCAGCAGTTGCGCCCAGTCGTGCCAGTCGAGCATTACCGACAGGCCCCAGTGCCACCACGGGCCGCCGTGGACCTCGACCACCAGCGGCACCGGACGTCCGGTCGTGGCCTCCGCCGGCAAGGTCAGTACGCCCTCGATCTCGACCCCGTCGGGGCTGCTCCAGCGGACGGTCTCGGCCGGACTCAACCGGCCCCGGAACGCCTCGCCGAACGCCGTCACCGGCGCGCCTTCGCCGCCCGCCTCGCCGATCCAGACCTCCTCCGGCGTCGTCGGGTTGGACCAGACCACGGTGATCCGGCGCCCGTCCGCCGAGACCGACGGGGCCGTGGCCGGATAACCGCCCTCCGGCAACGACGCCGGCGCGATGGCCCACGACTCCCCGCTCCCCGCGTCCACCCCCAACAGCCGGCCGTGGACCCCATCCCCAATCGCCACCGCCAAGCCGCCCGGCGACCCCGTCAGCGGCGCCACGGCTTCGACCACCGCGCGCCCGGCTGGCCCCAGCCGCCGGGGTTCGCCGCCGGAGAGCGGTACGGTCCAGACGGCGTCCTGGGGATCGTCCCGGTTGGCGTTGACCATCGCCGCCACCAGTGGGCCGTCCGGCGCCGCCACCACCACCGGTTCGGTCGGCAACGACGGGAAGGTGGCGATCGCCCGCGACAAGCCGCCGCCGACGGGCACCAAGCCGACCGCGCTCGGCCCGTAGTGGGTGTCCAGATCCGGGGTCGCGGTGGTCACCACGACCAGGGCGTCTCCCTCCGGCGTCCAAGCGTAGGACCAGACCTGCCGCTCGCCGAAGGTGAGGCAGCGGGCCTTGCCGGTCGCGACCTCGATCAGCCAGACCCGCGACCGTTTGGCGGCCTCCCCCGCGACGATTGCGTCGTCGCGTCGCTCGGCCCGCGCCCTCTCCTCAACCGTCTTCGGATCCTTGCGCAGCACGACCACCGAACGGCCATCCGGCGACCAGCTCGGCTGAGACAAAGCGCCGTCCAGATCCCCCAGTGGGCGGGCCTCTCCCCCGGCGGCGGGGATCAGGAACAGACGAAAGGTTTCGTCGTCGTGGGCGATCCGGTCGGAGCAGAACAGCACCGTCGTCCCGTCCGGCGACCAGCGCGGGTTGGCGTCGTGGGCCGTGCCGGCGGTGAACGGCTGGGCCGGTTCCCCGTCGCGCGAAAGCCAGAGCGCCTGCCGCTTGTGCGCTTCCCGCTTGCCCCGCGGCGCGACGGCGAAGACCACGCTTCGGCCGTCCGGCGAGAGGCGCGGGTCGTCCGGCACCAAGCGATCGGCGAGTTCTTCCGGGGTCAGCGCCACCGATCCGCCCTCCTGGTTCACGATTCGATCTCCGTTCCGCTCGTTGCCAACCAATCGCTCCGGAGAATCCCATACCGGGCGTGGTCCACCCGCTCGCCGCCGATCACCAGCAACCCCCGCGCGATCCCCTCGAATCCGAATCCCGCCCGCTCCAACGCGCGCCGCGAGGCGATATTCTCGACCGCCGCGATCGCTTCGACCCGGTCCAGGTTCGGCCCCACCGGGCCGAACGCGACCGCCAGCAGCGCCCGCAGCGCCGCCGTGGCATAGCCCCGCCCGCGAAAGGCTTCGCCGATCCCGTACCCGACCGAACCGTAGCCGTGCTCCCGGCTCTCGATGTCCAACCGGATCGTGCCGACCGGTCCCGGCGCGGCTTCGACGATGTAGCGGGCGCGCTGGATCGCTCCGTCCCGGGGATTCGCGTCTTCGACCAACGACCGTCGCAAGGACTCCGTCGTCATCGCCCGCAATGGCTGGTAGCGGCCCGCGCTCGACTCCACCCGCCAAGCCATAATCAGCGGAGCGTCGTCGGGAACGGCCCGGCGTAAGGTGACCATGGGAGCGCTCAATCGCCAAGCTCCGGCGCTCGGGGCGCGGTCCGCTGCAGGTGGATCGGCAGCGGCTGCGGCTGCGGGTGCGGGTGCGGGTCACTCCGGCCGCCGAACCGGCCCGGCGCCCACCAGTTCCAATCCCCCAGCAGGCGCATCGTCGCCGGCACCAGCAGCGCCCGGACCAGCGTCGCGTCGATCGCCACCGCCACCGCGAGGCCAATCCCCAAGCTCTTGACCAGCAGGATCCGGCTCAACCCGAAGGCCATAAAGACGACGACCATGATCGCCGCCGCGCCCGTCACCACGCGGCCGGTCGCTTCCAACCCCCGGGTCACCGCCAGCGTGTTGTCGCCGGTGCGCCGGTACTCCTCCCGGATCCGGGTCAACATCAGCACCTCGTAGTCCATGCTCAGCCCGAAGACGAAGCAGAACATCAGCACCGGCACGACGGCCGGGGTGTAGCCGACCGGCTCGAACCCGAGCTGCCCGGCCAGGTGCCCGTCTTGAAAGACCCAAACCAGCACCCCGTACGAGGCGGTGATCGAGAGCAGGTTCATCAGGATCGCCTTCAGCGGCAACAGCAGCGATCCCAACAACCAAAACAGCACCAGATAGGTGACCAGGATCACGAACCCGACCGCCAGCGGCGCCCGCGCTTGGATCGCGTCGACCAGCTCGACCGTGACCGCCGTGCCGCCGCCGACCTGGACGGTGAACGCCCCGGTCGGGAATCCGCCGTCGCGCAGGCGCCGCACCAGGCGCTCGTGGGCCGGTTCGCTGTCGTCGCCGGCCAACGAGACCTCCAGCAGCGCCGCGTCCCGGGTCAGGAATCGCGTCGCCTGGTCGCGCAAGGCGGGGTCCGCCGCCAATGCCGCGGCGACTAACTCCGGGGAAGCCGTGGCCGGGGCGTAGGCCCAGACGCCCTCCACCCGCCGCACCGCCGGCTCGGCGGCGAGCGCGTCGCCCAGGTCGCGCAGGGCGGCCAAGTTCGCCGCGTCCGTCATCGCGCCGTCGCGCGGTCGAACCAGGACCGAGACCGGGGACAACGACGCCCGCGGGAAATCGGCCTGGACCGCGTCGTAGAGTTGGCGCGCTTCCTGATCTTGGGGCAGCATCGTCATCCCCGGTGCCCCGGCCCGGACGCCGAGGAACGGCACCCCCGCCAGCAGCAGCACCGCCAGGGTCGGGATCAGGAACCGGAGCGGGCGCCGCATCACCGCCGCCGCCAGCCGCGCCCACGTTCCCGGCCGACCCGGATTCCGCCCGGAGCGCCAGCGCGGCACCCGCCAGCGGTCGATCCTAGATCCCAGCAGCGCCAGCATCGCCGGCAGCACCGTCAGGCTGAACCCGACGCCGAGGACGACGACCAACGCACCCCCGGCGCCGATCGAGCGCAAGGCCGGCGTCGGGAAGAACGCCAGCCCCGCGATCCCGATCGCCACCGTCAGGCCGGAGAAGAAGGTCGCCCGCCCGGCCGTTCCGAGCGTCGTCGCCAGCGCCCGTTCCGGATCGGACCGCGGCGCCCGGATCTCCTCCCGGTACCGGCTGACCAGAAAGAGCGAGTAATCGATCGCCACCGCGAGGCCGATCATGCTCGCCACGTTGACGACGAACAGACTAGTCTCTGTCAAGCGCGCCAGGCCGGCGATCCCCGCCAGCGTCGCCCCGATAGCCAACACCCCGACCAGGAGCGGCAACCCGGCCGCGACCAGGCTGCCGAAGACCAGCACCAACAAGAGCAAGGTCAGGGGCAGGGAGACCAACTCCGCCACCCGCAGATCTTCCTCGGTCACCGCCGAGAACGCCGTCGAGGCGGCCGGCCAGCCGCCGACCGTGACGTCCAGCAACCCGCCGTCCACCCGCGAACGAAAGGCCGCGTACCCTTCGGTCGCTTGGTCGACATCGATCGTCAGCGCGACCACCGCCAGCGCCGAGCGGCCGTCGGCGGACACCAGCACCGCGTCGAGCGGCCCCCCGTCGCCGGGGACGAAGACATCCGCCACCGTCGGATCGGCCCGCAGCGGCGCCAGCGTTGCGTCCATCGCGGCGACGAACGCCGGGTCACCGGCGGACAGAACTCCGTTCGGATCGCGAAACAGCAGGAAGTGGTTGGCGCTGCGGCGTCCGAACTCGTCTTCCAGCGCCCGATCGACCGCAAACGCCTCGCTGTCTTCGCCGATCCAGCCGCCGGCCGACAGGCGATCGGTGGCCCCGACCGCGAACGGCAGGCTAGCGGCGAACAGCACCAGCCCGACCAGCAAGGTCGGCCACCGGTGGTGCTGGACCCACCCGCCCCAGCGCGCGAACAAATCGGCGGGCGCGGGCGCGGGGGGCGTCGAACGCGGGGGATGCAACGGAGGGCCTCGGTTTCCGGTCGGTGAGGGAACAACACCGGCCAAACGCGACCGGATCGCCGGACGAATGGGTCTCGCTTTGTGCTCGGCGCCCAGCCGATGGGCGCCGTCGACGCGGCGGCGGTTGCGTCCTCACGGGCGAACGACGATGCTCTCCGCGACTGTACACCAGCACCGGCCCCGTCATCACCCGTCGGCCGATTCGCGCGTCATCGAGGATCCCGCGCCCATGCCTTCCGGTCGCTCGCTCTCCGACGACGTCTACCTGCTCGCCGGCTTGCTCGGGGAGGTGATCCGGACCCAGGCCGGCCAAGACGCCTTCGAGCTCGAAGAGGACGTCCGCGCCCTCGGCAAGGCGTTTCGGGCCGGACGCCACGCCGCCGGGGACGAACTGGCGGGACGGATCGCCGGCGCCTCGGTCGCCGAAGCCCGGGTCCTGATCCGGGCCTTCACCAGCTACTTCCAGTTGATCAATCTTTCCGAGGACAACGAGCGCGTCCGCCGGATCCGCCGCCGCGAAGCGGCCGACCCGGACCAACCGCGCCGCGGTTCGATCCGCGAAGCCGTCCGCCTGCTCGCCGACCAGGGCATGGGCGCCACCGACGTCCAGGCCCTGCTCGACCGCGCCCAGGTCCGCCTGGTCCTGACCGCCCACCCGACCGAGGCCCGCCGCCGGACCACCATCGATAAGCTGGCCCGCGTCTTTGCCGTGATCCGGGATCTCGACGAGCGCCGCTTGCTGCCCGACGATATCGGGCGCGCCCGCACCGTCCTCGCCGCCACCGTCGCCGAACTTTGGAGCTCCGACGAGGTCCGCTCCGTTTCCCCGACCGTGCTCGACGAGGTCCGGGCCGGTCTCGTCTATTTCGGGTCGACCTTGTTCGCCGTGGTGCCGCGGATCTACCGCGATCTCGAAGAAGCCCTCGCCGCCACCTTTCCGGACGAGCCGGTGATCGTCCCCCCGTTTCTCACCTTCGGCTCCTGGATGGGCGGCGACCGCGACGGCAACCCCAACGTCACCCCGGCGGTGACCGAGGAGACCCTGACCCTCATGCGCGACGGAGCGACCCGCTTCCTGGAGCAGCGCGTCACCGAACTGGCCGGTCGCCTCTCGGTCTCCGTCGCCGCCGCCGGTCCCGCGACCGGGCTGGACGACCTGCTGGCCGCCAATCGCGACCGCTTCCCGGCGTTGGCGGCGGAGTTGGCCCAGGCCAACGCCAACGAGCCGTACCGCCAACTCCTGACGTTGATGCGGCAGCGCATCCGCTCCACCCGCGAGAACGCGCAGCACGCCTACGCGGGCGCCGCCGAGGTGGTCGCCGATCTGCGCCAGATCGAGCGCTCCCTGCTCGCCCAGCGCGAACCCCTGATCGTCGCCGGCGACCTGCACGACGTGATCCGCCAGGCCGAGGTGTTCGGCTTCCACTTCGCCCGCATCGACCTCCGCGACCATTCCGGCCGTCACGAGACCGCCCTGGCCGAAATTCTTGCCCGCACCGGCGTCGAGGCGGACTACGCGGCCTTGGACGAAGACGCCCGGTTCGCCCTCCTCGCCCGCGAGATCGCCAACCCCCGGCCCTTGATCCCGGCCGAGCCGAGCGGGCTGTCGCCGGTGGCCCAGGAGGTGGTCGAAACCTTCCGCACCGTTCGCCGCGTTCTCGCCGGCGACCACAAGGGCGCGATCGAGACCTACATCGTTTCCTCCAACGAGGCCCCGTCCGACGTGCTGGAAGTGCTGCTGATGATGAAAGAGACCGGCCTTGCCGGTCCGGGCGGCGAGCGGGCCCAACTCCGCATCGCGCCCCTGTTTGAGCAGGGCGAAACGTTGCGCACCGCGACGGCGACGATGGGCCGCCTCCTCGACGAACCGGTCTACCGGACGGCGCTGGCGGCCAGCGGCGGCGCCCAGGAGATCATGATCGGCTACTCGGACTCGAATAAAGACGTCGGCTACCTGGCCTCGTCGTGGGGCTTGTACGCCGCGCAGGCCGGGTTGGCCGATCAACTTGCCGCCGCCGGGATCCCGTTCACCTTTTTCCACGGCCGCGGCGGCTCGATCGGCCGCGGCGGCGGGCCGACGAACGTCGCGATCCTGGCCCAACCGGCCGGCACCGTCGCCGGTCGGATCAAGCTGACCGAGCAGGGGGG
>CADCWE010000178.1 GCA_902806325.1 uncultured Thermomicrobiales bacterium | reverse complement strand
GCCCTCGCGGCCCAGGCCGCGGCCCGCGCCGACGCCGCGCTCGACGAGCACCGCGCGGCGTGGGCGGCGGCCACCGGCGTCCGCCTCGGCCGCTCGACGATGGGCCGGGAGCTGGCCCGGCTCGGCCTGACGCTCAAAAAAAGACGCTGATCGCCCGGGAACGCGACGAGGCGGCGCGGGCGACGTGGCGGGCCGAGGCGGCCGGCCTCGCCCCGGCCGATCTGGTCTTCCTCGACGAGACGGCCACCCCGACGACGCTGACGCCGCTGCGCGCCCGCGCCCCCCGCGGCGAGCGCGCGGTCGGCCGGGTGCCGCGCGGCCACCGCCGGCACGTCTCCTGGCTGGCCACCCTGACCGCCGGCGGGATCGGCGAGAGCCTCGTGGTGGAGGGGGCGGTCGACCGCGCGGTCTTCGACGCCTTCGTCGAGCGGCTCCTCGTGCCGAGCCTGCGCCCCGGCCAGGTGGTCGTGCTGGACAACCTGTCGGTCCACAAGAGCCCCAGGGCCCGGCGGCTGGTCGAGGCCGCCGGGTGCCGGCTGGCGTTCCTGCCGACCTACTCGCCCGACCTCAACCCCATCGAGCAGGCGTTCGCCAAGTGCAAGCAGGCCCTGCGGCGCCAGGCGGCGCGCTCCTTCGACGCCCAAATCGCCGCCGTCGGCGCGGCGCTGGCGGCCGTGACCCCGGCCGACGCCGCCGGGTTCTTCCGCGCCGCCGGCTACCCGGAATGACCGCCATAACTTCCGGGAACCGCTCTACAGCAGCTACTCCAACCGATCGTAACCGACGATCTCCGAGAGCGGCTTGCGCCCGCCCTGGGCCGGGTTCGGGCGGTGGTCCTTGGTCGTGGTCGGGTAGCCGAGGACGACCACCGAGCGGGCGGTGCGCTCCGCCGGGACGCCGAGGATGCGCTTGCCTTCGGCCTGCTGCCCTTCGTCGCCGAACCAGGCGACGCCGCCGCCGAGGCCCAGCACCCGGGCCGCGATCAGGAGGCGCTCGGTGACGCGTCCCTCGTCGTAGGCCTCGCTGGTCGCCGCGTTCTCGCCGTTGAGGACGATCGCGATCGCCAGCGGCGCGTCCGCCACCCAATTGATGGGCGTCCGGATCTGGCTGATCCGGCGCAGTTGCTCCTCGTCCCGCACCACCACGAAGTGCCAAGGCTGGGTGTTGCGGGAACTCCCGGTCCACCGCGCCACCTCCAGCAACTCCGCCAGCACCTCCTCCGGAACGGGGTCCGGCCGGTACTGCCGCGCCTGCCGGACCTTCCGCAACTCCTCCGTCACCTCAAGCCCGTTCGCCAACCCCGCCACGGCTCCCCTCCCCGTCCGCCGACCGCCGACCGCCGACCGCCTCAGACCAGGGTATTCGCAAACACCTGCCACGCCAAGGCCGTCTTCGCGGTCAGGCTGAGGACGATGTAGGCCCGCTCGCCGAACAGGTAATCCCGCCACGGTCCGACGCGTTTGTACTGCAAGGCCATGTTGACGGCGAAGCTGTTGAAAAGAACAAACAAGGAGACGATGATCGCGTAGACGAAGGTCGGAACCCCTTCGTCGGTGGCTTGCTGTTCGGCCCGCGCGATCTGGAACACGATCACCAGCCAGGGCACCGCCCCCGCGACGCACCCGAACCAGAACGGCGACCAGTCCACGTCCTCGCGGTCGCCGTTGGTCGTCTCCATCACCAGGCCAAAGAAGATCATCGCCGCGTTGACGCCGAAGATCGCGACCACGGCGCCGATGTCGCTGACCCCGGTCACCATCGCGATCAGGACGATCATAACCGAGGCGCTGACCGAATACTCCCACCACCGCGCCTTGTTGACGTGGCGGCGCAGGTTGTCCCGGTACCACGGCCAGATCCCCGGCGCCCCCATCAGCAGGTGGTCCGCCGCCGCCAGGAAGAGGAACAACGCCACCCCGGCCCCGACCGGCACGTCCCAAACCGTTTCTGGCGGCGCTAGGGCGGTGCCCGGCGGCCCGGCCAGATGCGACGCCACGATCGGCAGCGAGAAGTCGTTGCTGAGGGCGAGCACGACCACCGCCTGGACGAGATGGATCGCCCCGACGATCAGGTTCGCCGGGCACAACCGGTCCAGCCGCGCTTCATCCCCCGTCGTGTCCGCCCGTGTTCCCCGGCCCATCTGGGCCGTCGCGCTTGCCGTCCCCATCGCGTTGCCCTTCCCGTGGTCGCCGTCCGGTATGATCCGCCGGCGGTCGCAGGGACGGTGCCAGTCGACGGGACCGGGCGCGACGGTCCGCTACCGGGCGATGTCCGCGGGCATCGTTTCAGCGCCGGTCGCCAACCAATCACCCGGAGGAGCCGCCCCGATGCCCACCTCCACCGTCGAGGTGAACGCCCGCGAGTACCGGCTGCCGACCCGCCCGACCGTCGCGATCACGGTCGACGGGTGCGACCCGGCCTACCTCGACGACGCCCTGGACCGGGACCTGATGCCCCGCCTGGCGGCGATGCTGGCGGGCGGCGGCGCCAAGCACCTCGGCCGCGGCCAGATGCCGTCGTTCACCAACACCAACAACCTCTCGATCGTCACCGGCGCCGCGCCGAACGTCCACGGGCTGCCCGGCAACCACTTTCTGGACCCCTCCGGCGAAGAAGTCCAACTCTCCGACCCGGCGTTCCTGCGCGGCCACAGCCTCCACGCCGCGCTGCGCGCCGCCGGTGCCCGGGTGCTCTGCGTCACCGCCAAGGACAAATTGCGCCGCCTGCTAGGCCACGGCGACGTGCCCGCCACCAGCGCCGAAGCCGCGCACCGGCACCCGATCCCCGCCCTCGGCGTCGACGACGTGGTCGCCTTGGTCGGCCGCCCCAACCCCGGCCCATACCGGTGGGATATGAGCCACTACGCGCTGGAGATCGGCCTCGCGGTCTCTCGCGCCTCCGGCCCGCTGGATCTGCTCTACGTCTCGACCACGGATTACGTCCAGCACGCCGAAGAACCCGGCGGACCGATGGCCGACCGCTTCTTCCGCCGCTTCGACGACCTGCTCGGGGAGTACCTCGACCTCGGCTACGTCGTCGGACTGACCGCCGACCACGGGATGAACGCCAAGCACCACCCGGACGGCACGCCCCGGGTCCACTACCTCGAAGACGCGCTGGCGGCCGCTGGGGTGAACGACGCGCGCGTGGTCCTGCCGATCACCGACCCTTACGTGGTCCACCACGGCGCCCTCGGCTCCTTCGCCTGGGTCCATTGCCCGGATCGGCAGCGCGACCGCGCCCGCGACGCCCTCGCCGCCCTTCCCGGCGTGGAGGAAGTCTTTACCCGCGAGGAAGCGGCGATCGTCTACGCCCACCCGCCGGACCGGATCGGCGACCTCTCGGTGGCGGCCGACGCCGCCACCGCGCTCGGCAAATCCGCCGCCAAGCACGACATCTCGGTCCTGTCCGGTCCCCTCCGCTCCCACGGCGGGCGCCACGAGCAGATCGTGCCGATCGCGATCAGTCACCCGCTCTCCCCCCGCTACGCCGCCCGCCACGCCGCCGGCGTCGCCAACAGCGACCTCCACGACTTGCTGCTGAACGGGCTCGCTTGATCCTAACGACGACCGCCACCGCGCCCGGCGCGCCCGCCCCCCCGATCCGCACCCAGCTATTGGTAGATCAAGGACACGGCCAACCGGAACCCCGGCAGGATGTCCTCGCCGTCCAGATCGTCCGCCACGGTCAGCACCCGCTCGACGCCGTCGGCGCCGAACCGGGAGACGGTGCGGGTTTTCGGTTCGACGACCCAGACCAGCGGCACCCCGGCTGCCAAATAGCGCTTCACCTTGTCGCGGAGGGCGGGGCGGGTGTCGGACGGGGACGCGATC
>CADCWE010000177.1 GCA_902806325.1 uncultured Thermomicrobiales bacterium | reverse complement strand
CGCCGGTTTGGTGGTCCCGTAGCGCCGCGCCAGGGCGACGATTGCGTCGGCCGGAACCCCGGTGATCGCCGCCACGCGCTCCGGCGGGTACGCGGCCGCGCGCTCCCGGAGATCCTCCCAGCCGAGGGCGTGGGCGGAAAGCCACGCCTCGTCGTGCAACCCTTCGCCGAACAGGACGTGCATCAGGCCGAGCGCCAGCGCGGCGTCGGTGGCAGGTTTGGGTTGGATGTGTTCGTCGGCGCCGCGGGCGGTCAGGGTGCGGCGCGGGTCGATCACGACGACGTGGCATCCCGCGCGCTGGGCGTCCCGCAAGATGGGCACGAAGTGCGGGCTGGTGCTGGCCGGGTTGTGACCCCAGATCAGGACCAGGCGGCTGTGCCGGACGTCGCGCGGGTCCGGCGCCAGACTCCTCCCGTACGTGGCGGCAATGGCGGCCGAGGCGGCCGCGTCGCAGATCGTGCGTTCGAGGCCGCTGGCCCCGATCCGGTTGAACAGGCGTGCCGCGGCGACGGTGTTCTGGGCCAGGCCGAGGGTGCCGCTGTAGGAGTACGGCAATATCGCCGCCGCCCCGTGCTCGGCGATGATGGCCTGCCAGCGCTCGGCGATTTCGGCCGTTGCCTCGTCCCAGGAGACCCGCTCCCAACGGTCCTCGCCCTTCGGCCCGACCCGGCGCAGCGGGAACCGGAGCCGGTCCGGGTGGTAGACCCGGTCCAGGTACGGCCGAACCTTGGCGCAGAGCCAGCCCTTGGTGATCGGGTGCTTGGGGTCGGCGAGGAAGGCCACCGCCCGCCCATCGACCACCTCGGTGATCGTGGCGCAGGTGTCCGGGCAATCGTGGGGGCAGGCGCCACGCACGAAACGGCGAGTCGGGGCGGGGGTGGCGACCATCGGGGACCTCGCTTGGGCGGCGACCGGGGCGGCGAAGCGCAATGATACGCGCCGGGAGCGAGCGTCTGCGAAACGAGCGCGTCGCCGGACGGTCGTCAGCGGAAGCGCGGCATCACGGCTTCGGCGAACAAGCGGAGACCGTCCTCCTTCGGCGCGTCCATGAACCAGCCCATCAGGTGGTCCATCCCGGCCTCGGCGTAGGCAGCGATCCGCGCCGCGACCTCGTCCGGGGTGCCGACGATCCAGTCCTCGGCCAGTTGGCGCGGCAGGTCCTCCCGCTCCCCGGCGACGAACGCCCGCAGCGCCGGGTCCTCGGCGTAGCGGGCCAGGAACGGCTGGATCTCGGCCGGTAGCTCCTGCCCGCCGCCGGCCACGTCCAGCAACCCCGCGAGCGTGTAGCGCAGCGCGGCACGGTCGGGCGCGACCAAAATCTGCGTCTCCAGGCTCTTCTCGATCTCGGTCGTGGCGCGCCCTGCCCGCTCGCACGCCCCTTCCAGGAGCGCGACCCGCCGCCGCCACTCGGTCAAGGAAACGGGCGTCGAGTTCCACCCCTGGCCGAGGTGGGCGCAGAGATCGAGCACACCGGGCGCCGTTTCCCCGAACCAGAGGGGCGGGTGCGGCCGCTGGATCGGTTTTGGGGCGCAGACCGCGCCGTCCAGGCGGTAGGTCGGTCCATCGTGGTCGACCGGCCCGTTCTCCGTCCACAAGGCGAGGATCACCGAGGTCGCCTCGGCCAGATCGGCGACCCGCTGCTCCAGATCATCGTTCCAGGGCAGGCCGAAGGCCGTGTACTCCCGGCCCATGTAGCCGCAGTCCATGAAGTGGATCAACCGCCCCCCAGAAATCTGGTCCAGCGTTGCGCCCATCTTGGCCGCCAGGCCGGGGTTCCGGAAATAGTGGGCCTGGTGGATCATCCCGAGGCGGGCGTTGGCCGTCGCCCCGGCCAGGGCGGAGAGCATGGTCCACCCTTCCAGGATCGCGTCGTCGCGGCCGAGCATCAGGTGGTCGGCGACCCAGAGCGAGTCGTAGCCGAGGTCGTCGGCCAGCCGCGCCAGGCGCATCGCGGCCGCGGCCTCGACCTGCGTGAACCCCGGCGTGCGGAAGAGGTTCGGCCCCGGCGCGGCGAAGATCGGGACGCAGAAGCCGAACGACAAGCGTGGCATGGACCGGGCCTTTCTGGTGGCGGGACTCGGTGGTCGTTGCGCTCGCGCCGCCCGGGGTCAAAGGCCCCGCCTCCCGGAGCGGTTCCGGCACGGTGTTGGGCGGAAAACTCCGCCGTCCTACCCCACCGCCAAATCGAAAAACTCCCGCTCCCGCGAGACCAGCATCGGGATGATCTCGCCCTCGATGATCGCCTTGAAGTGGGGCGTCTCGCGGTGCGCCTGAAGCGCCGCCTCGTCCACGTAGTGCTCGTAGAGGAGGAAGAAGTCCGGGTTGTCCTTGGCCCGGCAGGCGTGGTAGAGGGCGCAGCCCGGCTCGTGGGCCGCCACCAGCGGCGCCATCCGTTTCAGCGCCGCCAGCACGTCGTCGCCGCGACCCGGTTGCACGGTGTACTTCGCCGTCAAGACGATCATGGTGGTTCCTTTCTCCAACGTCCGGGTCCGCGACGAGGGCGCATGCCATGCGCCCCTACGATCCGTCCTGCCGCCTCACAGCAGATGGTGCGCCTCCTCCCCCGCCAGCACCCGCTGCACGTTTTGCCACAGTTCGAGGGAATCGCGGATCCAGGTCCACGGGCTTTGCCAGGCCAGGTGGGGGGTGAGGGTGACGGCGCCGTCCGGGCGCTCGTGGAGGGCGTGCAGCGGGTCGTCTGGTGGCAGGGGTTCTTCGGCGAAGACGTCGAGGGCCGCGCCGCCGAGGCGACCGTCGGCCAGGGCGGCGGTCAGGGCCGCCTGGTCGACCAGCTTGCCGCGGGCGGTGTTGACGAAGAGGGCGTCCGGCTTCAGCCAGCCGATCTCCCGCGCCCCGACGATGCCTTCGGTGTTGTCGTTCAACGCCAGCTGCACGCTGAGGACGTCGGATCGGCGGAACAGGTCTTCCCAGTCCGCGTACTCGACGCCGTATCGCCGCTCGAACTCCGGCCAGCGTTGGAGGTCCCAGTAGAGGCAGCGCATGTCGAACGCCTGGGCGATGCGGGCGATCGGGCGCGCGATCTCGCCGAACCCGAGCAGCCCCAGCGTGCGGTCGCGGGCCAACAGCAGCCCCGGGAAGGCGTTCCACCGCGCGTCGTATTCCCGGCGGCGCATGTGCTCCCGCAGCGCGGGCAGGCGCTTGAAATGGTTGAGGACGAATGCCCAGACGTGCTCGGCGACGGCGATGTAGTTGACCAGCGGCGTCGCCGCGACCGGAATCCCCATCGCCCGCGCCGCCTCCAGCGGCACCCCGCGGTGGTCCTGCCCCAGGTGCTGGATCAGCCGCAGCTTGGTCGCCCCGGCCAGGGCCTCGGCCGGCAACGTTTCTTTGTGGAGCACCAAGAAGTCGGCGCCGGCGATCTCGGCGGCGAGCTGGTGCGGCCCCTCCAACGCGCGTGCCGCGCCGGGGAAATCGTCCCGCAGCGACCCGAAAATGCCCGGCGCCGCCAGATCGTTGACGAACCACCGCAGCTCGACCGCGCGCCCGGCGAACAGCTCGGCGAAGCTCGGGGCGTGGGCCGCTCCGGCCGGGTCCTCGGCCAGCAACCACTCCGCGACCTCGGGCGACCACGAGGACCACGGTCGCACCCCGAGCAGCGTGTTGCCGATGTTGTCCCAAACGACGATCGTGATCGGGTCCAACGGCGGTCTCCTTCTCACTTCGCTGACGCACACGCCTCGATCTCGTCCTGGTACGGCGAGGCGTCCCCGCGCAGCAGCTCGTTCACGGTCACGACCCGGCCCAGGCGATCGGCCTCCAGAAAGCCGTAGGCGATCGCCAGCGAGCGCAACCCGTCTTCCCCCGCCACCTCCGGCGACCGGTCCG
>CADCWE010000176.1 GCA_902806325.1 uncultured Thermomicrobiales bacterium | reverse complement strand
AGCGGTCCAGGAGCCGTTGCCCCATCGCGTGGACCAGGTGCTGGATGGACTCGCTGACGAACCCGTTAAAAACCGCCCGGACCACGTCCCGCACCTGCTCCGCCGGGACGTAGCGCGCCGCGCCGGGCGCCAGCAGGTCGGTGGCATCGGCGTAGCGCCAGTGGACGTCCATCTGAACGAAGAGCGGCCGGTCCCGTCGCTCGGGCAGGGTGGTGTAGTCGTCGCGGACGAAGGCGGTGAAGGCGCTGCCGGTGGTCTTGAGCAGCCGCAGCCCGACCAGGCCACAGCGGTGCCCCGTCACCGTCACCCCGCCCCCGTCCCCGTCCCCGTCCCCGTCCCCGGAAAGGTTCAGGGTCGCGAACGCGTGCTCCCCTTCCACCCGGTCAAAGAGCACCGGGCTCGGCCCGAAGCCGCCGCCGTCCCCCGGCACCGTCGCCGCCACGAAGGGCAGCTCTCGCGCCGTCAGGCGCAGCGTCCGCAGTTGGGCGTAGGTGGCGACGAATCGCTCCCCTAGAAACGCCAGCAACCCTTCCAGCGTTGCCCCGCCGTAGGCCAGACTTTCCCGGAGGATGAAATTCTTCATGCTGTCGGTGGCGACGATCAACCGGTTATCGCCCTCCGTGTAGGCGGGCAAGAAATCTTTCCCCAGCACGTCGACGTCGATCTCGGCCGCCAGGATGGTGTTCGGTCGCCCGGTGAAGGCCGACTCCGGGATCGGCGGCACCCCGACCAGCGGCGCCGCGTGGACCCGGTAGACCGGCACCCGCGCCTTGCCGTACTCGATCTCGTAGACGTAGGGTCCGCCCATCTTGTGATCCTTGATGCCGCGTTGCGAAGGTTTCGCTCGCTCTCGGCTCTGGAGAGGCCTGGTCGGTTCAGCCCGGCGTCGCAACACCGGGGCCGTCGTCCGACACCGCCTCGGCCAACCGGTGCCAGCAGATCCGGGCGATCTCTCTCAGCGCCACCCGGATTTCCTCATCCCGGGAATGGTCGAGCCGGGCCGTGAACCCGGTCAACATCGCGTCCTTCTTGTTCTCCCGAGCGCAGATCACGAACGGGAACCCGAACCGCGCCCGGTAGGCCGCGTTCCCGCGCTCGAACGCCGCCACCTCGTCCGCCGAGAGGCGTTCTACATCTAGCCCTGCTGCTGCCTGCTCGGCCGCGGACGGCGGGGTCAATCTCCCGGCGCGCGCCGCCCGCCCGACCAGATCCGGGTGGGCTTGGATCAGGGCGAGCTGCCGGTCTTCCCCGGCCGCCGCCACGGTCCCGGTCAGCGCCCGGTGCAGCGCCGCCCGGTCGGCGAACGGTCGCGCCGGCCACGTCTCGGCGACGATCCACGGCGAGCCCTCGTAGAGGTGACCCAGCGCCGCCACGAACGCGCCTCGGTCCAGCCGGTTCACGTCCGCGATGGTCAGTCGTTCGATAGCCACGCCCGTTCCAGTCGGCGTCTCGCCGGCGCCAGCATCCCGCCCGCGCCGATCGGCATGATACGGGATCGGCAGCCCCACGGGCCGCCGTCCGGTCCGGAACCCGCCACCCCGCGTGGCGACGCGGCCGCACGCCAGGCGCCCCGGCTACCGACCCGTCATCCGTTCTGCGGCTCCCATCTCCCCGTAAACCGGCTATACTGGCGGTTCGGAGGAAGGGATTCGCCGTCGCGCGCGCCTGGCTGGGGGGCGCGACGGGTCACGCAAGGCACCATGAGCGCGTACTTCCGGCGTGTCCGCGGGTTTCCGCGGGATATCAAGCTGTTCCTCGCCTATAGCCTCCTCGCCAACGTCGGCTTCGGGGTCTCCCAACTGATCTTCAATCTCTACCTGACCGAGTTGGGGTACCGCGAGGACTTCATCGGCGCGTTCAACGGCGCCCTGACGCTCTCGATGGCCGCCGCCGCCGTCAGCATGGGCGTGCTGCTCAACCGGTTCGGTCCCTGGCGCTGCATCGTCGGCGGGGTCGGGATCTTCTTCCTCGCCTCCTTCGGGTTGGCCCTGGCCGAGGCGCCCTGGTTGCTGCTGGCGCTGGCGGGGCTGAACGGGGTCGGGTTGGCGTTCCTGTTCACCGCGACGATGCCGTTCGTGATCGAGTGGACCCGGCGCGACCAGCGGCCAGAGGTGGCCGCGCTCTCGTTCTCGTTGATCTCCCTCGCCACCATGCTCGGCTCCTTGGCCGGCGGCGTCGTGCCATCGCTGGTGCCGGGGGTGGCCGACGTCTCCGTCGCCGCCTACCGCTGGACGTTGATCGGCGGCACCGCCGTCGCCTGCCTCGGCTACCTGCCGCTCTTCCTGATGGGACCGGCGCGGCGCGGGCGGGGCCCGACCGAGACCGCCACCAGGCTGGTTGAAGACGACGCGGAGCGGCGTCAGGTTCGGCGCGACATGACCGTCTTCGTCGCCATCGGCGGCCTGATGGCCCTCGGAGCCGGGATGGTGATGCCGTTCTACAACGTCTACCTCCGCTCCCTCGGCGGCAGCGCGCGGGAGATCGGCTACATCTACGCCGCCGGTGGCCTGGTCTCCGCCGTGCTCGGCTTGGGCGCGCCGGCGGTGGCGCGGCGGCTGGGCTCGATCCGGGCGGTGGTGTTGGTCCGCTGGTCCGTCGTTCCGTTCTACGCCCTGCTGATCCTCTCCCCCGGCTACGGTCTGGCGATCGTCGCCCACCTGGTCCGGCAGACCAGCATCAGCATGGCTTGGCCGATCGACTCCACCTTTATCGCCGAGGTGCTGCCGGCGCGCGCCCGGGGGAGCGTCTTCGGCTGGCGCTCCGGGGCCTGGAACGTCGGGTTTTCCGCCGCCAGCCTGGTCGGCGGGGCGTTGATCGTCCGCTTCGGCTACGACGGGCCGTTCTTCGGTCTGATCCTGTTCTCGATCCTGGCCGGGACCTTGTTCGCCGTCTATTTCGGTCGCCACCCGCTGATCCGAGCCGGTCACCTGCCGCTGGCGCTGCCCCCGCACAAACGCCAACCGGTGAAGGCGCTCGTCTACGGTCCCGTTCCCGTCGTCGCCGGCAGGTCGCCGGACGCGCCCCAGGTCGCCAAACCGGGGGTCGCGGATTCGCCCGTCGGCGGTTGACGCCGTTCGCGTTTCGAGGTTCCGCCATGACCCGCGGCATGGCCGTCGCGCCACGCTCCAGCATTCGGGATCGCGTCCACCCCCCGTCGGGGTCCGGCGTCGCCGTCTCGCGGCGCGCCCTGCTGGCCGGCGCCGCGGCGCTCGCGATCGGCGCCCGGCCGACCGTCGGCCGCGCGGTCGGTGTCACCGTCGAGGCGCGGCTGAAACAGATGACCCTGCCCGAGAAGGTGGCCCAACTGTTCGTCCTGCCCGCCTGGGGTGCGGCGATGACGCCGGGGTATGCGGCCTTTTTGGAGCGGGTCCGTCCCGGCGGCGTGCTCTTCGTCGGCGCCAACATCGGCCCCGTCGACACCGTCGCCCCGTTCGTCGCCGCGATCCACGCCACCAACCCCGCTCTGGCGCCGCTGGTCTCCCTGGACCAGGAGGGCGGCCCGGTCACCCGACTCCCCGGAGACCCGACCCCCGGCGCGGTCGAATTAGGCTCCCTGCGCGACTGGCGGGTCCGCGACGCCGGCCGCGCCCGGGCCGAGTTTTTGCGCGGCTTCGGGATCGACGTCAACTTCGCCCCGGTCGCCGACGTTGCCTACGCCCCCGATTCGTTCATGGCCGACCGTGCCTTTGGCCCCGACCCGGCGACCGTGGCGCGTAAGGTCAAGGCCCTCGTCCGCGGCGCGAACCAAACCCGCCTCCTTTCCGCCGCCAAACACTTTCCGGGGCACGGCCGGACCGACGTCGATTCCCACGTCGCCTTGCCGGTGGTGGACGTCTCGACAATCGATTGGCTGGCCAGCGACGCCCTCCCGTTCCGCGCCGCGGTCAAGGCCGGGGTCGAGGTGGTGATGCTCGGCCACCTGCTCTACACCCAATGGGACGACGTTCCGGCATCGCTCTCCCCCGTCGCCGTCGAGCGGTTGCGGACCGACCTTGGCTTCGCCGGCGTCGTCACCACCGACGACCTCGGGATGGACGCCCTAGCCGCCTACGACCCCTTCGACGCCGCCCGCCGGGCGCTCCTGGCCGGGGTGGACCAACTGCTCTATGTTCGCCTCCCCGCCGACCCGGAGGCGGTGATCGCGTTCCTGGTGGACGAGGTCGAGCGCGGGCGGATCGGCGTTCCCCGCATCGACGAGAGCGTGCGCCGGGTGTTGACGCTGAAGCTGCGGTAGGGGTGGGGGAAGCGGGTGTAGGGTCGCAGGCGTGCGCCCGGTCCGAGAACGCTAAGGTACGCGGTGATCACCCGCGTCGGGGTCTGCCACTGGGCGAGCGCGATGCGTCCCTCCAACGCCTCGTTTCTCCCTTGCCGGTTGCCCCCCAAAGTGCCACCATCCCACCGTTGGATCGCCGCTCGAACGCTCGAGGTGCGCCCGTGTCAGACCAATCCCCAACCCAGAACCCCGAAGCCGTCGCCGCCCTGTTCAAGGCCTACGACGTCCGCGGCGTCGTCCCCGACGAGTTGACGCCGGAGATCCTGTACAAGATCGGCCGCGCCCTCGTCGTCCACCTCAAACCGGACCAGGTCGCGGTCGGGCGGGACATGCGCGTCTCCGGGCCGTCGTTGGCCGGGGCCCTGATCGACGGGATCCGGGACCAAGGGGCCGACGCGGTCGATCTCGGCCTGGTCTCGACCGACGCCCTCTACTTCGCGGTCGGCAAGTACGGCTACCCGGCCGGGGCGATGCTGACCGCCTCCCACAACCCCGGCCAGTACAACGGCCTCAAACTCTGTCGCGAACAAGCCCAGGCCGTCTCCCTCGAACACGGGTTCGGCGAGATCCGCGACCTGGTAGTCAAGGGCGATTTTGCCGACCCGGCGGACGGGCGGCGCGGCGACCTGATCGAGCGCGACATCCTCGACGACTACGCCGCCCATTGCCTGTCCTTGATCGAGACCGCCGCCGTCCGGCCGCTGAAGATCGCGATCGACGCCGGGAACGGGATGGCCGGCGAGACCGTGCCCCGTGTCTTTCGGCACCTCCCCTGCGAGATCGTGCCCCTCTATTTCGAGCTGGACGGCACCTTCCCCAACCACGAGGCCAACCCGATCGAACCCGAGAACATCGCCGATCTGCAGCGGGTGGTGGTCGAGCAAGGCTGCGACTTCGGCGCCGCCTTTGACGGCGACGCGGACCGGGTGTTCTTGGTCGACGAGCGCGGCCGGTTCGTCGGCGGCGACATGACCACGGCGATGGTCGCGGTCAAGATGCTGGCCCGCAACCCCGGCGCGGCGATTGTCTACAACCTGATCTGTTCCCGCTCCGTGCCGGAGACCATCGAGCGGCGCGGCGGGCGCCCGATCCGGACCCGCGTTGGCCACTCCTACATCAAGGCGACGATGCGCCAGGAAGACGCCGTCTTCGGCGGCGAGCACTCCGGCCACTTCTACTTCCGCGACAACTGGTACGCCGACTCCGGCCTGATCGCCCTCCTGACCGTGCTCGAACTCGTCTCGGAGGCCAACCGCCCCCTCTCCGAGGTCCTCGCCCCGCTCGACACCCGCGTCCGCTCCGGCGAGATCAACTCCGAGGTGAAGGACCCGGCCGCGACCGTCACCGCCGTCGAGCGCGAAATGGTGGCCCAGGGCGCCGAGATCGACCACCTCGACGGTCTGACCGCCCAGTTCTCCGATCGCTGGTTCAACCTCCGGGCGTCGAACACCCAACCGTTGCTCCGCCTCAACGTCGAAGCCGACGACCAGGCGACCCTGGACCGGACGACCGCGGAGATCCTGGGGATGGTTCGCGGCGATTCCGGCGCCGAGACGGGGGGGTGAATCCGCCTGCCCCGGATGCCTGGCCGTCGCTCCCTCCCGGGACCGCCATGACCGTCGTGAAGTTGGCTCCCGGTGGCGCGGAGGTCACCCGCTACCCCGGCGTCGTGGTCGAAGCGGGGGCGCCCGCGCCGTGGCTCGCCGTCGAAGCGCGGTGGGTCAACCGGCTGGTCGAACTGGACGGTCTCCGCTTCGAGACCGGGGACACGCTGCACGAGTTCTTCTCGCCCCACGACTGGTTCAACGCCTTCGCCGTCTTCTCCCCGGACGGGCGCTTGCGCGGCTGGTACGCCAACGTCACCCACCCGGCCACCCTCGACCAGGCCACCGACCCGCCAACGTTGTACTGGCACGACCTGTTCCTGGACGTGGTCGCCCTGCCGGGAGGCGCGCTGACCGTCCGCGACGAGGACGAACTGGCCGAGGCGAATCTGGCCGCGACCGATCTCACCCTGCACGCCAGGATTGTGGCCACCTGCGACGAGATCCTGCGCCGCGTCTCCGTGCGCGCCTTCCCGTTCAACCACGCGACCCAGTGAGCGCGCGGGATGCGATACTCGGCCCACGAAGACCCGGAAGGAGGACGCCATGCCGGTCAGCGAACGCACCTACACCGCCGTGGTTCTGGAGGACCCGGAAGGCAATTGGGAGTTGCACCGGGGGCGGCTGCGGGAGAAGCCCAGCATGACGTTTCGCCACAATGCCGACATGACGTACCTCGGCGCCCAGCTGATTGCGCAGCTCGACCGTCGCCACTACGAGGTAAGGATCAACTCCGGACATGCTCGGCGGTTGGACGTGACCTACTACATTCCCGACGTGATGGTGTTCCCGGTCGAGATGGCCGCGGCGTTCAAGGATCGTGACGACGTGCTGGAGATCTACGACGCCCCGCTGCCTCTCGTGGTGGAAGTGTGGTCACCCTCGACCGGCGGCTACGACGTGGACGCCAAGTTGCCGGAGTATCGGAACCGCGGCGATCTGGAGATTTGGCGCTTGCACCCGTTCGAGCGGACGCTGACCATGTGGCGCCGACAGCCAGACGGTTCCTACAAGGAGTCGACGGTGCGGGGTGGGAACGTTCGGCTCTTTGCGCTACCGGACGTCGTTGTGGATCTGGATGCGCTGTGGAACTGACCCCAACCGACTCCGCTATCCCGACCCACCTGGCCGAGGTCGGCGCCTGGTTCGCCCCCGGCTACGCCCCGGTGCTGGATTTCCACGGCTGGCGGGTGGCGATGCTGCGCCGCGGCGAGGCGACCGACCCGGCCCGCTTCCACCGCGTCGAACGCCACCGCGAGACCAACGAGGTCTTTATCCTCACCGCCGGCCGGGCCGACCTGATCCTGATGGACGGCGACGCCGAGCCGGGAGACGCGCACGTCGTCCCAATGACCCAGAACGTCGCCTACAACGTCGGCCAGGCGGTCTGGCACCACGTCGTGATGGACGAAGCAGCGCACATCGTTTTGGTCGAGCGGACGGACACCAGCGCCGCGAACTCCGACTACGCGGAGTTGGGGGCGGAGCGGGTGAGGGAGATCAGCGATCGGTTCCGGCGGTAACCTTCGGGCCGGCCTGGGGCAAGCCACGATCGTCCGGACATGGTCGAGGGACCCGGTTGCCGCCCGTGCTTCCTGCCCCCGTGCTCGTCGCACCTTGCCCCGATCGCGCCGGCTCCCGCCGAGATCAAGCCGGCGCTGCGCCCGGCCACGGCGCACCGTCGACGCCCCGGTGGTCGCCATCGGTGCGGCGCTCGACGCGGTGACCATGGCCGATATCAGCGGCTTATCCTGCGCCGCAGTCTCCCCTTTCCCGTGGCCACTTGCGCTGAGAACCGCTCGGGTCCGTTGCCAGCGGTTTGGCCTCCCAGCGCCGTCAATGCGGCGCGACAAGGCCGGAACGGGCCGTCGATCCCGCCGTCCGGATCTCGTCCTTCGGTCCACGGACGAAGTGGCATCGGATCGTGTAGCATTCGCTGCGTGGCCGTCTCTCCTGGCGGCGGCCTGGGTCACTGTCGAAAGGAGGGGCTGATGGTTCGTCTCGCCTTGCTCGTCGCCGTGGTGCTTTCGCTCGGTGGGTACGTGTTCACCGCCGCGCAGGATCAGGATCCGCCCGCCGCGGAACCGATCGAGGGCGCGACGTGCGCCACCCCGGTCGCCACCCCGGACGCGTCGCCGATGGCGTCGCCGGCGGGTTCGCCGGTTGCGTTCCCGGACGCATCGCCGATGACGTCGCCGGCCGCTTCGCCGATGGCCTCTCCGGTCGGTTCGCCCTGCCCCGACGACGCCGGAACGCCCCCAGCGGTCCAGCAGGAAGACGTTCAATAGGGCGACGTCCTGACCAGGGCGAGACCGCCGGGGGAGACTCCGGCGGTCTCGCCGCGTCTGGGTGACACGCTGGTGTTTCGCTCGGATTCCCCGTTCCGGCGCCGGGCCAGGCGGTGGCGCCGCGCTCGGGCGCGAGTACCGGCGTTTTCATCGCCTACGATCACCGATCGACGACCGTCCTGCTCCTCAGCCTAGGTCCGTCCCCATCCCCTTCGCGTTCCGCCCCGTACCCCAGTCATCGCTTCGCCCCGCCCCGCCCGTGCCCAGGCGTCCAGCCGGGCCACGACGGATGCCGTCGCCGCGACGTTTTCGTCCTCCAGCACCATCAGCGCCGCGACCAGCGCCGCCAACTCCTCATCCGTCGGCACCGGGGAAACGGCGATGCTCGGCGACGAGGACGCGATGCAGCCCGCCCCTCCAACCGTGGCGACGCTTCCGCTTCCCGTTGTCCCGTCTTCCCGTCGTCCCGTCTCCGTCACAGCGGGATGTTCCCGTGCTTCCGCGCCGGGGCTGCCACCCGCTTGCTCCGGGCCAGGGCGAGACCGGTGATTAAGCGGGCGCGGGTGCGGCGCGGTTCGATCACGTCGTCCACATAGCCGCGGGAGGCGGCCTGGTAGGGGCTGGCAAAGAGGTCCTCGTACTGGCCGATCAGCTCGCGGCGGCGCAGGGCCGGGTCCGGGGCGTCGGCCAAGTCGCGACGGAAGAGGAGGCCGACCGCCGCTTCCGGCCCCATCACGGCGATCTCGGCGGTCGGCCAGGCCAGGTTCAGATCCGCGCCGAGGTGCTTGGAGCACATCACGACGTAGGCGCCCCCGTACGCCTTGCGGGTGATCACCGTCACCTTCGGCACCGTCGCCTCGCAGTAGGCGTAGAGCAGCTTGGACCCGTGGCGGATGATCCCGTTGTACTCCTGCTCCGTGCCGGGCAGAAACCCTGGGACATCGACGAAGGTCACCAGCGGGATGTTGAAGGCGTCGCAGAAGCGGACGAAGCGGGCGCCCTTGATGCTGGCTTCGATGTCGAGCGTGCCGGCCAGAACCCGCGGCTGGTTGGCGACCACCCCGACCGGGTACCCGTCCAGGCGCCCGAACCCGGCGATCAGGTTCGCCGCGTGGGCCGGTTGGACCTCCAAAAACTCGCCGTCGTCGAGGATCGCTTCCAGCACCCGGTGCATGTCGTACGGCTTGGCGCTGTCCTCGGGGACCAGCGAATCCAGATCCGGCACGTCCCGCGCCGGGTCGTCGGCGGGGTCAAGGCGGGGCGGGTCGTCGAGGTTGTTGGACGGCAGGAACGAGAGCAGGTGGCGGACGCGGTCGTTGAGGTCGTCTTCGTCGGCGGCGGCGAAGTGGGCGACGCCGCTGACCCGGGCGTGGGTGTCGGCGCCGCCGAGCGCCTCGTGGGTGACGTCCTCGCCGGTGACGGTCTTGATCACGTCCGGGCCGGTGATGAACATCTGGCCGACGCCCTCGACCATGAACACGAAATCGGTCATCGCTGGGGAGTAGACCGCGCCCCCGGCGCACGGTCCGGCGATGACGCTGATCTGCGGGATCACCCCCGACGCCCGGACGTTGCGAAAGAAGACCTCGCCGTAGCCGGCCAGGCCCTCGACCCCCTCTTGGATCCGCGCCCCGGCCGAGTCGTTGATCCCGACGATCGGGCACCCGTAGCGCTCGGCCAGGTCCATCAACTTGACGACCTTCTCCGCGAACGCTTCCCCGAGCGACCCGCCGAAGACGGTGAAATCCTGGGAAAAGACCGCCACCCGCCGTCCCTCGATGGTGCCGAAGCCGGTCACCACGCCGTCGCCCCACGGTCGGTTGAGTTCCATCCTAAAATGCTCGGCCCGGTGGCGGACGAACGGGTCCAATTCGTCGAACGACCCCTCGTCCAACAGCGCCAGCACCCGCTCCCGGGCGCCGCGTTTGCCTCGCCCGGCCTGCTTGTCCGCCGCCGCCGCGTGCTGGGCGCCGATCTCGGTCTTGAAATCGGCCAGGTGCTGGGCCTTGGTGGGCGCGGCGGGCGCCGGTTGGGCGCCGGTTTGCGACTGGTCGGCGACGGTGGTGGGGGATGGCACGCGCGCGTCCGTTCTCCGACGATGGCGGAAGGCCACCGGACAACCCGATCGTTGGGCGAGGATACCGCACCCCGCGTTTCCCGGCGGCACCATTGCTGCGCTCCGCCGAGCCGGAAGCGATCAGCCGGAGGGCAAATCGTGCGCGTCGAATCCCCCCACCCGTGGGACGTGACCCCGGCCGAGGCGCGGGCGATCCAGGCAGAGTTCGCGCCAAGTGTGAGCCTGGACGACGGGATCCGGTTCGAGGACATCCGGGTCGTCGCGGGCGTCGACAACGGCTACGCCACCGATGGCAACCAGACCATCGGCCACGCCGCCGTGGTCGTCTTTTCGTTCCCCGGTCTGGAACCGGTCGAGACGGCGCACGGCACCGCCCCGGTGGCGTTCCCCTACGTGCCGGGGCTGCTCTCGTTCCGGGAAGCGCCGGCGATCCTGGCGGCCTTCGGGACGCTGCGCACGGTACCCGACGTGCTGCTCTTCGACGGCCAGGGCTACGCCCACCCGCGCCGCTTCGGTCTCGCCTCCCACCTTGGGGTCGTCCTCGGCGTGCCGTCCATCGGCTGCGCCAAGAGCCGCCTCGTCGGCACCTTCGAGGAACCGGCGCGGGAGTTTGGCGCCCAGACGCCGCTGGTGCACGGCGGCGAGACCGTCGGCGCGGCGGTCCGCACCCGGCCGTGCCGCGCGCCGCTCTTCGTCTCACCCGGCCACCGGGTCAGCGTGGACACGGCGGTGCGGCTGGTGCTGGCCTGTTGCCGCGACGGCGCCTTCTTGCCGGTCCCGACGGCGGCGGCGCACGACGCGGTGTCGGAACGGACGGGGGCGGCGCGGGAGCGAGCGCGGGAGGCGTAGACCCCGCAGGATGAAGGACCACCCGGACCCAACCTTCCCCGTCAGTTCCCGGGCCGATACTCCCCAAACACCCCCCCCAGCGCCCCCGCGACCTGCCCCACCGTGGCCCCCGCCCGCAGCGCGCCTTTCATCGGCGGCAGCAGGTTCTCCGTCCCCGTCGCGGCGGCAGCGACGTCGGTCAGCGCGGCATCCACCCGCGCCCGGTCCTGGGCCGCCTTAAATGCTGTCACCCGCGCCACCTGGCGCTCGACGGCGACCTGGTCGATGCGCTGGATTGGGACCGGGGTCGCGGAGTCGGCGACGTGCTTGTTGACCCCGACGACGACGTCTTCGCCGAGTTCCCGCGCCAGCTCCAGGCGGTACGCGTTCTCCCCGATCGCGTTCTGGATGAAGCCGGACTCGATCGCGGCCACCGCGCCGCCGCGCTCGTCGACCCGGGCCAGCCACTCTCGGGCCTTGGCTTCGAGGGCGTCGGTCAGCGATTCGACGTAGTACGAGCCGCCGAGGGGGTCGGCGACCTCGGCGACGCCCGTCTCCTCGGCCAGGATCTGCTGGGTGCGCAGGGCCAGCGTCGCCGCTGCTTCGGTCGGGATCGCCAGTGCCTCGTCGTAGCCGTTGGTGTGCAGGCTCTGGGTGCCGCCGAGGACGGCGGCAAGGGACTGATACGCGACCCGGACCACGTTGTTGAGCGGTTGCTGCGCGGTCAGGGTGACGCCGCCGGTCTGGGTGTGGAAGCGGACCATCAGCGAACGTGGGTCCTGGGCACCGAATCGCTCCCGGACCAAAGTCGCCCACAGGCGGCGCGCGGCGCGAAACTTGGCCGCCTCCTCGAACAGGCGGGAGTGGGCGGCGAAGAAAAAACTGAACCGGGGTGCCACGTCGTCGACCGCCAGCCCGGCGGCGACCGCCTCGTCTAGATACGCCAACCCGTTCGCCAGGGTGAAGGCGATCTCCTGGGCTGCCGAGGACCCGGCCTCCCGGATGTGGTAGCCGGAGACGGAGATGGTGTTCCAGGCCGGGAGGTGGTCGCGGCAGTAGGCGAAGGTGTCGGTGACCAGGCGCATCGAGGGGCGGGGCGGGAAGATGTAGGTGCCGCGGGCGGCGTACTCCTTGAGGATGTCGTTCTGGATCGTGCCGCCGAGTTTGTTCGGGTCGGCGCCGTGCTCTTCGGCGACGATCTGGTAGAGCAGGAGCAGGATCGCGGCCGGGGCGTTGATGGTCATCGACGTCGTGACGGCGGTCTGGTCGATCCCGGCGAAGAGGCGCCGCATGTCGTCCAGGGTCGAGATCGCGACCCCGACCCGGCCGACCTCGCCAAAGGCGCGCTCGTCGTCGGAGTCGAGGCCGAGCTGGGTCGGCAGGTCGAAGGCGACGCTGAGGCCGGTGGTGCCGCGTTCCATCAGCAGGCGGTACCGGGCGTTGCTTTCCTCGGCGGAAGAGAATCCGGCGTACTGGCGCATCGTCCAGCGGCGCCCTCGGTACATCGTCGGGTAAATGCCGCGGACGTAGGGGAAGACGCCGGGGTCGGGGAGGGGGGCCGGCGTTTCGGGGGAGCGGTAGAGGGGGGCGATGGGGATCCCGGAGTCGGTGGTTATTGGCGTGGTCATGCCTGGCCCCCAAGCGGCATCGGCTCCAGGCGCCGTGCCCCCCTCGTCATTCCGAGCGCGGCGAAGCATCGCCCGCCCGCGGGCGATGTGGGGAACAGGAACGCTGCCGCGCCAAGAGATGCTTCGCCGCGCTCGGTATACCGACCCCAAAAGGGACGGATTGGGATGACCAGGAAGGGGTTGCAGGCGGTCATTCCTGCCTCTCCGGTTCTTCCACCAACTCCGTCAGCACCCCCGCGCACGACTCCGGGTGGAGGAAGGCGATCCGCCAGCCGTGGAGGCCCCGGCGGGGGGTGGGGTCGATCAGGCGGACGCCGGCGGCGCCAAGGCGGTCAAGGGCGGCTTGGATGTCGGGGACGCGGTAGGCGACGTGGTGGAGGCCGTCGCCGCGCTTGGCATGGAAGCGGGCGATCGGGCCATCGGGGTCGGTCGGTTGAATCAGTTCGAGGTAGCCGGGACCGGCCGGGAAGACGGCGGCGAGCACGGCCTGTTCCGGCACGGCCGCGCGCTCGACGGGGCCAAAGCCGAGCGCCTCGTAGCGGGCGATCGCGGCCGCCAAGTCGGCGACGACAACGCCGGTGTGGTGGATGGCAAAGGGGGGGAGGGTGGTCATTGGAGCGCCGGGTGGTGATTAGGACGACGGGGCCGGGCGGTTTGGGAGCGGGCGTGATGGACCAAGCCCCTCCAGATCGCTGTCGACCGCAACGGTCCGCTGGGGGGAACCCCTTCCGCAGGGGCGTAATTCATCACGCCATCTCCCCGACCAACCGGTCCCGCATCCTCTCGACCTCCATCCTCCGCCGATTACTCCTCGGCGTCGTTGGCGATCGTGCCCGGCTCCGGGGTAACGACGACCTCGCCGGCGGTGTCGGCGGGTCCCTCGCCGGGGACGATCGGCGTCTTATCCTCCCGCAACAGCTTGCGGGCGCGTTTCCCGGTCAGCTCGAAGTAACCGCGGAGCACTTGATCGGCCACCGGTACCGCGTAAGTAGACCCCTGGCCGCCGTTCTCGATCAGGACCGCGATCGCGATCTCGGGATCGTCCAGCGGCGCGAAGGCGGCGAACCAGGCATGCTGGTTCTCGTACTCGAGGGTTTCCGGGTCCTGGCTACCGAACTCGGCGGTGCCGGTCTTGCCGGCGATCAAGATCTCGTCCTCGCCCTCCGGGTTCGTGTTCTGCCACTTCGAGACGCGAACGCCGTTGATGAAGGAGACGGCGGCGGTTCCGGTCTCGGAGTGGACGACGCGGCGCATCCCTTCGCGCACCGTTTCCAGGTGTTCCTGGTCAATCCTGGCCTGGCGGAGGGTGATCGGTTTAGTCGGCTCGACCTTCTTCCGCGCGGCGTCGGCGACCTCCCGGACGATGGTCGGCTTGAGGATCTTGCCGCCGTTGGCCAGCGCGGCGACGTTGGTCGCCAGCTGCAGCGGGGTACAGAGGAAATAGCCCTGGCCGATCGAGACGTTGATGGTGTCGCCGAGGGACCAAAAGTCCTTGCCGTCGGTGGCGTCGTACAGCCAGTCCGATGTCGGCACCAGACCCTCGTCCTCCATCGGCAACTCGACGCCCGTCTTGGTGCCGAACCAGAACTGGTCGTACAGATCGTCGTGGATCTGGTCGATCCCCAACCCTTTGAAGTAGTTGGCTTTGGTGTCGATGATCTGGCGGGTCACCGGGTTGTAGTTGAAGTAGTGGAGGTAATCGCGCGCGCCCTCAGCTTTGTCGCGTGGGGCGCCGACGTTGTAGAAGAAGACGTCGCAGGAGTGCTCGATGCCGCCGTAGACATCGAGCGCGCCGTGTCCGGGGTCCTTGAGCCAGCACGGGTAGTTGTTCCCCTTGGACTCGTCGGTGTCCAGCGGCACCCGGATCGCGCCGGTGCAGGTGAACGTGTCCTCGGTGGTGATCTTTTTGTCTTGCAAGGCGGCGGCAGCCAGGAACAGCTTCAAGGTGGAGCCGGGCGGGAAGCGGCCGCGGGTGGTGCGGTCCAGCAGCGGGTTGAACTGCTTTTTGTCGGCGATGTAGCTCTTGTATTTGCGGTCGGAGATGCCGTCGACGAAGAGTTGGTTGTCGTAGTGGGGGAAGCTGACCATGGCCAGGACTTCGCCGGTGCGGGGGTCGATCGCGACCACGGCGCCGGAGCCGGATAGTTGCTCTTCTTTTTTGATCTTGCCGGTGGCCTGGCGGTCGGCGTTGGAGAACGCGACCGCGCGGCCGAGGGCGTCGGCGGCCAGGGCTTGCAGCTCCAGGTCGATGGTTAGGGTGATGTTATCGCCGGGTTTGGCCTCGCGTCCCTTGTCCTCCAGCACGCGCTGCTCGATCTCGTTGGAGTCCACCTCGACCCAGCGCACGCCCTTCGCGCCGCGCAGCGTCTCTTCGAGCTGGACCTCGATCCCCTCCCGACCGATGAAGTCGTCGAGCTGGTAGACAGGGTTGACGTTGCGGTCGGTCAGGTCCCGCCGGTACTCCTCGTCGTTGATTGGCTGCACGTAGCCGAGGATGTGGGACATCGAGGGGCCGCCGGGGTAGCGGCGGACGAGGACCGAATCGTCCAGCTCGATCCCCGGCAGGTAGAGCTTGTTCGCTTCCAGCTTCAGCGCGATGTCCTCGGGGACATCGGTCTTGACGACGATCTTGGCCCGGAAATCGCCGGCGTTGCCGACCAGGTACTCCAGGATGTTCATCACCGAGACGCCCGGCAAGTGCGGCGCCATGGCCCGGAACCGGGCCGCCTCGTCGGCGGTCAGGCGGCTGTCGACAAGCACCAAGTAGTTTTGCTCGACCAGCCGCGTCAGGCGGTCGATCCAGAACTCTGGGTCGTTGTCGAGCAGGGTGCCGAGCCGGCCAAAGACGGTGCTCTCCTCGCCTTTCGGCACCCGGTCGCGGTCCACCACCAGCGCGTCCGGCAGGTCGAGCGCGTTGATCAAGGTGTCGAACACCATCTGACGCTCGCCCGGGTCGTCCGGAAGTTGGCCGGGGATCAGGCGCACCTGCCAGGCGCGGCGGTTGGTCGCCAGTTCGCGACCGGCGCGGTCGAAGATCATGCCGCGGGGCGCCTTCAGGGGCCGGTCGCGGATCGTGTTGTTCTCGGCCTGGGCCTTGTATTCCTGGCCCTGGGCCAGTTGCATCCAGCCGAGCCGGGTCGCCAGCGCGGCGAACGCGGAAACCACGATCCCCTTCGCCAGGAACATCCGCCGGGTCATGAAGATCTGGTCTGCCCGGCGGGGAATCCCACCGCCCCGGCGCTTCTTCTTGCGCTGGCCGGGCGGGTCGTAGGGGATGCGTTTGCGGCGGGCCATGGGCGTTCTCCGGAGTCGGAAGTCGGAAGTCGGACGTGGCGACGGACGGCCGACGGCTCCGTCCCTAGCGCCTGGCGCCAGCGGCCTCGTAGCCGGGGTCGCGGTCGGTCCAGGAAGCAACCAGGTAGAGCGGCGGGACGAGCAGGGCGTTAAGGAGGGCCTGGAGGATCACCGGTTGGACGGCGACGCCGCCGGACTCGCCCCCGGCGAGAGACCGCACGAGCGGGACCATCAAGCCGTGGGCCACCGTCGCGACGACGGCGAGCACGATCGGGAAAACCAGGCCCGAATGGAAGAACCGCCGCCGGGCGGGGCCACCAAGCAGCACCACCGGCAGCAACGCCAAGCCGTTGGTGCCGAAGCGGTCCATCGCCAGCACGTCCAGCAGCAACCCGGCCCCGAACACGAACGCCAGCCCCTCGCCAAACCCGCGCTGCGCGCTCCAGACCAGGAGCAGGACCACCACCAGGTCCGGGCGCACCTCCAGGTCGATCCGTTGCAACACGGTCGCCTGGGTCAGGATCGCGAAGCCGAGGATCAGGGCGAACGCGGCGCGCGCCATGAGGCGGTGGGTCCTTGCGCGGTCAACCGTCGGCCGGACGGCGCGGACGGGGCGGAAGAAGAGAGTTTAGCACGGGGCACGGATGGCCCCGTCCCCCTTCCCCGCGAGGCCCCCTTTCCCCCCAGCGGGACGCCCCCTTCCCCACCTACCGCGTCCGCTCCGCCCGCCCGACCGCCGAGGCGTGCGCGGCGACCTCGTACCGGTCGTCCAGGGGCGGGAGTTCCAACGGCCCGTGGTGGCGCTCCAATCCCCCCGCCAGCAGCCAATCGGCGAGGGCCGGGTTCTTGGGGAGGAGGGCGCCGTGGAGGTAGCAGCCGACGGCGCGGCGATAGACGGCGCCCTCGGTGCCGTCGTGGCCGTTGTTGCCGCGGCCGACGCGGACCCGACCCAGCGGCGCCACGCCGGGGCCGAGGACCGTCAGGCCGCTGTGGTTCTCGAACCCAACCAGGGTGCCCCAGCGTTCGGTCTCGACGACGACGTTGCCGATGAAGCGTTCCGGACCGGCTTCCGACACCAGGTCGAACAGCCCGATCCCCGGCAGTGGCGCGGCGTCGTGGGGCCGGTACTCGTGCCCCAGCAGCTGGTAGCCGCCGCAGACCGCCAGCAACGCCGCCCCGTCCTCGACCGCCGCCTTAATCGCCGCGCCTTTGGCCCCACGGAGGTCGTTGGAGACCGCGATCTGCTCCTGGTCCTGCCCGCCGCCGAAGAAGAACACGCCCACGTTTGGCGGGATCGGCTGCCCGATCCCGATCTCGACCACGTCCACCCCGATCCCGCGCCAGCGCGCCCGTTGCGTCAACGCCAGCACGTTGCCGCGGTCGCCGTAAATGTTCATCTTCGATCCGTAGAGCCAGGCGATGGTCAGGTGCATGGTCGTCCTCCGGACGCGCTATCAGCCGGCAGCCGTCAGCCGATTGCCGCTTGCCCGGCGCTGATCGCTGGTCGCTGACGGCTGATGGCTCACTGCTTCCAGAACGTCTCCACCGCCCCCAGCGCGGCCAGTGCGCGGCGAAGGTCGAGCATCGCGGTGTAGGTGGGGAGGACGTAGGCGGTGGCGCCTTCGGGGACGGCGGCGACAAAGGCTTCGAGGGCGGTCGGGAGGTCGCCGGGGAGAAGGGTCAGGCGCTCGGGGGGGATGCCGGCGTAGCGGAGGCGGTTGGCCATGTCCGGGCCGCGGAGACCGGCGGCGAAGAGGGGCGCGGTGCCGCCGGCCAGGAGTTCGAAATCGACGTCCCAGAGCCAGGAAAAGTCGCGGCCGTCGGCGGCCAGGTCGTTGATCGCGATCAAGGTCGGCACCGTCAGGGTGGTGGTCGCCGGGTCGCCGGTGCCGGTCAGCATCCGCAGCACCTCGTTGAAACCGACCGGGTTCTTGACCAGCGCCATCGTCAGCGTGCGGTCGCGGAATTGGACCCGCTCGATCCGACCGAACGCGGAGCGGAAGGCGCCAAGGGCACGGACGATCGCATGGTCCGCGGCGCCGAGGGCATGGGCGGCGGCGGTCGCGGCGACCGCGTTGTAGGCGTTGTAGAGGCCCGGCACCCCAACCGACACGTCCAGCGCGCGCGGTTGCCCGCCGTCGCCCGGCCGGTCCAGGCCGATCCGGGCGCGGAGCGATTCGACGCCGTGCAGTTCGATGTGCCGCCCCACGATGTCCAGCGGTGGCCGGGCCAGGCCGCAGCGCGGGCAGCGCCAGGCGCCGAGGTGGGAGACATAGAGCGCGTCGTGGACCAGGTCGGCGCCGCAGCGGCGGCAGGCCGCGGCGTCGGCGGCGTGGGGGAGGGAGACCAGGCGGTGCCGCCCCTCGTCGAGGCCGAAGGCGAGGCGGCGGGCGGCGATGCCGTCGCTAAGGGAGGCCAGCGCCGGGTCGTCGACGTTGACGACCAAGGTCGCGGTCTCGGGCAGCGCGGCGAGGGCGACCCGCCACTTGGTGGCGATGGCGTCGAGCTCGCCGTAGCGGTCGAGCTGATCACGAAACAGGTTATTGAGGACGACAACCCGCGGGGAAACGAGGCGGACGATCTCGGGAAAGGCCGCTTCGTCGGTCTCGATCACCCCGATCTCGCCCCGCGGGTCGCCGCCGACCGACGCCTGGGCGGCGAAGGCGGCGGCGACGCCCCGGACCAGGTTGGAGCCGGAGCGGTTGTGGATGACCCGCGATCCGTCGGCTTCCAGGATGTCGGCGACCATCCGTGAGACCGTCGTCTTGCCGTTGGTACCGGCCACGACGACCACGCCGCGGGGCAAGCGGGCGGTCAGTTTGGCCAACAGCGCGGGGTCCAGGCGGTCGGCGAGGAGCCCAGGGGCGGCGGTGCCACCGCCCCGGCCGAGGGCACGGATGGCGGAGGAGGTCAGCTTGGCGGCGGCCAAGGCGGCGCCGAGGCGCAGGTCCGGGCGGGGGCGGGAGGGGGACTCAGGCGCCATCGGCGAGGATCACCGTCACCACGTCGAGGTCGTCGAAGTTGGTGTCGGGGTAGATTGGGATCGTCAGGGTGTCGGTTTGGGGATCACGGGTCGGCTCGCCCAGGACGACGCCGATCCGGATGTCGCCGGGGACGCCGGCGGTTTGGGTCCGGCCGCCGGGCGACGTGATCACCACATCACCTTCCTTGGGCGCAACGTCCCGGCTGACGTGGCGCATCTCCAACCGGCCGCCCTGCTGCCACATCCCGTAGACGACGCCGTCGGCCTGGGCGTCGAGGAGCCGGGCGCCGACCTGCTGGGTGCCGTCGATGATCAGGGAGACCCTCGCCGAGTCCTCCCAAACCTCGGTGATCTGGCCGACGTAGAAGGACGGGTTGACGACCGCCATCCCGACCTTGACGCCGTCCTTGCTCCCCTTGTCGATGGTGATGAACTTTTGGAGGTTGGTCGGGTCCGACACCAGGACGTCGGCCGTCAGCGGTTGCCAGTCCGGGTTGCGCTCCTTGAACCCGTTCTGGGCGCGGAGCTGGTCGACCTCGGTCGCCACGGATTTGAGCAGCGCGTTCTCGGCCAGCAGCGCGTCGCGCTGGGCCTTCAACTGGGCCAGCTCGTCACCGTCGTCGCCCCCGCCGTCGCCGACCCCGTTGACCGCCTCGGTGACGGGCAGGATCAAGCTTTGCAACCCGGACTTGACCGGATCGAGCGCCGCCCGGTTGTCGAGCGTGATGAACGAGACGCTGGTGCCCACGAACAGCACCACCAAGATCAGCGTTTGCCGCAAGCTCAACGTCGTCACGGTCCGCTCACGACTCTCCGCGGGGGGATGGACCAACCGGTGTCACACGGGCACCCAGGATACCACGGTGGGGGACGGGGGACGGGGGACGGGGCGATCGCGGGGACGCGTGGCGGGCGCCATTCGCGCACCGCGGGGGGACGGGGCGCCGGACGGCCGTTTGGAACATCTCGACGGGTTGGTCGCGAAACGGGCGGGCCGCCGTGCGCCCCTACGATGCCCCCTGATGGCCAGCGCTGGCGTCCGGCGCGATGTCTAACCCTGGCAACCCGTCGATGCTGGTTGCGTTCTTCGCCCGCTGGTAGTCCGCCTGCCAGCCGGCGCCCTGCTTGATCCGTTTCTGCTCGGCGTTGCGGTAGAGCTGGTCCCGGTCCCCGACGAGTTCCATGGTCGGCACCACGAAGCCGCAGGAGTCGGCGATCCGTGTCACAGCAACCACGACGATGCCGCGCAGGGTCGCCACGATACCGGGGCTGGGCGCGAACCCGGCCAAGAGGTCGCCAAAGCCCGGGTTGCCCGGCGCAACAAAGCGGCCCCGGCCGTGCAGGCGGAGGATCCTCGGCGGCCCGGCGAAGGCGCAGAACATGACCACGATCCGCCCGTTGTCGCGCAGGTGGGCGACGGTCTCGATGCCGCTGGCGGTCAGGTCGACGTAGGCCACCGTCGTCGGGTCGAGGACGCGGAAGGTGGCCATGTCCCCCTTCGGAGACAGGTTGATGTGGCCGTCGGAGCCGCTGGGTGCGGTGGCGACGAAGAACATCGGCTGCGCGGCGATCCAGCCTTGGAGCCTGGCGTCGAGCGCGTCGTAGATCTGCCCCATCGCGAAGAACTCCCGATGCGCCCCGATCGGTTCAGACCGTCTCGTCGAGGGTGATGGCAAAGGTCTTGGTCCAGAGCGACAGGTCGTCGGACGCCTCGACGAGCAGCGTGCCGGTGGCGCCGAGGTAGCGCCCCGAGCCGCCGACGATCGTCGTCGTCGCGGGCATCCCGGCGCCCCGTTGGACCCCCTGGATCGCCAGGGTGCTGCCGTCGGGGAAGACGATCGTCTCGAAGCAGTGGTTTTCGTCCGCGTTCAGCGCCTGGCAGGAACCTTGGGTGACGGCCCCGGTGTCGACCTCGTTGGCCGCGTCGTAGAGCGGGTCCGGACCCCAAACCGTCAGGTCGCCGGGGGTGGGACCGGGTTCGCCGGTGTCGACCTGGGTGACGTTCAAGGCGCGTTCGACCAGCGTCATCGTCGTCGCCCCGCGGTCGGCGGCGGGGGTGGAATCCTGAACCAGGCCGCGCAAGGCGCCAACGCCGACGGCGGCTGCGAGGACAACGGCGGCGAGGGGGGCGAGCGAGCGCATGGTCCGGACTCCTCGGGATGGTGATGCCTGGGCGTCGGCGATGTTGATCAGGCGTATGGGGCGCCCCATCGCTCCCGGTGGGCGATCTCGGCCAGCGGTTTGCGCTTCTTCTTGCCCTGCCCGACGGATGCCGTCGGATAACCGAACGGCAGGATCGCCAGCAGATCCAGGTTGGCGGGGATCCCGAGCAGCGCCCGGGCCGGCTCCATCCCTTGGGAGGTTAGCCAGCCGGCCCAGTTGCCGCCGACTCCGTCCGCCCAGGCCGTCAGGAGCATGGATTGGATCGCCCGGCTGGCGTCGGAGACCGCGAACGGGGTCCGGTCGACCGCGACCACGATCGCCACCGACGCCTGGGCGACGTACGGCGCGTACGGCTCCGCCGCCCCGATCTGGGCCAGCGTTTCCCGATCCCGGACCACCACGAAGTGCCACGGTTGCTTGTTGCTGGCGCTGCCCGTCAGTCGCCCCGCTTCCAGCACCCGACCCAGCGTTTCGTCCGACACCGGCCGGTCCGCGTACTCCCGCACTGCCAGCACCGTGCGCACCGCCTCGAAAACGTCCATCGGTCCGTGCTCCTGGTTCCCGATCCGTCCGCGGATCGCCAACGCTAACGAAAGGGAAGTGTCGCACACGGGGTGGGAGCCTGGCGACTCCAGGTTCCGGGCCGGCGCCGTCGGGGCGTGGTCCGCCTTCGTCTCCCGGCCCGTCCATCGGGCCGCGAAACCGGCGCCGGCCGACCGCTTCGCCTGCCGCGGGCCGCCGGTCCACGCCGCCTGGCCACCCTTCGTCGAACGATCGGATCGTCCACCAGGGCGCGGTCGCGAGGTCCACCCAGACAAGGATCACGACGGAATCAGGGCGCGCCGTGCGCGGGGAGCGCTCGCCCGCCGCCGTCCCGCTTCGCCGCGTACATCGCCGCGTCCGCGGCCATCATCAACTCCATGGCGACGACGCCGTCCCGCGGGGCCGTGGCGACCCCGATCGAGAACCGGATCGCCCCGCCCCCGCCCGAACCCGCCGCCGCCGCGGCCAGCGCCCGCGCGGCGATCCCGTGGGCGTCGCCGCCGTTGGCGCCCGGCAGGACCACCATGAACTCGTCCCCGCCGAAGCGCCCGGCCACGTCCCCCCGGCGCAGCGCAGCCCTCAGCGCCGCCGCCGTCGCCCGGAGCGCGGCGTCGCCGGCCGGATGGCCCCGGGTGTCGTTGATCGCCTTGAGCCCGTCGAGGTCCACCAGCAGGAGGGAGACCGGGCCGGCCGCGGCGGCGACCAGCGCCTCGTCCAGCGCCGCCAGCACCGCGCCGCGGTTCGGAAGGCCGGTCAGGGCGTCGGTCTCGGCGCGGGCGCGCTCCTCTTCCTTCAGCCGCCAGCTCGTCAGCGAGGTGGCGCAGGCGGCGAGGACGAAGGCGCCGTGGACCGCCGCCCAGCGCCAGGGGTGGGCCTGGGCGGCGTGGTGGTTGTAAACGCTCTCCGGGGTCAGGGCGCCGACCAGCCCGTGGTGCAGCACCACGAAGCCGACACCGACCAGGAAGGCGATCCAGTCCTGGTAGAGCGCGACCAGGCCAACGACCACAAAGAAGTG
>CADCWE010000175.1 GCA_902806325.1 uncultured Thermomicrobiales bacterium | reverse complement strand
CTGCGTCTCCGTCCACGGCGCCAACCGCCTCGGCACCAACTCGCTGGTCGACCTGGTCGTCTTCGGTCGCCGAGCCGGGCGCCACATGCTCCAATTCGTCCAAGAGAACGACCTGCCACCGCTGCCGACCGACCCCGAGTTCACCGCCCGTGCCGAAGTCGCCCATTTGAAGTCGCGAACCAAGGGCGAGCGCGTGGCCGATATCCGGACGGCGATGCAGGCGATCATGATGGACAACGTTTCGGTCGTCCGCAACGCCGGCGGCTTGACCGAAGCCCAGGCCACCATCAACGACCTCCGCCACCAGTTCGCCCACGTCGCGATCCAGGACCACGGCGACGTGTTCAACACCGACTTGCTCGAAGCCCACGAACTCGGCTGCATGCTGGACTGCGCCGAGGCGATCGTCTTTGGCGCCCTAGCCCGGGAGGAAAGCCGCGGCGCCCACTACCGCGACGACTTCGAGAAACGCGACGACGCGAACTGGCTCGCCCACACCCTGGCCTACAAATCCTCCGGCGGCCTCCAACTGAAGAAGAAACCGGTCACGATCACGGAGTTCGAACCAAAAGAGCGCAAGTATTGAGGCAGGGGCTCGTCGCATGCGCCTCGTCCCCCGGACGGCGCGACGATGCCCTGGACGGCCGTCCCAAAAACCGCGCCGCCGCACGGGCGCGCATGGCATGCGCCCCTACACCGCCACGAGGAGACCCTATGGACGTCACGCTCCGCATCAAGCGCTACAACCCCGAAACCGACGTCAAGCCGAAGTTCGCCGAATACACCGTGGACGTGGAGCCGACGGACCGGGTGTTGGACGCGTTGAACGAGGTCAAGTGGCACCACGACGGGACCCTGACCTACCGGCGGTCGTGCGCCCACGGCGTCTGCGGCTCGGACGCGATGCGGATCAACGGCCGCAACCGCCTCGCCTGCAAAATCTTGATGAAGGAGTTGGGGAAGAAGATCACGATCGAGCCGTTGATCGGCTTCACCATCGTCAAGGATCTCGTCGTCGACATGGACCAGTTCTTCGCCAACTACAAGGCCGTCAAGCCGTATCTGATCGCCGACGATGCCCCGGGAGCCGGGGAGCGCCGCCAATCCCCGGCCGAACGCGAACGCTACGACGACACCACCAAGTGCATCCTTTGCGCCGCCTGCACCACCGCCTGCCCGATCACCTGGACCAACGAGCGCTTCGTCGGTCCGGCCGCGATCGTCAACGCCCACCGCTTCATCTTCGACAGCCGGGACCAAGGCGCCGACGAGCGGCTGCGGATCCTCAATGGCGGCTCTGGCGTGTGGCGCTGCCGCACCGTCTTCAACTGCACCGACGCCTGCCCTCGCGGGATCGAGGTCACCAAGGCGATCGAAGAGGTCAAGCGCGCGTTGCTGTACGAGCGCCTCTAACTGGCCCCACCGCCCGCGTCTCGCGCCGCCTTACCTGGGTCACCCAGACCCCCGCAAGGAATTTCGTCGCCGGTGGTCGAATCCAGCGCCCTCGTCGCGCTCGCTCCGGTTGGGCCGGGCAATCACGTCCGCGCGCGGTGCTATACTCGGCGTTCCAGTCCGGGTCCGTGCCGGGTCCGCGCGATGGGCGGTCCATAGTCGTCGTGAGGTTCGCCGCCGATGGACAATCCGTTCTCCTGGGATTACTTGACGACGGTACCCGACACCGACGACGTGTTCAGCCCGTTTTTCACGATCTTCTTGATCCTCTTCGGCGTCGGGTTCCTGATCAGCATTGCGCTCTATAACAATCTCGGTAACCGGTTCACCGAGCACCCGCCAACGCGCCGTGCGCTGTTGCGATGCTCCGGCATCGCGATGATCGTGTTCGGCTTCGGTCTCTTCTTCTGCGCCATCGAGCTGTTGCAAATAAACCCGCTCACGTTCGGCATGCGGCTGTGGATCTGGTTGAGCTTCCTCGCCGCCATCGCCATGGGGGTCTACTTCTGGCGCTACGCCCGGACCGACCTTCGCGAGCAGCTCCGAGCCTACGAAGCACGCCAAAAGAAGCAGCAGTACCTGCGGCCGCTCCCGGCTGGCGCCGGGGCTCGGGTCGCCAAGACCCGTGTCACCAATCCGAGCGGTACGGCGCCACGACCGAAGCGGCGCCGGGGGCAGTCCTCCTAAAATCCTGTGGGCAACACACGAGGCCCGCTCCTCTCGGAGCGGGCCTCGGCGAAACGGCCGTGCACCCCCTGTCGACCGCGATACTCCAGCTTACCGGCGCCCGTTGGCTCCGGGGGGGCTTCCCCGCGTCACCCGAGGAGGTCCGCTTACGGCTGCTGCCGTCAGGCCCTGACCGGGTTCACAGTTCCCCGCCGCGCGGGACCCACCCTTCAACACCACGCAACGCCGGCAGTCCCACAGCACCGGGCCTCGAGGGGGAATTCAACCCCGCTAGAGCGGGTTGCGGGTACAGGGCACCGCTACCTCCCCATCTAGCACGACCGGGGCTAGTTTACCGCCTACCTCGGTCCCGGTCAAAGACACGGTTGGCACGGCCCATGCAACCCCGATCCTCGCAGACGCGCCGGCGTTACGCACGCCGGTGCCTTGCGCACGATCGAACGAATGCGCGCCGCGAAAAGGACGACCGGATGCAAACCCTCCTCTACGTCTTTCCGATGACCACTGGCGACGAAGTGGCGGTCCGCCAGGCCCACGACAACCTGCCGGTCGAAGCGTTGGAACGGGGCCTCGGCATCGACCAGCTCGTCGTCTTCATCGGCAGCGGCTATTACGCCCTCGAAGTCACCGTCTCGGAAGGCGACGTCCAAGCCAATATCCACCGCTTCCTCGACGCGCCGGAGATCCGGGCCCTGTTCTCCGCCATCCGGCCTTCCGTCCAGAACCTGCCCAGTCCCGACGCCGGAACGGCCGAGATGCCGCTGGCGACGGCGATGTTCCTCTGGCAGCGACCCGAGATGGACGATTCGATCGCCCTGTGAGCGATCACTCGGGCGGCAGTGGACCGTCCGCCGGCCATTCGATCGGGCGGGGCCCGGGGTCGTCCATGTCCGGATTGTCGCGAAGCCGGTGTAACACCCGCACCGACAGGTCGCTTCGAACCTGAACCTGACACGAGAGCCGGGTGGTCGGGTCGAGGTCGGCAATGCGGCCCAATCGCTCGGCTTCGGGGCCCGTCATCGGCCCGGGATCGCCGTCGAGGATCGCGACCCGGCAGGTGGTGCAACGGGCGTTGCCGCCGCAGCGGTGGAGAATGTCCACCCCGGCGTCCTCGATGCAGAGCACCAAGCGGCGCCCCTCGTCGCAGCCGCTCTCGCCGATCCCGTCGATCTTGATTGTCGGCATGGTCCCGCCTGTCCTCCCGCTCGCCTCCCGCGCCCCACGACGCTGGGCCGGATTATCGAACCATCGCCGTTCGCGGTCTACGGGCAGAGCCGGGGACTTCGCTTCGGTTGCCCGGATCAGGCATGAAACCGCACCCCGCCGCTCAGCCGGGTCCGGTGGCGCTCGGCGAAGTCGGCGGCGTGCGGCCCGGCCAACACGATCGCGCCGACGTGGCCGTGGTTCGGCGAGCCCGTGACGAACCGGTAGCGGACGCCTTTGGCCTCGAAGCGGCGCTCGGCGTAGAACAACTCCTCGCTTACCCTGGCGAAGACGTCGTAGGCGATCTGGTCGGCGGTCATCAGGTCGCGGATCGGCAGATCCACCCACAACGTCAGCGTGATTCCGTCGTCGCCGACCTCGGCGTCCCCGATCAAGTGGGCGCCCTGGACGTCGCGCAGCAACTGCTCGGCATCGACAGAGAATCGGAGATTTGCTTCCTCATCGCGACCCCACCCGTCGCCGAACCGGCGCCGCATAGTTTCGACCACCTCGTCCACCATCCGCCGTGGCCCCCCGTGCCGTTGCCTCGCCGGCCCCACGGCGGTCGGTTCCGTCCACCGCTGGGGTTCGCTCTCGGTATACTACCAACGCCGGGCGACGGGAACGCGTTCCTCCCAATCGCCGCCCGCGTCGGACGGAAGGATCCCCATGCAGCGCGTGCTGGACGTTATTTTCCGCCGGGATCGCCTGGAACCGGACATCCCACCCTGCCCCGACCACAAGGTCGACATGCGCCTGCGGGGCAAGCAAGGGCGCCCGGCGCGCTTCTCCGACCAAACGGAGGAGGAATACACCCTGATCTACTTTTGTCCGGTCGAAGGGTGCAACCAGACGGCGCAGGTAAAACGGGTCAAGACCCAGATTCCCGTTCCCGGCGAGCCACCGGAGCGCCCCTCGTTCGCCCGCCGCGGCGAGTAGCGGGGCGCGGTCACGGGGATCAGGCGCCCGAACCCAGGTTCTCTCCTTGGTAGACCCCGGAGTAGCCTTCGGCGACCGACTGCGCCAGACCGAAGAAGACCAGCTGCATCACCCGGGCGTCACGCTGGACCCGGAACCCAGCCGGGTTGGCGACTACCAGCATCGAGGTCGAGCGCCCACGGTACCCCGCGTCCCAGACGGCAGTGTGGATCGTGACGCCGCACCGGCCAAGGCTCGAGCGCGGCCGCCCTAAGGCCATCAGGTCGGTCGGCAGGTTGACGACCTCGTTGTAGAGGATGTGATAGGTGCCCGGTTCCAACTCAACGAATCCGTCCGCGCCGAATGGCACCGGATCTAGCGCGGGAAGCCGGCGGCCGGCGTTGTCGCCGGCGATCGTCCCCGGCCCGGCAAACCGGGCCACCTCGCGCAACGTCAGATCAACGCCGTTCGGCTGGAGCTGGGTCTCGGCGTCGGGCAACCCTTCGACCAACGGCGGGACCTCGGCCAACCGGCGCCGCAACTGCTCGCGTCCGAGGACCCCCGAGGCAACGCCGTCCTCCATCGCGGTGGTCATCCTTTCCGATGCGCTTGATTGGCGGTCGATCGCGTCCCGGTGCGGTCGGCGCATAGTATCCGGCTTTGCCCGTGCCGTGGTCCGGACGTCGTGAGGCGGGAACATTCCCCTCCCAAAGATCGGACGGCGGGCGACGGCCCCGCGTTCCGGGTCCTTCGTCACCGAGATTACCGGCTGTTATGGAGCTGCCAGATCGTCTCGACGTTGGGCACGGAGATCCAGCGGGTCGCCATTGCCTGGCAGGTCTTTCGGCTCACGGGCGATCCGCTCCAACTTGGCCTACTTGGTCTGTTTCGCTTCGCTCCGGTCATTCTGTTCGGTTTGGCGGGGGGCGTGGTTGCCGACCGCGGCGACCGGCGCCGGACGCTGCTGCTGACCCAGATCGTGCTGCTCGGCACCACCGCGGTCTTGGCCGCATTGACCGCGGCGGACCGGGTCTCGATGCCCCTCATCTACGCGCTAACGTTCGTCTCGGCCGCCGTCAACGCCGTCGGTCAGCCGACCCGCCAGGCGCTGATCCCGGCGTTGGTTCCGCGGGCGGAGGTCGCCGGGGCGATGACCCTTAACGTGCTGGGTTGGCAAGTCGCCGCCGTTACCGGTCCGGCCGTCGGCGGCGTCATCATCGCCTCGTTCGGCGTCGCGACCGCCTACGCCGTCGACGCCGTGTCGTTCCTCGCGGTGATCGCGGCCCTGCTCCTGCTGCGGGCACGACCCGTGCTGCCGGAGTTGAGCGTCGGCGGATTGGCGGCGGCGCTCGAAGGCCTGCGCTTCCTCCGCTCGTCTCCGATCCTGCTCGGCGTGATGGGCCTCGATTTCCTGGCCACCTTTTTCGGTCAGAGTATGACCCTGATGCCGATCTTCGCCGACCGGATTTTGCACGCCGGCGCGCGGGGGCTGGGGTTGCTGTACTCCGCGCCCGCCGCTGGGGCGGTGCTCGGCAGCCTGGCCATGAGCGTCGCGCCGACGTTGCGTCGCCCGGGCTTCGTGATCCTGATCGCCGTGTTCGCTTATGGGTGCTGCACCATCGCCTTCGGGTTGAGCCAAGAACTTGGGTGGGCGCTCCTGTTCCTCGCCGGTGGCGGCGCGGCCGATGCGGTCAGCATGGCCGGTCGGGCGACGATCCGCAACCTGGCGACGCCGGATGCCCTGCGCGGCCGGGTCTCCGCTGCGCACTCCACGTTCGCGATGGGCGGTCCCCAACTCGGCGAGTTCGAAGCGGGGGCGCTGGCCCGCGTCACCGGGGCCGGACCGGCGGTGGTGGCCGGGGGTATCGGAACACTGGTCACGGCCGCGCTGGTTGCCCGCTTGGTACCGGGCATCGCCGCCTACCGAGTCGGGCCATCGAGCGCCGACGCGCCGACCGGTCTCCCGCCGACCGGACCTCCCCTCGCCAAACGGCCGACGGCCCCCGCGGCCGGCGATCGTTGACCCGCGCTCCGAGCGGTGCTATGGTGTGTTCCTACCTAGTCAAGCGTTGGCTAATCGGTGATTGATCCCCACCGGTCCCGTCGCAGGAGTGATGCATGGTCGGCGCGGTCATGGCCCCCCCAAGCAGCCCGTTGCGCTTCGAGCCGCAACCACGCGCCGCCCGCGACGCCTTCGGGCGGGCGATGACCTACCTCCGGATCTCGTTGACCGACCGCTGCAACTTCCGCTGCGTCTACTGCATGCCCGCGCTCGGGATGAAATTCCAGCCTCGCGACGAGTTGCTGACGGACGACGAGCTGGTGCGGGTCGTCCGCCTCTGCGCCAAGACCGGGTTCACCAAGCTGCGCCTGACCGGCGGCGAACCGACGATCCGGCCCCGGATTGTCGAACTGGTGCGGGCGATGAAAGCCACCCCCGGCATCGAAGAACTTTCGATGACCACCAACGGGTTGTTGCTGAACCGCCTGGCTGACCCGCTCGCTGGAGCAGGCCTGGACCGGGTCAACATCAGCATCGACACCCTCGATCCCGACAAGTTCAAGTTGATGACGCGAGGCGGCCGGCTCGATCTCGTTTGGCAAGGGATCGAAGCCGCCGACGCCGCCGGGTTGCGGCCAATCAAACTCAACACCGTCGTGATGCGCGGCCAGAACGACGCCGAGGTCGGCGAGATGGCAGCCTTGACGCTCGCCAACGCCTGGCAGGTCCGGTTCCTGGAGATCATGCCGCTGGAGGGCGTCGGCGCGGTCCACGATGAGGGACTGGTGACGTCGGAAGAAACCCAGGAACGGCTGGAGGCCCGGTTCGGGCCGCTGACGCCGGTCGAGGTGCCGCCCGGCGACCCGGCTCGCGTCTGGCGCATCCCCGGCGCCGTCGGCACGGTGGGATTTATCTCGCCGGTCTCGGCCCCGTTCTGCGCCGCCTGCAACCGCGTCCGCCTGACCGCGGACGGCAAACTCCGATTGTGCCTGCTCCGCCCCGACGAGGTGGATCTGCGCGATCTGATGCGGGCCGGAGCGGACGACGCCGCCCTCGAATTGCAGATGCGGGCGGGGATCTGGCGCAAACCGTGGGGCCACGGCCTGGCAGAAGGCGAACGCGAGACGGTGCGCGGGATGTCGCAAATCGGCGGCTGAGGTCGCCCGGTCGCGCCCGATCGAAACGCCAAACGAACGTCGGTCGGTCAGGCTCGCCGGCGGCGCCGGTACCCGGTAACGGTGACCGCGGCCACAATCGCGAGGACCGCCAACCCCGACCCGACCCCCAGCGCCGGTCCGTCGGCGTCACCGGTCCCCGTGTTCGGCAACGTCAGCGATGGGGTCACGGACGGCGGTGCCGCGACGGTCGGGTCCGCCGCGCCGCCGAGAGCAAGATTCGGGTCCATCGGAGCCGGATCCCGTCCCGGAATGGTGGCCGGGCCGGTGGTTGCTGATTCCTCGGCGAACGATGGTTCGACCACGAAGACCGCGAGCCGGGTATCCCGATCCGCCGCGACCTCGACGCTGGGCGTGGCGCCGAGCGCCGCCGCGATGCCGTCGTCGGCGGGCAGCAAAAACCAGGCGACGGCGGCGTCGGTCGCGATCCCGGCCGTCGAAACCACCCCGTAACGCCCCGGCGTCACCCCCGTGACCCGGGCCGTAGCCCCACCCACCGCTTCGGCGACGATGGAACCAGCGGACGCGGCGGCGGTGTCGCCGGCGGTTAAGGCAAAGGTCGACGCGGCGTCGCGTTCGCGGCACGCCAGCCCGAGCGCGATCGTGCCGGACTCGAGGTCGGTGCCGACCGGGCAGCCGTACACGTCGATCGAGACGCCGCCCGTGACCGGGATCGCCTCCGCCAGCACAACGTCGACGACGAAATCGGCAACCGAGGGCTCGTCGGGAATTTCGGTGATCACGATCTGACCCTCGAACATGGTCGGATCTACGGTGGAACCGGCACCGGGTACCACCACCCGGTACGTGCCGTGGGGAAGCCCGTCGAGAAGCACCTCAGATGCACCATCCCCTAAGCACCGCCCCATCTTTGGTTCGGACAAGGCGCCTTCCCCGCCGGGAAACAGCGAGACGCAAAGCCGCGCCCCGCTCGGCAAGGGCGTCGCGGTCGCGACGCGAACCGTGAGCGAATGATCCGGTTTGTCGTGGGCATCCGCGGCACCAGGAAACGCCAACGCCGCGATGCAGCACCAAAGCGCGGCGATCCGTACGAAACCGGCGCGACGCGACACGCCGCGTCCCCGTCCTGCCGTTTCACCGTCTACCATCGGAACCCGCTTGAGAATCCTTAGCACAAAACCTCCCCCCTATTGGTACTAGACCAGTATAGCCCGATGCGTCAATCGGTAGCGATCAAGGAGCGACGGCGCTCAATCTACCGCACACCGGGGATGGTATGCTCGGCCCCAGGGCAGCCGGATGGGGATGACCGAGGGAGAGATCACCACGTTGAGCGACGATGCAGCGACCACCCGGACCACGATTGTGGTCACGATTCCGTTCCCGCCAGAGCTCCTCGAGCGGCTTGGTCGGCGGTTCCCGACGGTCGAGGTCGTTGGCCCGGTGACAGACGAACTCGCCGGTGTCTTAACCTCGGCGGACGCGGTCGTCGGCTGGCACCTTTCGGACGAGGACCTAGCGGCCGCTAAGCGGCTCCGCTGGCTGCACTCGACCGGCGCGGGTGTCGATCGGACCCTGACCCCGGCTTTAGTCGCGCGCGGGATCACGGTCACCAACAGCAGCGGGTTGCACGCCGACAACATCGCCGAACACCTCTTGGCGATGATGCTGGCCTTCGGACGCGGATTGCCGGACCTGATTCGGGCACAGATTCGGCGCACTTGGCTCGACGAAGAGTTAGACGGTCGCGTCTTCGAGTTGGGCGGCCAAACCTTGCTCCTGGTCGGCCTGGGGGACATCGCGTTGGCGACCGCCCCCCGCGCCGCCGCGTTAGGGATGCGGGTCGTCGGGGTGCGGCGCCGGTCGGACCGGCCGGTTCCGCCCGGATTGGACGCCGTCTTCGGGGTAGAACGGCTGCCGGAGCTGATCGGCGATGCGGACCACGTTGCCATCTGCCTACCATTAACCGCGCGAACCCGAGGCTTGTTCGACGCCAAGTTGCTGGCGAGGATGCGTCCGTCGGCGTACCTCTACAACATCGGACGCGGACCGATCGTCGACCAGGACGCCTTGATCGCCGCGCTGCGCGACGGACGCCTGGCCGGAGCCGGGCTCGACGTCACCGATCCCGAGCCGCTGCCGGCCGAGTCGCCGCTGTGGGAGCTGGAGAACGTCCTCATCACCGCCCACACCTCCGGCCGCACCCCGCGCTATCTGGAGCGCGCCTACGCGATCCTCGAAGACAACGTCGCCCGTTTCGTCAACGGCGACCCGCTTCGCAACGTGGTCGACCAGTCGGAAGGCTACTGACGGACTGGCGGACCGGCCGTCTCCCGCCAAGGATAGCCCGCTCGGGGGGTTGACAGCGCGGCGGGTTCTGGTATTTATGTACGTACACTCAACGGCGAGTGTCGCCCTGTTCGCGACCGCCACGCGCGCCCGAACGCCGCAGCGGAATCCACCGCCGGCACCCGGCCTCGGGCGAGAGGAAGGGGGGACCGATGCGCCACGCGCAGATCAATAGCATCTCCTTGCACGCCCACCGGCGGCTCGCCCAGCGCAACCTCAGTCCCCAGGACGTCGGCTACGTCTTCGCCCACGGACGGCTGCACCACGCGGCGAAGGCCCTTTTCGTCCACCTCGGCTGGCGCGACATCCCGGTCGCCCACCGGCGCGAGGACCGCATTCGGCGACTCGAAGGGACCGTGCTGGTACTGGACCCGGTCACCGGTCAGCACTTGACCACGGTCTACCGCAATCGCCGCCACGGCAGCCGCGACATCAAGCGGAAGTCCAAGCGATCGTTGTTCGGCTAGCGCGCGTCGGTCGTGCCCGCGTCACCCCAGCCGATCGACCCGCGCCCCAGGCGCGAACGCGCAGACCTGCACCTGGTTGTCCGGCGCGCTCATGCCGTGCCGCGCGTAGTAGCCGCGCCCGAGCGCGTCGATGAGCCGGGGCACCGCCGCCCGGTCGAGCAGCATTAGCGCCGTGCCGCCTTCCCCACCGCCCATCATCCGCGCCCCCAAAACCCCATCCACCGCCAACACCTCGGCGACCAATTCCTCCACCCGCGGATGGCTGATCGCGTAGTCGGTCGCCGACGATCGCCCGGACTCGATCATCAGGTGCCCGAACGCCGGCCAGTCACCGGCCCGCAACGCCGCCAAGCCGGCCCGCACCCGCTTCGTTTCAGAGACGACATGGCGCACCCGTTCGGCGAGCGGCGACGCCAGTGCCGGGTGGTCTCCGGACGACAGCGCCGACAGTTGGTTTGCGGTCAGCGCCGAAAGATGCGGCAATGGCACACCGATGGCCGCACGCGCGAGATCGAGCGCTTGCTTGGTTTCTTGGACCCGGATCGGGTACGAGGAGCCGCCGAGTTTGTGGGTGACGCCCGACGCCGCAACGGCGAACACCAGGCCGCCAAGGTCCGGGTCCAACCGTTCCACGCTCAGATCCGCGCCGTCGAACCGGATCACGCCGCCTGCCAACGACGCCGACTGGTCCAACGTCCCGCAGGGCGAGCCGGCCCGGTGCTCGGCCTCCTGGGCCAGCAGCACCGTTTCCGTAAAGCCGCGCTGCCGCGTGGCCAGGGCCAAGGTCAGTCCGACGCACAACGCCGCGGACGAACTGACGCCGAATCCGATCGGGACATCCCCCGCAAACGCCAGCCGCGGGCCCCGATGCACAACGCCGCCGGGGGGCGCCGCGGCGGCGGCGATCACGCCCCGCAGATAATCCATCGGCTCCGGCGGCGGGTCGAGGTTCCGCCAGTCCGTCAACGCGTCGACGGCAAAGCGCACGGGATTGGGATCTACGTCCGCCGCGACCGCGACGACCACACCGGGATCGCCGCCCTCGTCGCCAAGGACCACCATCGCGCGGTCGATCGCCGCCGCCAGCACCGGCCCGCCGTTGTAGTCGAGGTGGTTGCCCAACAGCTCGATCCGGCCGGGCGCCACGGCGCGCAGCGTCGGCCGCCATTCGGAGCCAAAGGCCGCAACCCCGGCCTCCATCGCCCGCGCTTCCGCGCCACGCCACCGTTCCCCGGTCAACGCCGCTCCCCATTCCTCGCCCGGCTCCCGATCCGCGAACCGGTCACCGGCGCATCTGGATCACCTTATACGCCTCCGCCAGCTCGACACCGTTCGCCGCCCCCAGTTCCGCCGCCCGCTCGCGGACCCGTTCCCAAATGCCTTCGCTGTTGCCGATTTGGCTGTGGTGGGCCTTCAGCGCGTCGACCTTGGCGTCGAAGGTCTCGGTGATGTCGATGATCTTATCTGGCTGATCGGCCCCGAAGTACCAGATTTCGGCCGTCTTGTGCGGATGCAGCCCGTCCCGGTAGTGATCGGGAAAGTAAAGCGGATCGCGGGCGGTTGGGTAGACGGCGTCGGTGGTCGCCAGGCCGACGGCGCGGTGATCGGCGTGCAGTGCGTACGGCCGGAACGGGTCGTGGGTGATGATCACGTCCGGCCGGTGGGTACGGATCATCCGCACCAGCTTTTCCCGCAGGGCCAGGTCGGGCGCCAACTCGCCGTCGGGGCAACGCAGGAAGACCGTTTCGGCGACGCCCAAGCGGCGGCTCGCCTCCCGCTGTTCGGCTTCCCGCGTCGCCGCCACCGTCGCCGGATCGGCCATCGGGTCGGCGCTGCCCTTGCCGCCGGAGGTCACTTGGACGATCACGACCCGCTTGCCGTCTCGCGTCAATTTGGCGACCGTGCCCGCCGACGAGAACTCGGCGTCGTCGGGGTGGGCTACCACCAGCATGTAGGTTTGAAACTCGTCGTCCCGCGGTTCCGCCATCGTGGTCTCGCGCTCCTCGGTTGCCCCGGTCGTCGTCGGTTCGCCGCATCGTACCCCTCAGGGCGCCTGTTACGCATCCGAGAGGGCCGGGCCCGCGGCGTCGTCCGCGCGTAGCGCCTCGTGGACCGCGCGGCCGAGGTCGTCGAGCAGCACCGTCGTTTGCGCCCCGGTGTGGAGCGCGCGGACAACGGCCGTCCCGGCGCCGACGTCGGCCGGTGACATCAGGACGGCCACCGGGATGCCCTTGCGCGCCGCGTACTTCGCTTGGTCGCCCAGGCTTCTGGCCGGTTGCAAGCCGAGATCGACCCGCAACCGCTGGTCGCGCAGCCGAGCCGCGATCTGCGCGGCGTCCGCGACGGTGTCCCGCGTCACCGCCACAAAGACGTCCGTCGTCGACGTCGCCCCCGGCAGCAAGTCGAACTCCTTGACCACCTCAATGATCCGCTCCAACCCGAGCGAGATGCCGGTGGCCGGGACCGAGCGTCCGAGAAAGGTTCCGATCAAACCATCATACCGCCCGGCGCCGGCGACCGAACCGACCTTCGGTTCTTCGACCACCGCTTCGAACACCGGCCCGGTGTAGTAGTCCAGCCCCCGCGCCAGCGAAAGATCGAACCGGACCACCTCGTCTGCCACGCCAAAGGCCGGCAAGTGGCCGAACAACTCACCGAGTTGGTCGATCGCCGCCATCGCCTCCGCGTCCTGATCGAGGCCGGACCGCAAGCTCGCCAACCGGGCCGCGGGGTCGCCTTCCTCCGTCACCATCGCCAAAATTCGACCGGTCGCTCCGGCCGTGATTCCGGAGTCTTCGAGTTCGCGGGCCACGCCATCCGGTCCGATCTTGTCGAGTTTGTCGATCGCCCGGAAGACGGTCCCGGCACCCGCCGCGTCGACGCCCGCCGCGCGGGCCAACGCGGCCAGCAGTTGGCGGTGGTTAATCCGGATCGTGCAACGCGGCAACCCGACGGCGGCCAGGGCCTCGGCCATCACCGCCACCACCTCGGCGTCCGCCAGCATAGACGCCGATCCGGCGATGTCGGCGTCGCACTGCCAAAATTCCCGGAACCGGCCGCGTTGGGCGCGCTCCGCCCGCCAGACCGGGGCGATGTGGTACCGCTTGAACGGAAAGACGAGGTCGTTCTGGTGCATCGCGACGACCCGCGCCAGCGGCACGGTCAGGTCGTAGCGCAGCCCGACCTCTCGCCCGCCGCCGTCGGTGAAGCGGTACATCAGCTTTTCGTTCTCGCCCGCCTTGCCGGTCAAGACCTCGATCAATTCGAGGGCGGGCGTGTCCAACGGTTCGAAGCCGTGCCGCTCGAACACCGCCCGGATCACGCCGACGATCCGCTGCCGCAACAGCATCTGCTCCGGTAAGAAGTCGCGGAACCCGGAGAGCACCCGCGGTTCGCGCCGCCCTGCCGCCTTCATCGTCGGATCACCCACCGTCTCCATAACCCCCACACCCCTCCGTAGGCCGGGCGCCTCGAAGGACTACTTTGTCAACTCGAAAATCAGGTGTCCCAATTCTGGCAGAATCAGGCGTTCCATCGCCAATCGTACCGCGTTGCTCGATCCCGGCATCGCCACCACCAGCGTGCCCCGGTACAACCCGGCAACCGCCCGCGACAGCATCGCCGCCGATCCGACCTCGGCGTAGCTGAGCATCCGGAACAGCTCGCCGAATCCGTCCAACCGCCGTTCCAGCAACCCGGAAAGCGCCTCGAAGGTGGTGTCGCGCCGCGCGATCCCGGTTCCACCGTTGCAAAGGATCGCCTGGATCCGGGGATCCGCACCCCACTCCCCGATTTTGGTCCGGATGCGCTCCCCATCGTCCGGCACGATCGTTCCTTCCAGCACGTCGTGTCCGTCCCGTTCGAGCAGGCGGCGAATCAACGCGCCGCTGGTATCGGTCTCGGCGGTTCGGGTGTCGCTGATCGTCAGGATGGCGCAGCGGACCGCTCGCGGTGCCGCCGACCGGTGCTGCCGAACCGAATCCACAAGCGCCGCGCTGTCGGAGGTCGTCACGATGACTCCCGGGCCGTGAGCACCATCGCCAGCGCGGCGTTGCCGATCATCGCCTCCCCGAGCTCCGCGACCGAAACCTGGTCGTCGATCGTGTGGGCGAACCGTTCTTCACCGGGCGCAAAGCCGATGGTGGTGATCCCGTGGTGGCTGAGGTGCCCGCCGTCGGTGGCAAACGTCCAAGTCCCGACCGGGATGGGTCGCCCGAGCGCCGCCGCCAATCCGGTCTGCGCCCGCGTCAGCACCGGATCGTCGACGGCGGTTGCGAAGCCGCGGGTCGAGGGCATCGTCGCGGACAGACCCGTGTACGACCGCACGGATCGCCCGACGGCTTCCGCGTGTCCGCGCACACCCGGCGTCGCCGCCTCGACCCGCCGCAGGAGGGGTTGCAACCCGGCAACCACCGCATCCTCGGTTTCGGTCGGCACGGTTCGCCAATCCAAGAACACCGAGACCGAGCCGGGAGTGACGTTGCCGCTGGTCTGGTCCGTTTCGACGAGCGTCGGTGCGACGGACGACCCACCAAACGTCTCGTCTGGCATCATTGCCAGCGTTTCTAGTTCGAGGAGGAACCGGGCGAGCGCGAAGTGCGGGTTGCAGCCACGCTCTGGGGCGCTGGCATGGGTGGAACGCCCGGTGAACGTGACCCGGACCAGGGAGCGACCGCGGTGCCCCCGGCGAAGCTGGTTGCCCGACGCTTCGCCGACCACCGCGATGTCGGTCGGCATCGTTTGCGCCAGGTGGCGACTGCCGAGGCCACCGACCTCTTCCAGGACTACCCCGACGACGAACACGTCGCCGGTCGGCCGGAGTCCGGCATCCCGGAGCAACAGCGCAAGGTAAACCTGGGCCGCCATCGCGCCCTTGACGTCGCAGGCTCCACGCCCGTAGAGGACGCCATCGTCGATCACGCCGCCGAATGGCGGTCGACTCCAGAGGGCACGATCCCCTTCGGCGACGTGGTCGAGGTGGGCGTTGAACTGAAGCGTCGGTCCCGCCCCGGTGCCCTTGATCGCGCCGATCGCGTTGCCGGCCGCGTCGATCCAGACATCGTCGTATCTCAACCGACGGAACTCGGCGGCCAGCAGATCGGCCGCGGCGGCTTCGTGCCCCGAGTAGCTCGGTGTGCGAATCAAGCGTTGGGCGAATTCGACCATCGCGTCCGACCAGGTTTCGGATGCACGGCGCAGCGATGACGCGGGCATCGCGGGACACGCGGTGGTCTGGACGACCTGGCTGGGTGACGTTTCGTTCATCGCACCAGCTTACCGCAGGATCATCGGTGGTTGGAAGGGGATAGAAAACGGCGACGCGGTCCGGTGTCCCGGACCGCGTCGCGTCGAACCGATCAGCAAAGAAACGTCGAGCCGGTGGCGTTAGGCCGCCGGGGTTGCCATGTCCATGCCGCCCATCGCGCCGCCGGAGAGGCCCTGCGCGAGGAAGATGGTCACGGTGGTGGTGCCGTCGTCGTTGCCGTGCAGCCACGCCACGCCACTGAATCCGGAAGCGTTCCGCTCGGCCAGACCGACCACCAGGTTGTTGCCGGCGTCGGGCGTGCCGCCGATGTCGCCGCAAGCGATGTAGACGTCGATCGCCTCGGCGCTTTGGTGGAGATTGATCGCGTGCTGCGCGGAGAGGATGGTGGTCAGGTCGGCCTGGACCGTGGTGACGCTCATCATCGCCGGGATCGCCGCGCCGCCGCCCGCCATCGGGGTCGCCATCGCCATGTCCATGCCCATCGCCCCGGCACCGACCACGTCCGCGAGCGGGAACACGACAGGGCCCACCTCCGGGCACATGCCGGCGTGGATGTGGGCCGGGATGCCCGCGGTGGCGGCCACCGGCGAGCCGACCGGGGTCGCGTCCTGGGCCGTGGCGTAGTTAGCGCCGCCGGCCACCAAGCCGCACAGCGCGAGCAGCGCGGCCAAGGCCGCCAATCGTCGTCGCACAAAGACCATCGAGATGCCCTCCTGTTCCAGAAATCGGCCGACCACTCGTCGCGCCGCCGTGCCGGTGGGATGCACATCATGTGCCAACGGGGCGCGGATCCCAGACCGCCGGTACATCATCGGGCCGGGAAGGGAACAACTTAATCAAGGGTTAGGTTTTCGACGTGGCTGATCCGCCGAACCACGCCCGCGGCGTCCAACGTCACCGCCACCAAATCGACGCGCCAAATCGGATCGTCGAACAGGCCGTGGTCTTGAAGGAACGTCTCGCCCGCCGCGAACAGGCGCCGGAGTTTGGCTGGCCCGACGCTGTCTTCGGCGCGACCGGCTCCCTCCCCCCGCCGGGTCTTGACTTCGACGAACACCACCTCGGCGCCGTCTCTCATCACCAGGTCGAGCTCACCCAGCGGGCAACTCCAGTTCGCCGCGAGCCAGGTCCAACCCCGCGCTTCGAGGTGGCGCCGGGCGTAGGCTTCGCCGAAGTTGCCCAGGCGCCGCTTGGCGGTCACGGTCACGGCGCCGCCCGGCTGACCCGCCGCGCAACCGGTGCGAACGAGCGGCGGTGGATCGGACCCGGACCGTGCTCCTCCAGCGCCCTGAGGTGCGAGGCGGTGCCGTAGCCTTTGTGGTCGGCGAACCCATACCGGGGGTCGACGCGATGCGCTTCGACCATGATCCGGTCCCGCGCCACCTTGGCGACGATCGAGGCGGCGGCAATTGAGAGGCAGCAGGCATCGCCTCGGACGAGGCCAATCTGCGGCAGATCGCTCGCAAGGAGGCAGGCGTCCAGCAGCAGCGCTTCGGGTGTGACCGCCAGCGCATCGACCGCGCGCTCCATCGCCACCCGATTGGCCACGCCGAGCCCGATCCCGTCCAGTTCGCCGGCTTCGACCATCCCAATCGACACCGATTCGGCCACGTCGAGGATCGCCGCCAACGCCGAGATCCGCGCTTCGGCCGACAACTGCTTCGAATCGCGCACGCCCTCGAGCGCGCGACGCAGTCGCCGCTGGTCGGAGCCAGCACAGCGCGGAAGGACCACCGCCGCCGCGACCAACGGACCCGCCAGCGATCCGCGACCAACCTCGTCCACCCCGGCCAGCCGATTCCAGCCGGCAGCCCAACAGGCGCGCTCGTGGCGCAGCGTCGGCACGGGCGCTGCCGGCTTCGACGGGGCACGGGATGGGCGGGGCTTGGCGGTGATTAACGTCACGCCATCAGCATAGCAAACGAGCGAGGACGCGGATGGCTCCGCGTCCTCGAACAACGATCTTGATCGGTTTCGGCCGGCGGGCGCCCTAGGTCCTTCGCTCCTTGATCCGGGCCGCGCGCCCGGTGCGTCCGCGCAGGTAATAGAGCTTGGCCCGGCGGACGCGCCCGCGCCGGGTCACCTCGATCCGGTCGATCCGCGGCGAGTGGAGCAAGAACGTCCTCTCGACGCCGATCCCGTGGGAAGCGATCCGGCGGACGGTGAAATTCTCGTTGATGCCACCGGCCCGCCGCCGGATCACCACGCCCTCGAAGACTTGGATCCGCTCCCGGGTCCCTTCGACCACCTTGGCGTGGACCCGGACCGTATCCCCGGGCCCGAAGAGCGGCGTTTCGGCTCGGTATTGCTCCGACTCGAGCGAACGGACCAATTGCGCGACCATGATTCCCCTACCACCCCCGCTCCGGCGCGGTGACGCTTCGGACCGACCACATCACGGGCCGTGCCGCCCCATTCCGCGAAGAGACCAAACGGCCCCGGCGCACACGCCTCCCGTTCCGCGGATCGCGGACTTCGCGCCACTATACCACCGGGGCGTTCGGTGCGGCAATCGTCAACCGCGACGGTCCTGCGCCAGATACCTGGCCGCCAGCGGCGTCTCAACCACCGCGCCGTCGCGAAGCTCGATTCGATAGGCCCGGGCATCCGGACGCGAGGAAACCACGTTCGCGAGTTCCCGACCCACGAAGTGCAGCCCAACCCCGTCGTCGGCCGCCAAGCCTCCCGGCAGCGCCCCCGAACCGACGAGTCGGTGGTAGGCGGGACGCCGGTGCGCTTCCCCGTCGTAATGCGGGCAGTTGCTTCCAGGCAGAAACCCGAGGCAGGTCAGCGCCGAGAGGTCGTCGATCGGGTCAGCCGTCATCCCCTTCACCGAGTCCGTCACCCCGGCATCGAACCAACAGAGCGACCCGGCGCTGATCCCGGCCAGCACCACGCCCGTCTGCCAAGCCTCCCGCAGGATCGTATCGAGGCCCCATTCGCGCCACAGCACCAGCAAGTTGCGGGTGTTGCCACCGCCGACGTAGACGACGTCCTGACGAAGCACAAACTCCCGCAACCCTTCCCGTGGCGGATCGAAGAGCGAGAGATGGGTCGGTTCGCAGTCGTGCCCGCCGAAGGCGATCAGGAAGCGCTGGACGTAGTCGGCGCTGTCCCCGCTCGCGGTCGGCACGAAGCAGACGCGCGGCGTGGCCCGCTCGACCAAACCCAGGACGTAGCGGTCGAGGAGGGGATTGTCGGGTTCCATCGAGAACCCGCCGCCGCCCATCGCCACGATCTGCCCAATCACCGGTCGCCCGCTCACCCAAGCGCCTCCATCACCTCGGCGGCGACTTCGTAACGGCCGAACGAGGGCATGATGTAGACGCCTTGGGCGTGGGGCCGGAGATCGGTCAGGAGTTGCTGCGCCATCTTGACGCCTTCGCGGCGTCCGTTGGCGCCGGCACGCCGCATCCGGTCCCGAGCGTCGTCGGTCAAGGTGATCCCCGGCACCTCGTTGTGCAAAAACTCGGCGTGCTTGGAACTTTGCAGCGGCAGGATGCCGACCAGGACCGGGACCGGGATCTCTCCGGCGTAGATTTCGAGAAACCGATGCCAGACCGAGACGTCGTAGATCGGCTGGGTCATCACGAAGTCGGCGCCGGCGGCCAGCTTGGCCCGCAACCGGCGAGCCTCCTCCGCGAGGTCCTCCCGGGTCGGGTCGACGGCGCAAGCGATGGTGAAGTTGGCCAAGCGACCGATCGAGGCCCCGGCCGAATCTTGCCCCGCGTTGAGGCGACCGAGGACGCGCACCAACCCGATCGAATCGACGTCGTAGACGGCGCTCGAATCCGGGTAGTCGCCCAGACTCGGCGGGTCGCCGGTCAGCGCCAGGATATTGCGGACCCCGACCGCGTGCGCCCCGAGCAGCTCGGATTGGAGGCCCATTAACGACCGGTCGCGGGTGGTGAAGTGGAGGATGGTTTCGATCCCGACCTGATGCTGGATCAGGTAACAGAGCGTCAGCGCGCTCATCCGGACCCGGGCCATCGGAGAGTCGGCGACGTTGATCGCGTCCACCCCGGCGGCCTTGAGCAACCGTGCCCCCTCCAACGCCTTGGCCGGGTTGAACCCTTTGGGCGGATCGATCTCGACGCTCACGACGAAGTCACGGCCCAGCTTCGTGGCGATCTCGGTCGGGCCGTCGGTCGCCACCAGCTCGATCGCCGGTTTGGTCGGGATGGGCGTCGCGGCCGGGACGGGCGCCAACCCTGTCGCCGGGGCCGCGGCGCCTCGCGACGTCGGCATCGCGTCCAACGCCCGCCGCATCGCGCGGATGTGCTCCGGCGTGGTGCCGCAGCAGCCTCCGATCAAGCGCACGCCGACCTCGAGGGCCTGGGTCGCGAACCCGCCAAAGTACTCCGGCGACGATGGGTAGATCACCCGCCCGCCGACGTGGGTTGGCCAGCCCGCGTTCGGCATGCAGGCCAATGCGACATCCCGGTGCCCGCACTCGTCGAGCCGCCGCCGCATCTCCCGCGCCACCCGCAGGATGCCGCGCGGCCCGACCGAACAGTTGGCGCCGAACACCTCGACGCCGAGTTCGACCAGGGCATCCACGACCATCACCGGCTCGGTGCCGTTGAGGGTCCGTCCGTCTTCGGCAAACGTCATCAGGGCTACGATGGGCAGATCGCTGACGTCGCGCGCGGCCTGAACCGCGGCAACCATCTCTTCCAGCGCGCCGATGGTTTCGATCGACAGGAAGTCGACGCCGCCTTCGAGCAACGCTTCGATCTGCTCCCGGTACGCGGCGCGCACCTCATCCACGCTCGTGGTCCCAAATGGCGGCAACGTGCGCCCGGTTGGGCCGATCGAGCCACCGATCAGGGCCGGCAGCCCGGCAACCTCCCGTTCTTCCCGGGCCAGCTTAGCGCCGCGGCGGTTGATGTCCCGCACCTTGGCGGAGAGACCGAAGTGCTCCAGCTTGAACCGGTTCGCGCCAAAGGTGTTGGTTTCGAGCACCTCGGCGCCGGCCGCCAGGTATGCCCGGTGGACACCGGCCACGATCTCCGGCCGGGACAGGTTGAGCGCGTCGAAGCACTCGTCGAGGCCGATCCCGGCGGCGTAGAGCATCGTCCCCATCGCGCCGTCGGCGAGGGTCACCCGTTCCGCCAATCGCGCCGTCAGCGGCTGCGCCATAGTCTCCGCGCTCCCTACGCCCAATAGCCCGTCGAACGGTGGCCGAACCACGCGCCGCCGCACCCGAAGGATACGTCGTTGGTGCCGGCATCAACGATCATGGTACGTCCCGGCCGCGGCGATCCGTGACGCCGATTATTGACGTTGCCCAGGCCCCCGCGCTAGAGTGCCCCCCAGATGCGGTCGCCAACGGTGCCGAACCGTGCGGAGCCGTGCAGACCGGCCGTCACGCCGCGCCCGGGCGAACTCGTCGTCGCCAACCCGCGTCACCGATTGACAGGACGGGTGTACCTGCCCATGGTCGACCAAGTCAGCAACGCGCCCGCGGTCCATCCGCCCGTCGGCGCCGCAACGACCAACGGGCGTGGCCCGATCATGGCCATCGGCGGCGCCGAGGACAAGCTGGACGACAAGATCATCCTCTCCACCTTCGTCCAACTGGCCGGTGGCCCCGATGCCCGGATCGCGATCGTCCCGACCGCGTCGTCCATCGAGTCCGCCGGGGTCCGCTACAAGGCGCTCTTCCTCGGCATGGGCGTCGGCCGGGCCGACGTGGTCTACATCGCCGACCGCGAGGACGCCAACGGCGACGCTCCGTTGGACCTCCTGCGCGAAGCCTCGGGGATCTTCCTCACCGGTGGCAATCAGATGCGCCTGGCGACCATTGTCGGCGGCACCACCGCCGAAAAGCTGGTCCGCGAGCGCAACGCCGACGGCGCGGTGGTCGCCGGAACCAGCGCCGGCGCCTCGATCCTCTCCTCGCACATGGTCGCGTCCGGTGCCAGCGGCGAAACCCCGAAGCAGCGGATGGCCCAGATGGTGGCGGGTTTCGGGTTGGTACCGGACATCATCATCGACCAGCACTTCCGGCAGCGGGAGCGGATCGGTCGCCTGCTCGCCTTGGTTGCGTCCAACCCCGGCCTGCTCGGGATCGGCGTCGACGAGGACACCGCGGCGCTCATCGACCCGAACGGGACGCTGGAGGTGGTCGGTCGCCACGGCGTCACCATCGTCGACGGCACCCATATGTACTCCGACATCTTTCAGGTCAAAGGCCACGGTGGGATCACCGTCAGCGGCGCCCAGCTCCATATTCTCACCCCCGGCCGGCGCTTCGACCTCCGGGCACGCAAGCTGTTGGACCGCTAACATACGGGCGCGGATGGCCGGTCCGGGCGCGAGGCACGTGTCCCCATAGCCGGTGCCACCGCCGCCCTCCGATTCCCGGATTCAGGTTGGACGCAGGAGGGAGTTCGCCGTGTTGGAAGTTCGCAAGACCACGATCTACCGTGGCCCGAACGTCTGGGCACGGATGCCGGTCGTCCACTATCTCCTCGACATCGGCGAGTTGGAAGACCGGCCGACCAACAAGATCCCGGGCTTTTACGAGCACTTGACCGAGTTGATTCCCTCGCTCTACGAACACGCCTGTTCCGTCGGGCGACCGGGCGGCTTCCTGCAACGTTTGCGCGAAGGCACCTGGATGGGCCACGTCGTCGAGCACGTGGCGATCGAGCTGCAAAACCTGGCCGGGGCCGAAGTCTCCCGCGGCAAAACGCGCTCCACCGACGAGCGCGGCGTCTACAACGTGGTCTTCCAATACCGCCAAGAGGACGTCGGCGTGGCGGCCGGTCGGATCGCGATCCGGCTGCTGAACCACCTGATTTACGAGACCGAGCCCGGCTTCGACTTCGTTCACGAGCTCGAAGAAGGCGTGATCCGGGTTGCCGAGCGGTTGGCCTACGGGCCGTCGACCGGCGCGATCGTCTCCGAAGCCGAACGACGCGGCATCCCCGTGCTGCGTCTCGACCCCAAGCGCTCGCTGGTCCAACTCGGCCACGGCTGCTACCAGAAGCGGGTCTGGGCCACCGTCACATCGGCGTCGGCCAACATCGCCGTCGACGTCGCCAGCAACAAAGAGTTGACCAACCGCCTCCTGCACGAGGTCGGCATCCCCGTGCCGCGCAACGCGGTGGTGCGCGGCGCCGAGGAGGCCGTCCAGACCGCGGCCCGCATCGGCTACCCGGTGGTGCTCAAGCCGCTGGACGGCAACCACGGGCGCGGCGTCTTCATCAACCTGGCGAGCGAGGCGGCGGTGCGCGCCGACTTCGCGCACGCCGCCGCCGAGAGTCGAA
>CADCWE010000174.1 GCA_902806325.1 uncultured Thermomicrobiales bacterium | reverse complement strand
GGGACAGCTCATGGGAGAGGTGGACCAGGTAGGCCCGCCGCGGCCGGACCTCCTCGATCACCGCCACCGCCTCGGCCAGGCTGAGGTGGGTCGGGTGGGGGCGCTTCCGGAGGGCGTTGAGGACCAGCACGTCCGCCCCTCGCAGGAGGTCGAGCGATGACGGGGGGATCTCTTTGGCGTCGGTGACGTAGGCCAGGGGACCGATCCGGTACCCAAAGACGGTCAGGCTGCCGTGCGGGACCGGGATCGGCACGATCCGCCGGCCAAAAACGTCGAACGGACCCTCGACCTCGCGCAAAGTCAGGTCCGGCTTGCCGCCGTAGAAGGGGAAGGCGTCGGCGAAGGCATAGGCGTAGCGCTCGCGCAGCGTTGCCGCCGTGCCGGGTCCGGCGTAGACCGGAATGTGGGCGCGCTGGATCTCGTTGAACCGGCGCAGGTCGTCGAAGCCGCCCGTGTGGTCGGCGTGGGCGTGGGTCATCAGCACCGCGTCGACCCGGTCCAACCCCGCCGCGAGGGCCTGCAACCGCAGCTCCGTCGCGGTGTCGATCAGCAGCGTCCGACCGGTTGCTTGGTCCCGCACCACGACCGAGGTCCGGCCACGGCGGTCGCGCGGATCGTCCGAGGAGCAGACGGCGCAGCGGCAGCCAATGACGGGGATCCCGTTCGAGGTGCCGGTACCGAGGAACGTCAGTTCGACGCCGTTCTTGTCAGCGCTGGAATCGCCTTCGCCCATCGTCGCCCGGCACCCCAACCGCTGCTCGCCACCGCGTCGCCGACCGTCGCCGGTCGGAAGCGTCGAAGTATAGCGACCGCCCCAGTCCCAACGGGTCGCCCACCGGCACCGAGCGAATGCGCTTCGCTCGTCGCGGTACGGTCTTGCTGGCGACGAAGTATCCGCGTCACCGCACCGCAACGGGTCTAGAGCGTTTGGGACCAACGGGGTAGCCCCGCCGCTGACCGCGCGCCCGCCGTGCCGCTACCATCGTCGCAGGGCATCGGTCCATCCGTGCGCCAGACCGGTCCCGCGTGCCCGGCGCCCGCCCGGACCGCGGACCCGCGCCGGCTCGGATTGCCAGCGTCGCCAGGATCGCTCGCGGTCGCGTGACAAGGAATCGGTCGTGCGGGTCACCTCCCCGCCGGGTTAACCCATCCGCCGGCGACCCGTCGAGGGGCCGGTCGGGTCGGTCGCGCCCGCCATCGCGCGGGCGGCGGACGGCGCCACCGCCGGTCTGGCGGAGATCGCCGCCGAGCGGACGGTGCCGGAGGTCTACCGGGCGGTTTGCACCCTGGCCCGGCGCTTCCCGCGCGTCGCGGGCGCTTCGATCCTGCGCCAGGACGACCGCGGCCTCTTCGCCACCGCGTTTCTGCCGCCGACGCCCCGGTCCTGAGCGCCGACCTGGCCGTCGCCGCCTCGTCCCTTCACCACCACTGGTTGGCCGCCCACGCGCCCGGCTCCCCGGCCCACACGCCCGCCTGTTTCGCCCCGCCGGGCCACCACGACCTCGCCATCGTCCCCTTCGTCCGCGAGGACGCGCTCCTCGGCGCCCAGGTCGTTTCCGGGCAGAACGGGCGCCCGCCCGTCCTCTACACCTTTGCCGAGGGATTGGTGCCGCGTCCGGTGGGAAACCAAGCAAGGATGAGCCTGACGCGGAGGAGGCAGTGCCGGCGCCGCGGCGAGGACTGGAACTCGGACCGGTTCCGCCGTTCCTCGGGACCAAGCAGGGCATCCGCGTTACCGTTTTTGGTCTCTCGTGCCCGGTCCGCCCGAATGGGGACGACGACAAGGCCCCACCGTTTGGCGGCTTCGGTCAAGTCTTGGCCGACCAGATGTACCGCGGCGGGGCGATCCCGATCACCACGATCGACGGCGTGCTCCGAAGGTTAAACATCGGGGCGGAGCCGGACCCCCATAAAACTGGTTGCGGGGGGGATTACCCCACCGACCACACGCTGGACGGCCCCCGCGGGAACAGCGTGTCCAGCACCAAACGGCTTGACCGTCCCGCCACCCAGCAGTCGCCGTGGGCGTGCTCCAACTCGGCAACCGAGCGGTAGCCGAACAGGAGTTGGAGGACCGTTTGCCCCGGGAAGGCGGCATCGCCGGGATCACCCGATCGCGGCGTCCACGGTTCGGCGGTGACGCGCCCGCCATCGAGATCCAACCGCAAACCAAACTCGTAGCAGTTCAGGCGCAGGACGCCGGTGTGTCCGACCAGGATCGAGGCGGCGAGGCGCCGCTCCAAGATCGGCGTGACGTGGCGCACGAAGCCCGGAATGTCCGGCACCCGGAGCGACCAGGCGAACGGCGCAAAGGTGTCCGGGGGTGGGAGTTCGGCCGGTCGTTGGTCCGGCAGCACGCGGTAGACCGGGTGGTCCGACCCGCCCCAAAATCGGAACGCGACCCCGGTCAAGGGGGGATCGCCCTCGGCCACGCGTGCTTCGCCAAGGACGCGCACCGCCCGCAGCAGCACCGGCGTCACCGCCAGCCACGAGACGCCGGGGTTCACCTCGTACGCTGACGCCCACACGTATCCGCTATATAGCCCCGGCTTGACCGCGCAGAATCCGACCGCGGACCCTTCGGGCGTCGCCACGATCCAGAAATCCGCCCGCTCCCGGTTCCCCGCCTCCCGCCCCCCGATCTCGTACCGCCAGATCGCCTCGTCGCGCGGGCACCAGACCAACGACCGCCGCCGGTCGGCGGTGGCCGACGCGCGCGCCAGGTACGGTGCGTCTGCGACCGTTGCTGGGCGGACCCGGTACGGCTCCCCGTCACCGGGCAGCGGCGGTACCTGGTGGGAAAAGACGACGCGCCCGCCGCCGATCTCCAGCGCCGGTTCGTAGCCGAAGCGGCGGTAGTACCCGGGAATGCCGGTGATCGCCTGGATCAGGTCGCCACGGGCGGCGCTTCGCCGGTGCAGCGTAGCGAACTGCGCGCGGACCAACCCACGACGGCGAAACGCGGGGTCCGTCCCGACCAATTCCGGCTTCGTCACCCCGAATGGCACGCCGCCGTACGACCACGTTTGGGGGATGCCGCAGACCGAGGAGACGATCGCGCCGGTGGCGGTGTCTTCGACGAAGAGCGCGTCGTGGGCCCGGCAGGTCGGGTGTGCGCCGCCGATGAGGTCGCGGGTCCAGGCCGCCGTTCCCTCGTCCCACGTCTGCGGCGGATCGGCATGGATGCGGGCGTTGAACGCCGCCAACCGGTCGGCATCATCCGGTCCCGCGAACCGCAGCACCAGCCCGTCGCCCAAATCCTCCATCGCCGGCTCTCCCTCCGCCCATGGTCACTCGCCACCGGAGCCGGACGGCGCGGTCAACACCGGGAACGCGACGGGGGGAGCGGCGTGCCGCTCCCCCCGTCCGAATACCGCTTAGATCCCGCCGCGTCCCGGGCTAGCGGCCTTCGGCGATCGCGTCCTTGGTCGTATTCAGCGTCACGGTGTCGCCGGAGACGCTGGCGATTCGCTCCGCCGGCAAGTAATGGTCGGTGCCGAACCAGCCCTTGCCATCGACGCGGACGAACCCGGTCCGCAGCAGTTGGGAGCGGAGCGGCTCGTCGACGTCGATCTCGCCGCCGCCGAGCATGCCGGCCAAGCCGGCCACGCCGGAGCCACCGCCGAGGCTGCTGCCGGTGTTGGTGCCGGAACTGAGCGGGGCGGCCACGACCACACCGGCGTTGTCGTCGTCCGTGGACTGTCCGGCGGTCGTGGCCGCGCCCGGGTCGCCGATGTGGACCATGTCCACCTTGCCGACGTCGTCGCCGGCCGAATCGACCACCTGCATCCCCTCGCGGACCTGGCTCAGCACGTTGCCGGCGGCCGAGTCGGTCATCATCGAAGCGTCGGTGGCGGTGAAGGAACCGGACTGGTCGGTCGACATCGAGGGCAGCGGGTCCATCGACGCGATATCGTTCGCACCGCCGCCGCTGA
>CADCWE010000173.1 GCA_902806325.1 uncultured Thermomicrobiales bacterium | reverse complement strand
GTGGAGGTGCTCGACGATGGCGCGGGCGATGGCCAGGCCGTCGTAGGTGGAGGTGCCGCGACCGATCTCGTCGAGCACGACCAGGCTCCGCGGCGTCGCGTGGTGGAGGATGTTGGCGGTCTCCAGCATCTCGACCATGAAGGTGCTCTGGCCGGTGGCGATGTCGTCCTGGGCGCCGATGCGGGTGAAGATGCGGTCGACCAGGCCGATCCGTGCCTTCTCGGCCGGGACGTAGGAGCCGATCTGGGCGAGCAGGGCGATCAGGGCCACTTGGCGCAGCCAGGAACTTTTGCCGGCCATGTTCGGCCCGGTCAGGATCGCGATCTGGGCCGAGGCGGCGTCGAGGTCGGCGTCGTTCGGCACGTACTCGCCGCGCGGGAGGACGGTTTCCAGGACCGGGTGGCGCCCGGCGACGATGTCCAGCGCGCTCCCCTCGTCGAGCTCCGGCCGGACGTAGTTGCGCTGCACCGCGACCTCGGCCAGGGTCGACAGCACGTCCAGCAGCGCCACGGCCCGCGCGGCGGCGAGCAGTTTGGGGGCCTGCGCCGCGACCTGGGCGACGACGCGGCGGAAGACGGCGGTCTCGATCTCGGCCAAGGTCTCCTGGGCGGTCAGGACGACGGTTTCGTACTCCTTGAGTTGGGGCGTGAAGTAGCGGGTGGCGTTGGCGAGGGATTGCTTGGGGATGTAGTCGGCGGGCAACACGGCGCCGTTCGTTCCCGCGGTCGCCCGGTCCCGCTCGGCCGCGACGAGGGCCGCGGCGGTGACTTCCAAGTAGTAGCCAAACACCTTGTTGTAGCCGACTTTGAGGCTCTTGATGCCGGTCCGGTCGCGCTCGGTGCGCTCGAGGTTGGCGATCCAGTCGCGTGCCTCGCGGGCGCGTGCGCGGTGACCGTCGAGTTCGGCGGCGTACCCCGGCCGAACGGCCGTGCCCTTGCCGAGGGTCGGCGGGGCCTCGTCGGTGAGGGCGGCGTCGAGCAGGGCGCGGGTCTCCTCGGCGTCGCTCGGGGGCGGGGCGCCGGGGGTGTCGCCGCTGGCGGCGGCGACGGCGGGCAGGGCGGCCAGGGCGTGGCGCAAGGCGAGCAGGTCGCGCGGGGTGGCGGCGCCGGTGACGGCCCGGTTGACGAGGCGCTCGATGTCGCCGGCGTCGGCCAGGGCGCGGCGCAGCGTCGCCCGGCGCAGGGCGTCGGCGTGGAAGCGGGCGATGCCCTCCTGCCGGGTCCGGAGTTCGGTCAGGTCGAGCAGCGGTTGGCCGACCCAGCGCCGCAGCAGGCGGGCGCCCATCGGGGTCTTGGTCAGGTCGAGGACGGCGATCAGGGAGTGGCGCTTGTCGCCGCGGGCGCTTTCGGCGAGTTCCAGGTTGCGCCGGGTTTGGGCGTCGAGGGTCATGAACCCGTCGGTGGCGTAGGTGGCCAGGGCCACGATCTGGGACAGGCCGGCCAGTTGGGTCTCGGCCAGGTATTGGAGAAGCCCGCCGGCGGCGCGGATTGCCAGCGGTTTGCCGGCGCAGCCAAAGCCGTCCAGCGATTCGACGCCGAAGTGGCGGCCGATCGCTTCCTCGGCCCGATCCGCCCGCCAGCGCCAGCCGTCGCTCGCACTTTGGGCGACGCCCTCGGGCAGCCACGAGGCCGTCGGCAGCGGGGCATCGTCGAACCCCTTGGCGGGCAGCACGATCTCGGCCGGGGCCAGGCGCAGCAATTCGCGGCCGGCGGCGAGCAGGGCTTCTTCGGCCGATCCGGCGGCGAACTCGGTGGTGGCGAACTCGCCGGTCGAGAGGTCGGCGTGGGCGACGCCCGCCCGGCGCCCGTCGGCGACCACCGCGGCGATGAAGTTGTTGGACCGGGCGTCGAGCATCGCCGGTTCGGTGACGGTGCCGGGGGTGACGACGCGGGTGACGCCGCGCTCGACCAGGCCGCGCCCTTTGGCGACGTCGCCGACCTGCTCGCAGACGGCGACCTTGTGCCCGGCGGCGATCAGGCGGGCGATGTGCCCCTCGGCGGCGTGGTGGGGGATGCCGGCCATCGGCACCCGGACCCCCTTGCCCATCTCGCGCCCGGTCAGCACGATGTCGAGCACCCGGGCCGCGATCTCGGCGTCGCCGTCGAACGTCTCGTAGAAGTCGCCCAGCCGGAAGAAGAGCAGCGCCTCCGGGTACCGTGCCTTGATCTGGAGGTACTGGCGGCGGAGGGGAACCAGCGCCGGATCGGCCGGGTCGTGGGGCGGCGTGGCCGGCGCCAACGCCGGATCGGCGTCGGACTCCTCCGCGAACGCGGGTATGGTCATAGGGCGCGGTCTCCCGGGGAGGGACGAGCAACGGCGCGGGGGGCGGGGGTTGCGGGTAGACTACGGTACCCAGGGGGCGGGGACAAGATGGAAAAGCGGTCCCGGTGGTCGCGGGGTCAAACCGGGTCGCCGGTGGTCGGGGAACGGCAGGCCGCGGTGGGACCGCCCCGACAAACCTGATTGGTGCTGCTCGGCACCATCTGGTCTCGACCGGCAGCCCCAAATCCCGTCGGCGTGGTCCCCCGTGGTCGCCCGTTCCCCGGACCCCGACGCTCCGATTTGCCATCGGCCGTGATCCATGCAGAGGAGACCCCCACCGATGCCCAAGTACGTCGCGATCCTCACCTTCGGCGACCACGACACCCGGATGGCCGCCCGCCCCGCCCACCGCGCCTACCTCAAGCACCTGCTCGAGACCGGCAAGCTGCACGAGTCCGGCCCCTGGGCCGACGACACCGGCGCGCTGCTGATCTACGAGGCGGCCGACGAGGCCGAATTGCGCGCCATCATCGCAGCCGACCCGTACACCGCCGCCGAGGGCGCAATCGCGGAGACGACGGTGCGGGAGTGGGTGCGGATCTTTCCGGAGTCGGCGGACGCCGGGAGGGGGTAGAACGGTGGGTGACCCGGACGCGGTGCTGGCGCGGATCGAGGCGTTCGCCGGGCGGCGGTTGGCCGAGAGCGGGTGCCCCGGGTTGGCGGTCGGGATCACCGACCGGGAGCGGACGCTGGGCGTGGTTGTCGCCGGGACCAGCGATCTGGCGGGCACGACGCCGATCGGGACGGAAACGTTGTTCGAGATCGGCTCGATCGGCAAGACGTTCACCGCCGTCGCGCTGCTCCAGGACCACGCGGCCGGGCGGCTGGATCTGCACGCGCCGGTGACGGACTATCTGCCCTGGTTCGCGGTCCGGTCCACGCACCCGATGCCGACCGTGCATCACTTCCTGACCCACACCGCGGGGATCATCGCCGGGATGGACGGCACGCCGGGCGGGATGAGCGAGGTCTGTGCGCTCCGCCACACCGAAACCGGCGGGCCACCGGGCGAGCGGTTCCACTACTCCAACGTCGGGTACAAGGTGCTCGGGCTGATCCTGGAACGCGTGGCGGACAAACCGTACGGCGACGTCGTGAAGGAGCGCATCCTCGACCCGCTCGGGATGACCGCGACCGACCCAACGATCACCAACGAGACGCGGCGCCGCCTGGCGGTCGGCCACGCCCCCTGGTACGATGACCGGCCGTACCGCCAGGAAGACGGGTTGGTGCCGGCCAACTGGATCGAAACCGACACCGGCGACGGTTGCCTGGCCTCGACCGCGGACGACATGGCCCGCTTCCTCCGAATGCTGCTCAACCGCGGCGCGGGACCGGACGGGCGCATCCTGGACGAGACCGGGTTCGGGCTCCTGACCCAGCGGGCGAATCTCGCCTGGGACGACCAGCGGTACGGCTACGGGACGCTGTTGTTCGACCGCGACGGGCACGCCCACGTCGCCCACACCGGCTACATGGTCGGATTCTCCGCCTATCTGGTCGGGGACGTGGACGCGGGTCTGGGCGCGGTGGTGCTCGCCAACGCGACGACGGTCGGTCCGGAAGCGATCGCCGACCGTGCCCTGGCGCTGCTCAGGGCGGCACGGGAGGGTCGCCAATCACCCCCTGACCCGCCGTCCGACGAGGCCACGCCCGAACCGGTGTCAATCGAACCGGAGGGCACGGTCGATCCGACCACGGTGATCCCCGCCCCGCCCGCCGAGTGGATTGCCTACCCCGGCGCCTATCGCTCCCACAACCCGTGGGTCCCGTTCGCGCGGGTGGCGCTGACCGGCGGGGTGTTGCGATTGATCTTGCCTTCGGGCCCCGACGGGTTCGGCGACGACCAGCCGCTGGTGCCGGTGCCAGACGGCTCGTTCCGGGCCGGGGACGACCCCGGAACCCCGGAGCGGGCGCGGTTCGACATCGTCGTCGAGGGCAAGGCGTTGCGGTTGGTCCTCTCCGGGGCGGATTTTTGGCGCATCTAACGAAACGCCGGTAATCCGCGTTTATCCTGGGCGTGGGTGGGGACGCACGGCGTCCTTGCCCGTTCGCGCGCCCGGCGGTTCCGGCGCGGAGCCCGGATCGGCGTCCAGGATGCGTGGTCCGGGACCGAGCGCGCCGAGGGCGTCGCCGGGGTTTGCCAGGGCGCAGGTGTCGAGCGACAGGCAGCCGCAGCCGATGCAGAACGCCAGATCGTCGCGGAGCCGGACCAGTTGGGAGATCCTGCGGTCGAGGTCGGTGCGCCAGCGCTCCGACAGCGCCGCCCATTCGGCGCGGTTCGGCGTCTTCCCGCGGGGTAGCGTCTCCAGCGCGGCACGGATCTCGGCGAGCGGGATCCCGACCCGCTGGGAGACCCGGACGAACGCGAGCCGGCGCAGCGTCTCGCGCGGGTAGCGGCGCTGGTTGCCATCGGTGCGGCGGCTTTGGATCAAACCTTCGCGCTCGTAGAAGTGGAGGGCGGAGACGGCCACCCCACTCCGCGCCGCCAGTTCTCCGGGCGTCAGCTCCGCACCGGGCCGGGTCGGCGTCGCCATCGTGGCCTCCGTTCGTTCGCCCCCCGGCCGGTCCGGCGGAGGGATTGACCTCAACAGACGTTGAGGTTGTATCGTAGGTCGGGGTCGCCGGTCAATCGGGCCGGTGATCCCTGCGTCGGCGTCACACGACCCGGAAGGATGTCTTGGTGCGGTTGCAACCGGAAATCCCCTCCCAAGCGGGACGGCGCGAGTGGATCGGACTGGCCGTGCTGGCGCTGCCCTGCCTGCTGGTTTCGATGGACCTGACGGTGCTGAACCTGGCGGTGCCGGAGCTGAGCGCGGACCTGGCGCCGACCAGCGCCCAACTGCTCTGGATCGTCGACATCTACGGGTTTATGGTCGCCGGGTCGCTGATCACGATGGGCACCCTCGGGGACCGGATCGGTCGCCGCCGGTTGCTGCTGATCGGCGCCGCTGCGTTCGGTTTGACCTCGGTGGTGGCCGCGTTCTCCGCCAGCGCCGGGATGCTGATCGCCACCCGCGCCCTGCTCGGCGTCGCCGGGGCGACCCTGATGCCGTCTACCCTCGGCCTGATCCGGACCATGTTCCAAGACCCGGCGCAGCGCACGGTGGCGATCGGCGTCTGGGTGACCAGTTTTTCGGTCGGCGGCGCGATCGGGCCGCTGCTGGGCGGGGCGCTGCTGGAGTTCTTCTGGTGGGGGTCGGTCTTTCTGCTTGGGGTGCCGGTGATGGCGCTGCTGCTGGCGTTGGGGCCGGCGTTCCTGCCGGAGTACCGCGATCCCGACGCGGGCCGGTTGGATCTCGTCAGCGCGGCCTTGTCGCTGGCCGCCGTGCTGAGCGTGATCTTCGGCCTAAAGCGGATCGCCGAGGACGGTATCGGGCCGGTGGCCGCGCTCGCGATTCTGGCCGGGTTGGCGCTCGGCGTCGTCTTCGTCCGCCGGCAGCGCGGCCTGGCCGATCCGTTGATCGACCTTCGGCTGTTCCGGGCGCCCGCCTTCAGCGCGTCCTTGGCGACGAACACGTTTGCCCTGTTCGCCGTCTTCGGGGCGTTCCTGTTCATCGCCCAGTACCTGCAATTGGTGCGCGGTTTCTCGCCGTTGGCAGCCGGATTGTGGACGTTGCCTTCGTCGGCCGGGTTCGTCGCTGGCGGGATGCTGGCGCCGGTGGCCGCGCGCCGGGTGCCTCCGGGATGGGTGGTCGCTGCCGGTCTGGCGCTGGCGGCCGTCGGCTTTGGGACATTGACCCAGGTCGGCGCCGATTCGCTGGCGCTGCTGGTGGCCGGGTCGGTCGTCTTTTCGGTGGGGTTGGCGCCGGCGTTGGCGTTGACCACCGACCTGATCGTCGGCGCCGCGCCGCCGGAGCGGGCCGGGGCGGCGTCGGCGATCTCGGAGACCGGGGCCGAGTTCGGCGGCGCGCTGGGGATCGCGGTCCTCGGCAGCGTCGGCACCGCCGTCTACCGCGCCAACGTCTCCGAGATCGTGCCGCCCGAGGTGCCCCACCCGGCGGCCGAGGCCGCGCGCGACACCCTCGGCGGCGCCGTCGCGGCGGCCGGGTCGCTGCCCGACCCGCTCGGGATCGCGCTGCTCGACGCGGCCCGCGAGGCCTTCGTCCAGGGGATGCAACTGACCTTCCTGATCGGCGCCGCGACCCTGACCGTCCTCGCCCTGCTGGCCACGCGCCTGCTCGGACGGGCAGACGCGGGGAACGGTGCCGAACTTGCGGACCAACCGGGACCGGAACCGCCGACCGCCGTCGAACCGGCGCCCCTGAACGCGCGTTCGGCCTGACCGCGTCCGTCCCTGTCCCCCGTCCCCGGTCGCCCGGGCTCGACCGTCAACCCCGACCGCCCGGAGGCACTCGATGAGCATGGAAGTCACCGCCTGGACGTCGCTGCACCACGCGCTGAACGCGCGGGACGACCGCCGACCGTTCTCGAAAGCGACCCTGCGCCGGATCGGCGCCTTCGCCCGGCCCCACCGCGCCTGGCTGGCCTGGTTCGTGGTTTGCAGCGTCTTCGGCGCGATCCTGGCCGTGGCGACCCCGGTCCTGGCGGGCCGGGTCGTCGACGCGATCGTGGCCGGGCGGGAGAGCGGGGTCGTGGTCCGCCTGGCGATCCTGATCGCGGTCATCGCGATGGTCGAAGCCGGTCTCGGGATCCTGACCCGCTGGCTGTCGGCCAGCATCGGCGAGAGTTTGATCCTCGATCTGCGGACCACCGTCTTCGACCACGTCCAGCGGATGCCGGTCGCCTTTTTCACCCGGACCCGGACCGGTGCCCTGATCAGCCGGTTGAACAGCGACGTGATCGGCGCCCAGCGCGCCTTCAGCGGCACCCTCTCCGGCGTCGTCAGCAACGTCGTCGCCCTGACCCTGACCCTTGTGGTGATGGTCGGCATCTCGTGGCAGGTGACCGGCTTGGCGCTGCTGCTGCTGCCGGTCTTCGTCCTCCCGGCGCGGCGGATGGGGGCCCGGTTGGCCCAGATGCAACGCGAGACCGCCGCCCTCAACGCGGCGATGAGCACCCGGATGACCGAGCGCTTTTCCGCCCCCGGCGCGACGCTGGTCAAACTCTTCGGGCGCCCGGACCAGGAATCGGTCGAGTTCGCCGAGCGGGCCAAGCAGGTGCGCGACATCGGGGTGCGCTCGGCGATGGTCCAGTGGGTGTTTGTCACCGCCCTGACGGTCGTCTCGGCGCTCGCCCTGGCGCTGGTCTACGGGCTGGGCGGCTACCTGGCCCTGGAGAACCGGCTGGATCCGGGCGATGTGGTCGCGCTCGCCTTGCTGCTGACCCGGCTCTACGCGCCGCTGACCGCGCTGGCCAGCGCCCGGGTCGAGGTGATGAGCGCGCTGGTCAGCTTCGAGCGGGTGTTCGAAATCTTGGACCTGCGCCCGCTGGTGGAGGAACCGGCGCAGCCGCGCCCGGTGCCCGCCGGCCCGGTCTCGGTCGAGTTCGAGCACGTCACCTTCGGCTACCCGTCGGCGGACAAGGTCTCGCTCGCCTCCCTGGAGGAGGTCGCGATCCTCGACCAGCGCGGCGGCGTCGACGTCCTGCACGACGTCTCGTTCCGGGTCGAACCGGGCCAGTTGGTCGCGCTGGTCGGGTCGTCGGGGGCCGGCAAGTCCACCATCGCCCAACTGCTGCCCCGGCTCTACGACGTCGACGCGGGCGCGGTCCGGCTGGCCGGGGTCGACGTGCGCGAGCTCTCCTTCGCGGCGATCCGAGAAACCGTCGGCATGGTGACCCAGGACGGGCACCTGTTCCACGAGTCGATCCGCGAAAACCTCGCCTTCGTCCGACCCGAGGCGACCGACGACGAGCTCTGGGACGTCCTCGGCCGGGCCCGGTTGACCGACCTGGTGCGGGCGCTGCCGGACGGGCTGGAGACCGTGGTCGGCGAGCGCGGCTACCGCCTGTCTGGGGGCGAGCGACAGCGGCTGTCCATCGCTCGCCTGCTGCTCGCCCGGACGCGGGTGGTGATCCTCGACGAGGCCACCGCCCACCTCGACTCCACCTCCGAGGCGGCGGTCCAGGCGGCGCTGGCCGAAGCGCTGACCGGTCGGACCTCGATCGTGATCGCCCACCGCCTCTCCACCATCCGCGCCGCCGACCTGATCCTGGTCTTGGAGGACGGCCGGGTGGTCCAACGCGGCACCCACCACGAGTTGCTCGCCGCCGGTGGGCGCTACGAGGAGCTCCACCGGACCCAGTTCGACCAGCCCCAACCGGCGGCGCTGGCCGCCGTCGGGTAACAGCCGACCGGTTTTGATGTCTGTCGTCGGGGCGGCGGAGTGGGCGGACACGCCGCTTCGCGGCCCCGATGTCGGCCGTGGTGACGACCGCTGGGGACACGGGAGAGCGCTCGATCCCGATTAATCCCATCACCGGGTGACCGAACCGAACGGAGGAACGATGGACGCGATCACGGCCGAAGGCTTGGTTAAAACCTACAAGAGCAAATCGGGCGTGGTGCGGGCGCTCGACGGGCTGGACCTGACCGTCGCCGAAGGGACCGTGCTCGGCCTGCTCGGCCCGAACGGGGCGGGGAAGACGACCACCGTCCGGATCCTCGCCACCCTGCTCCGGCCGGACGCCGGGCGGGCGACGGTGGTCGGCTGCGACGTGGTCCGCGACGCGCAGCACCTTCGTTCCATGATCGGCCTCTCCGGCCAATACGCGGCAGTCGACGAAAACCTGACCGGGCGCGAGAACCTGGTCATGTTCGGCCGCCTCTACCAGTTGTCCACATCAGAGGCGCGGCGCCGCGCCGACGAGTTGCTGGAGCAGTTTTCCTTGGCCGACGCCGCGAACCGGGTGGTCAAGACCTACTCCGGCGGCATGCGGCGGCGGCTCGACCTCGGCAGCGCCCTGACCGGCCGACCGAAGGTGCTGTTCCTGGACGAACCGACGACCGGGCTGGACCCGCGCAGCCGCCTCGCGCTCTGGGACGTGATCCGGGAGCGGGAGCGCGAAGGGACCACGATCCTGCTGACGACGCAGTACCTGGAAGAAGCCGACGAGCTGGCCCACGCGATCGCGGTGGTCGACGCCGGCAAGATCATCGCCCGCGGCACCGCCGACGAGCTGAAATCCCAGATCGGCGGCGAGCGCATCGAGGTCGTCGTGCACGCCCGAACCGACCTCGCCCGCGCCGCCGAGATCGTGGGACGGGATTGCGAGGGCGATTGCACCGTCAACGAGCACACCCGGCGCTTGACCGCGCCCGCCCGCAACGGTGCCCAAAGCATCGTCCAGGTCGTCCGCGACCTCGACGAGGCCGCGATCGCGATCGACGACATCGCCCTGCGCCGCCCCACCCTCGACGACGTTTTTCTCACCCTGACCGGCCACGCCGCCGAGTTGGCCCCGTCCGACGACGACGGCCCCGCCCCGGCGACCCAGCCCGCCCAAGACAGGAGGAGCGCATGACCAGCCGAGACGTGCCCGTGTCCGGCGTCGCGCCGACCGGCGGCCTGCGCCGTGAGATCACCGACGGCCTGATCGTCGCCGGGCGGAACCTGAAGCGGGTGCCACGGATCCCGGAGCTGGCGGTCTTCGCGATCATCCAGTCGATCGTCTTCGTCGTCTTGTTCGCGTTCGTCTTCGGCGGCGCGATCCCGCTGGAGGGGGGAGGGTCGTACCGCGAGTTTCTCTTGCCCGGGATCTTCGCCCAAACCGTCGCCTTCGCCTCGATTACAACCGCGATCGGGATGACCGACGACGTCAACAAGGGCATCATCGACCGGTTCCGCTCCCTGCCGATGGCCCGCTCGGCGGTGCTGACCGGGCGCACCGTCTTCGACCTGGTGTACCAAACCGGTATCCTGGCCGTGCTGATGGTGGCCGGATTGGCGGTCGGCTGGCGCGTCCGCGGATCGGTGCCCGAGTTCTTCGCCGGGGTGGCGCTGCTGCTCACGTTCGTCTTCGCCATGAGTTGGGTCGGGGTGCTGATCGGGTTGACCGTGCGCACCGTCGAATCGGCGAACCAACTCGGTTTCACGGTCCTCTTCCCGCTGACCTTCGTCTCCAACGTCTTCGTGCCGACCGAATCCCTGCCCGGCTGGCTGCGCCCGATCGCCGAGTGGAACCCGGTCAGCACCCTGACCGCCGCCACCCGCGACCTGTGGGGCAACCCGAACCCCTACGCGGCGGAAGGGTTCCCGGCCGAGCACCCGGTCTGGCTGACCCTGGGCTGGGTGGTCCTGATCGTTGCGGTCTTCGCGCCGCTGGGGGTGCGGCGGTATCGGTCGATGAGTCGGTGATGGGCGGGGTTGGGGACGATGGTGCCGGGCGACAGGGCCGCGTCGCTCCGCGTTACCCCACTCCTACAGCAGCAGCTTCTCCAACGACGAGACCAAGATCTCCGTCGCCCCCGCTGCCCGCAGCCGCTCGATACTTTCCCAGAACGCTTCTTCTTCCAACGCCGTGTGGACGGCGACCCAGCCGGGGTCGGCGAGGGGGACGATGGTCGGCGCCTTCAGGCCGGGGACGACGGCGCGGATCGCGGGCAGGGCAGATTCCGGGGCGTTCATCATCACGTACTTGTAGCGGCGGGCGGCGCGGACGGCGTCGATCCGCAGCAGCAGGCGGTCGATGTTGGCCTTTTTCTCCGGGTGGTCGAGGGCGGCCGGGTTGGCGACCAGGACCGCCTGCGATTCGAGGATCGTGGCGATCGGGCGGAGGTCGTTGAGCAGCAGCGAAGAGCCGGTCGCGGTCAGGTCGGCGATCGCGTCGGCGATGCCGAGGGTCGGCGCGACCTCGACCGAGCCGCTGATGGTGATGATCTCCGGGGCGGCGCCGTGGTCGGCGAAGAAGCGCCGCACCGAGCGGGGGTACGAGGTGGCGACGGTGCAGTCGGCCAGATCCGCCGGGTCCTGGAACCGGGAGTCGCGCAGCACCGCCACGACCAGGGCGCAGTAGCCGAAGCCGAGGTCGCGCAGGACCGTGCCGGGTCGCCCTTCCTCCTCGACCAGGTTGCGGCCGACGATCCCGAGGTCGACGGTGCCGAGGCCGACGTACTCCGGGATGTCGTCGTCGCGCCCGTAGAGGATCGAGAGCGGAAAGTTGCGGCAGCGGGAAAAGAGGCGCTGGCCGTAGCTTTCGAAGTCGAGGCCGATCGCGTGGAGCAGGGCCAGGGTGTCCTCGGTCAGGCGGCCGGAACGCTGGATCGCCAGTTTCAGGCGGTCGCCGCCGTTGATGTCGAGTTTGGGCATGGGCGAGGGGAGGCTCCGCGCTCGGAAGTCGGAAGTCGGAAGTCGGAAGTCGGAAGTCGGAAGTCGGAAGTCGGAAGTCGGAAGTCGGATCATGTGTACCACGGTCGCGATGGACGGCACAACCGCTGCTTGGCGGGTTGCCCGTCGTACTCGCGACTTCCGACTTCCGACTTCCGGCCCCGTTTGACAGCGCGCACCGGCGTTGCTACCGTGCGCCGGTTCGGGCCTTCGGCGGCGCTGGTGGCGCGGGCAGGGGGCGTCCCGGCGCGACGGGTGGAGGACCGGGTGCGGATCGGGCTGGTCGGCTGCGGCAACGTTGGTCTTTCCGGGCACTTGCCGGCGTTGCTGGCGACCGACGGGATCGCGGTCTCTGCCGTCGCCGACCCGACGCCGGAGCGCCTGGCGGCGGCGGGCCAGGCGGCCGGGTTGCCGGAAGACGCGTGCCACGCCGACTGGCGGGACTTGGTCGCGCGGCCAGAGATCGACGCGGTGGTGGTCGCCACGCCGCAGCGGGTCCGGCCGGGGATCGCCCTCGCCGCGGCGCGGGCGGGCAAGCACCTGCTCTGCGAAAAACCACTCGCCATCGCCCCGGCGGACGCCCACCGGATGGTCGAGGCGGCGCGGCAGGCGAACGTGACCTTGGCCACGGTCCACAACTACACCCAGACCGCGGTCTACCGGGCCCTGAAGGCGGCGTTGGACGGTGGCGCGTTGGGGGCGCTGGAAGTGGCGCGGCTGGACTTCCTCAGCGTCGAGGACCGGCCCGGCAACCCGGACTACGCCCCGCGCTGGCGCCACGACCTCGCCCGCTCCGGCGGCGGCGTGCTGATGGACATGCTGCACGCGGTCTACCTGGCCGGGTGGTTCTTCGGCGGCGACCCGGTCGCGGTGGCGGCGACGGTCGACCGGCGGGCCGACGACGGCGGCGATGTCGAAGACCTGGCCCTGGTCCGCTACGAATACCCGACCGGCCACGCCCTGGTCAACGTCGCCTGGGGCCTCGGACCGGGCGGCACGACGTTGATGGGCACCAAGGGGCGGGCCGTGACCGTGACCGCCGATTTCGGAACCCACCCGTTCGTCGCGGCGGAGCGGGTGGCGCTGGTGACCGCCGGCGGGGCACGGGATTTGCCGCTGCCCCCGGACGAGACCAGCAGCTTCGTCGGCGTGGCGCGGAATTTCCGGGACGCCGTTGCCGCGGGCCGCGCGCCGCTGGCGAGCGGGGAGGCCGGCGCGGCGACCCTGGAAGCGGTGGTCGGCGCCTACGCGGCGGCGGCGCTGGGACGGGAGGTCGCGTTACCGTTGGACCCGGCGGACCCGGTCTTCGTCGACGGCGCGGCCGGGATCGCCCGGCTACGGATTTCGCCCCAGAACCCGGTCTGGCGGCGCGGCCTGTTCGGGGTGCGGCAACCGCCCGGCGGGTAGGGGCGCCGTATCCGTTGGCGCGGCGTTCTTGGGTCGACATGGCCGGGCGACGCCGACGATGGCCACCGCCGCCGTAGGGGCGCTGCTTGCCGCGCCCGTCGCCCGCGGGCCACGAACCGGAGGACCAAGGACCGACCACGACGATCGGCGTGCGGTTTCCGGGAGCGCGGCAAGCAGCGCCCCTACGGCGTCCGTATCCGACACCTTCACCGTCGCGGGCGCCGCGCGCCGGCGTCCGTTGGCCACTCGACGAGGAGTGAGGACCGATCATGGAAAGCGAACCGGCGGTGCATGATGGCGCGGGGCAGCGTCTCGACCGGCGGCGCGTGCTGCGTGCGGCGCTCGGGGCGGGCGCCGGAATGGTCGGCGGGACGATGGCGACCCAGCGCGGCGTCGCCGGTGCCCGGCTGGCGCCGAGGGCCGCGCGGGCATCGGCGTTCCAACCGCCCGGGCCGTTGGTCTTTGCGCTCAAGGCCGACGACCAACCCAAGATCCAGGTTCTGGTCGACGAGTACGCGGCACAGCACAACGTCGCGATCGAGACGGCGGCCTTCCCCCAGGACGTGCTCTACGAGAAGCTCAACATCGCCTTGATCGCGGCGACCGGGGAGTACGACGTCGTCAGCCTGGACGACCCCTGGATGCCCTTGTTCGGCGGCGGCGGCTTTCTGCGCGATCTCGACGCGCTGGGCGGGGGCGAGCCGCTCGGCGGCGACGCGGACCTGGTGCCGGAGCTGCTGGCCCTGGGTCGGTTCCCCAACCAGGAGGGGTTGCGCGGCGTCCCCTGGGTCGGCAACGTCCAGGTGTTCGTCCACCGCGCCGACGTGCTGGCCGAGCTCGGACTGACCGCCCCGGAGACTTGGGACGACGTGCTGGCCGCCGCCCGCGCCGTGGCCGACGCCAAGGGCGCGTCCGGGCCGTTCGGGTTCGGGGTGCGCGGGATGCGCGGCAACCCGGCGGCGACCAGTTTCCTGCCGGTGCTGCGCGGCTTCGGCGGCGACCTCTTTCCGGCCGAGGGCGGATTCGAGCCGCAGTTGACGACGCCGGCGGCGCTGGAGGCGATCCGCCTCCACCTCGAATTGGCGACGCTCACCCCGCCGGGGGTGGAGACCGTCGGCCACGTCGAACACGGGCGCAACCTCACCGAAGGCCGGATCGTCCAATCCGGCGACGTTTGGCCGGACCAGGTGGCCGTCGCCTTCGATCCGGCCAAGTCGGTGGTGGCGGGCGCGCTAACCGTCGGCGGCGAACCGGCCCAACCGGGCATCCGCCCGGCGACGATGACTGGCAACTGGCTGCTTGGGATCCCGGAAACGTCGGTGCAGCCGGAGCGGGCGCTCGCCTTCGTCCGCTGGTTCACCGCACCGGCCCAGCAGCGGCGCCTGCTCCTGGAGCAGGGCGTGCCGCCGACCCGCGCCAGCGTCTTCCGCGACGAGGAGGCCACCGAGCGCCTGCCGTTTTTGCCCGCCCTGCTCGACGCCGCCCGCGACGCCGTGCCCCGCCCCCGGACCCAGCACTACCCGAACGTGGAAGAGATCGTCGGCCGCCTGCTCGCCGAGGCGATCGCCGGCACCATCCCCGGCGAGGCCGCGATGCGCCAGGCCAACGCCGAGATCCGGGCGCTGATGGTGCGGGAGGGGGAGCTGGAGGAGTGACGAACGACCCTCACCCCGGCCCTCTGGGCCACCCCCCTCCCGGGCGCGGGAGAGGGGAGCAGGCCGCCCAAGTGGGGGGATGCCGGCCCGTTCGTCCGATATTGAGCGCCCCAGTTCGGGGATGTGCTCCCCTTGGCCGGGCACGGGAGAGGGGTGGCCCAGAGGGCCGGGGTGAGGGCTTGCCGCCGAAACAAGGTTCGATGCTCGACCACGCCATCGCCGCCGCCGCCGGCCCCTTCTCCGGCGTCTTCGCCTGCCACGCCGAGAACCTGGCCACCGGCGAGACCGCCGGCTTCGACGCCGACCGGCTCTTGCCCGCCGCCAGCACGATTAAGGTCGGGGTGATGGCGGCCACCTACGCGGCGATCGAAGCCGGGGAGATTGACCCGGAGGAGCGCATCACGGTCGGGGCCGAGCATTGGCGGCCGGGGTCCGGGGTGCTGAAGGAGCTGGCCCCGGGGTTGGCACCGACGATCGAGGATCTGATCCGCCTGATGACGGTGGTCAGCGACAACGTGGCGACCTTGATCCTGGTCGAGCGGTTGGGGATATCGCGGATCAACGCCGCCTTGCGCGCGTGGGGATTGGAGCAGACGACGCTGGTCTGGGACCTGGACAAGGGGCCGCGGGACTACGCGGTGGCGACGCCGCGCGAGTTGGCGCGCCTGATGGCCCTGATCGCGACCGACGCGATCGTCTCCCCGGCCGCCTGCGCGGCGATGCGTAATCACCTGGCGCGGCAGCAGTACCGGGACCAGATCGGCCGCTACCTGCCGTTCCACCCCTACTGGGGCGACCCGAACCGGCCCCAACCGGTGGCGCTGATGAACAAGACCGGGTTCCAACCCGGGATCCGCGCCGACGCGGCCATCGTCGCCGCCGCCGGCACGACCTTCGTCCTGGCGACGATGACCGAGAACAGCCGCGACCGCGGCTTTGCCCCGGAGCAGGAGGGCGCGGTCCTCAACGGCCGCGTCGCGCGACTCGTGTTCGATGCCTGGGTCGGCACGTTGGACCACGACGAGACCTGGCCCGAGGTGGGCGGACCGAAGATGCCGTCGTAGGGACGCATGGCGTGCGCCCTGCTTCAAATCCTGGGGTCGGTGTTGGACGCCAACGGGCGCGAACGTGAAGAGGGCGTATGGCATGCGTCCCTACGGCGTTGCGCCTTGACCGAGGACCCACACCGTCATCGCCAGACCGCGTCGAACACCCGCAGCCAGTTGCCGTGGCAAATCGCGGCGATGTCGGGTTCGGTAAAATCCCGGAGGCGGAGGTGCTCGACCAGGCGGCCGATCTGGGAGGCGTCGGCGACGGCGTCGGGGACGCGCGCGCCGTCGTAGTCGGAGCCGATCGCGACGTGTTCGATCCCGACCAGGTCGGCGACGTGGGCGACGTGGTCGACCATCAGGTCCAGCGGCAGGTCGGTGCGCTGGCCCATGTCCGGCCAGAGAAAGCCGATCGCGAAGTTGAGGCCGAGCAGGCCGCCGTTCTCGGCGATCGCCCGGATCTGGTCGTCGGACAGGTTGCGCGGGTGTGGCGAGATCGCCTTGCTGTTGGAGTGGCTGGCGACGATCGGCCGGGTCGTCGTTTCCACCACGTCCCAGAACCCGGCGTCGTTGAGGTGGGAGACGTCGAGCAGGACGCCCATCTCGTTGCAGGCGCGGACCAGATCCCGCCCGGCCCCGGTCAACCCCTGGCCGGTGTCCTGGGGCCCGACCCCCTGGGCGAAGGCGTTCGGCCGGCTCCAGACCAGGCCGAGGGAGCGCAGGCCGAGGTCGTAGGAGAGGCGCAAGACCGCCAGGTCGGGGTCGAGCGCGTCGGCGCCCTCGTAGTGGAGGATGGCGCCGAAAACCCCATCGTCCAGGCACGCGCGCAGCCCGGCCGGATCGAAAACGTGCGTCACACGGCCGTCGCCCTCCGCCACCAGGCGCCGGAACAGGTCGACCATGCGGAGGGTTTCGATCAGGGCGCGACCGTTGGCGACGTCGTCGTCGGGGACGAAGCAAGCCAGCAGCGCGGCGCCGATGCCGCCTTCCCGGAGCCGGGGCAGGTCGACGTGGCCGGCCGCGCCGCGGGCGAAAAAGTCCCGGCCGGGGTTGCGGTTGGGGTGGAGCAGGTCCAGCAGGACGTCGGTGTGGCCGTCGACGATCGGGACGACTTTCGGGGGAGCGACGGTCACGGTTGGGCGGTCCTCTCCGTGGTGGGCGCGTAGTACGGCGCCAGCTTGAGGGTGTACTCGATCCCGCGGTCGATCGGCAGGGTGATGGTTTCGACGTCGTCGCGGGCGTGCAGCATCGCCTGGTAGGCCGAGAGGTCGTGGGAGACCACGTTGTCGGCTAGCACCAACCCGCCGTGGCGCAGGAGCGGCAGGGCGGCCTCGAAGTGCCCGATGTAGTCGTCCTTTTCGGCGTCGAGGAAGACCAGGTCCAGCGGACCGGAGAGGGTGGAAAGGGTGGCCCGGGCGTCGCCGGGGACCACGCGGGCGACCTCGGCCAGACCGGCGGCGGCGAGGTTGGCGTTGGCCTCGGCGGCGCGCTCGGGCAGGAGTTCGGTGCCGACCACGGAGCCGCCGGAATCGCGCGCGGCCAAGGCGAGCCAAATCGTCGAGACGGCGTTCGAGGAGCCGATCTCGACGATCGCGCGGGCGCCGATCGAGCGGGCGATCGTGCCCAGGAAGCGGCCGGTGTTGGGATCGACGTTGCGGGTCCGCTGATCGGGCGGCAACCCGGCGGCGCGCTGCCGTGCGTCCTCGGCGTAGAGCCGCTCCAGGACGTCGGCGGCCGGGGAGGGCAGGCGGTGGAAGGCGGTCGCGTCGGCGGCGGCGGTGGGGTCGCTCACGCTTCGTTGCCGATCATGGTGTCGAGGACGGCCGGCAGGTCGGTCAAGACGAGGTCGGGCCAGATCCCGGCGCTGGCGATCTCCTCCCGGGTCGAGACGCCGGTCAGGACCAACACCGTCAGCATCCCGGCCCGGTTCCCGGCGACGATGTCGGAGTCAAGCCGATCGCCGATCATCACCGCGTCGGCGGGGGCGACGCCGACGCGGTGCAGCGCCTGCTCCAGCAGCAGCGGTTCCGGTTTGCCGACCACGGTCGGTTTGACGCCGGAGGCGACCGCGATCGCGGCGACGATGCTGCCGGCGCCGGGGACGAGACCGGCTTCGGTCGGCAGGGTGGCGTCGGTGTTGGTGGCGATGAACCGGGCGCCGGAGCGGATCGCGGCGGTGGCGGCTTTCAGCTTGTCGTAGGTGAAGACGAGGTCCAACGCGGCGACGACGGCGGCGGGCTGCTCCTCGCCGAACTGGACGGGGTGGAACGGGGTGCCGTCGAAGAGTTGCTCGCGCAGGGCCGGCATCCCGATCACGAACAGGCCGGAACCCGCCGGCAACTGCTCGACCAGGTAGTCGCGAGTGGCGATGCCGGCGGTCAAGATCGCTTCCTCCGGCACGTCGAGGCCCATCCCGGCGAGTTTGGCGACGTACTCGGCCGGGGTGGCCATCGAGTTGTTGGTCGCCAGCATGTACCGCCGCTCGCGCAGCTCCAGGGCGTTCAGCAGATCGCCGACGCCGGCCAGCGGCGTCGCGCCCCGGTAGAGCACGCCGTCCATGTCGAAGACGAAGGCGCGGGCGGCGCGCAGCCGCAACCGGGCGTTGGCGGCCGCGTCGTCGGACGCCACCTCGGCGTGCGCGGCGACATCGACCGCGAGGTCGCCGGATCCGGTTGCCTGATCCCCTGCCATGCTCGGTTCCTCGTCCCTCGCCGTCGGCCGCCGTTCCCGTCGCGGCGGCACTCTATCCGATGACGGGGGCGCGGTCTAGGGCGTCGTGGTCGTCCTTTGATCGCGGTCTCAAGGGCCAACGCCCGGTTGCGAAACGGAGCGTTGGCGCGTGCGCCCAGATCGAACAGGGCCTACACCTTTCTCGCCGCCTCCCCCAGCGTGCGGATCTCCTTGAACTCAGCGGCGCGGGCGCGCATGTCCACCAGCCGGGCGGAGCGGCCTTGGGGCGGGGCGAAGGCGATCCGGACGTCGACCAGGGGCAAGCGGTGGATGGCCTTTAGCCACACGCGGATCGCCTCGCCGATGTGAACCGGGGTGGGGGCGATGCCCTCCCAGCCGATCGCCAGGGAGTGGTCGCTGACGTGGCTGGTGACGCCCTGGAGGAAACCGGGATAGGCGGCGGCTTCGGCTTCGAGGGCGGCGGTCGCCGCCAGGTCCACGCCCGGGGCCAGGACGCCGACCTCGATCCCGACGCGGGCGGACGGTTCGCCGACGACCTCGACGCCGTCGCGCTCGCCCTCGTGGTGGAGGACGTAGGAGGAGAGCGGGTTGCCGCCGATCCGGACTTCGCCCGCCACGGTCTCGAAGGCGAGGGCCGGGTCGTGCGGGCGGCCCAGCGCCGCCGCGTGGCCGGTTTCGCGGGAGGCGAACGCCGGGATCGCGCCCACCGCCAACCGGTGGACCGCGCCGCCGCGCACGACCGGGAGGCCGAGCGCGGTCGCCTCCGCCAGCAGGGGATCGAGCGCGTCCGACACCTCGCCGGGAACGAGCACGGCGAGCGGCGATTCCCGGCCCAGCAGGGCACGGGTCGCGGCGGGGTCGGCGGCGCCTCGCCGCGCGGCGTAGTCGAGCGCGACGGCGGCGCCAAGGGCGAGGACTTGGGCGGGATCGTCCCAAAGCAGCGCGGACGGCGCGGGCAGCAGCGGCAGGCCGTCCGGCACCGGCGGGTGACCGAGCCAGAGGATCCAACCGGGGAGGTTCGCCAGGTTACCGTAAGGAAGGTCGAACGGGGCCAGGGTGACGGCGGCTTGGGCAAGCACACCGGTTCCGTGCCAGCGGGCGAAGGCGGCGGCCGGGTCGATGGAGTGGGGGGCGGTGGGGAGCATGGCTCGGTCGTTCCCTCTATGTTCTGGGTCATCCCGAGCGCAGCGAGGAATCACGTACTCCTCGATACCGACGACGAGATTCCTCGCGTTGCTCGGAATGACCCGGAGCAGGGGCAGGGAACGCGGCGCGGGTTGGAATCCCCACTTCGCGGTCGCGCAACAGCCGCGGTCGATTAGACGCCGGCGCCCGCCGGGACGACGCCTAGGGCGCGGCCCAGTGCCGCGTCGAAGACGGGCAGGTCGGCGGGGACGCGGGAGGTGATCAGGTTTCCGTCTTCGACCAGGGCCTCGTCCACGTAATTGCCTCCCGCGTTGACGATGTCGTCGCGGATCTTGTTGACCGCGGTCAGGGTCCGGCCGTCGAGGGTCTTGGCCGAGATCAGCAGTTGGGGGCCGTGGCAGATCGCGGCGACGGGTTTGCCCGACTCCACGAACGCGCGGGTGAACGCCACCGCCGGGTCGTGGATGCGCAGGTTCTCGGGGGCGCCGCCGCCGGGGATCACCAGCAGATCGAATTGGTCCGGGGACACGTCGGCGAAAGTCGCGTCGGCGTCCAAAGAGGCGCCCTTCTTGCCCTGAATCGAACCGCGCTCGATCCCGATCACGGTCACCTCGGCGCCGAGGTCTTCCAGGTACTGCTTCGGGTCGGTGGCTTCGACGTCCTCGAAGTTCGGGGCGAGGACCATCGCGACGCGCTTCGGGGTAGCTTCCATGGGGTATCCCTCCTGAATCGGAAACGGTCGGGTCGCGACGGCGGTGGCGCACGGATCGTACCAGGGGGCGATGGCGACGGGGGCCGGGTGCGTCATACTGCCGGGCAGGGCGAGTGGGGTGAGCGAAGGGGGAACCGGCGGTGGTGACGGAAGCGGGGACGATCCGGGCCGAGGACGCGCGGCGGGTGCTGGCGGCGATCGACGACGACGAGACGATCGCCTTCCTGCGCGATCTGGTACGGGTGCCGTCGGTCAACCCGCCGGGGGACGTGCGGGAGGCGGTCGCGCGGTGCGCGGCGCCGTTGGCGGCGGCCGGGTTCGCCACCCGGACGGAGCAGAGCGACCCGATCAAGCCGAACCTGATCGCCGAGATTGGCGGCGACGGGCCGACGCTCTGCTTCAACGCCCACGTGGACGTGGTGCCGACCGGCGAGGAATCCGCCTGGACCCACCCGCCGTTCGGGGCGGACCTGGCGGACGGCCGGGTCTATGGCCGGGGCGCCGGCGACGACAAGGCCAGCGTGACGGCGCAGGTGATGGCCGGGGTCGCGTTGGCCCGCTCCGGGGTGGCGCTGCGCGGCCGGTTGATCGTCAACGAGGTCGCGGACGAGGAGATCGGCGGCCCGGCCGGGGCGGCGCTGATGATCGATGGCGGCTATCTCGCGCCCGACTTCGTGATCGTCGGCGAGCAGACTCTTAACCGGGTCTGCGTCGGCGAGAAGGGCAGCGCCGGACTGACGATCACGGTCTCCGGCCGGGCGGCGCACGGGGCGCTGCCGTGGGAAGGGGCGAACGCGATCGAGGCGATGGCCGAGATCGTCGTCGCCCTGCGACGCGAGTACTGGCCGGTGCTGGGGACGCGCACCCACCCGTACTTCCACCCGTCGACCGCGTCGGTGACCATGGTCGACGGCGGCGTCAAGGCCAACGTGGTGCCGGATCGCTGCGCGATCTTCGTCGACCGCCGGGTGGTCCCCGGCGAAGACCCGGCGACGACGACGGCCGAGGTCGAGGTGATCGCGCGGCGGGCGGTGGCGGAGATGCCGGGGATCGGGGTGGTGGTCGAGCCGAACGCGGAGGTCCGGCGGGCGACGATGGCGGCCGAGGACTCGCCCCTGGTCGCGGCGATGGTCGGCGCCAACGCCCGCCTCGGGCTGGACACGGCGTTGACCGGGTTCAGCATGGCCACCGACGGCCGGTTCTTCGCCGCCGCCGGCCACCCGACCATCATCTACGGCCCCGGCGACCCGCGCCTGGCCCACGTCCCCGACGAGTGGGTCGGCGTCGACGAGGTCCTGGAAGCGACGCGGGCCTACGCCCTGGCGGCGCTGGCGCTGATCGGGCCCGGCGCGTGAGCGGTCCGCTCGACCGCCTGCGGCCGCACCTGCCGGACGAGGTTTGGTTCCGGTTCAATCCGCGCGGCATCCACGGAGCCCCCCACACCACCCGGGTCTTGATTTGGGCGGCGACGCTGGCCGAGCGGGTGGCGCCCGTCCCCGGCGCGATCCGGCGGGACGAGCTGCTCTGGGCCGCGGCCGTCCACGACGTGGGGAGGCTCGACGACGGCGTCGACCGGGGGCACGGCGAGCGCTCGGCGGCCTGGGTGCGCGCCGCGCTCGCGGATGCCCGGCCAGCGACGCGGGCGGTGGACCTGGGGTTCGTGGCGGAGCTCTGCGCCTGGCACGAGGTGCCAGACCACAAGATCGGGCGGATGAGCCTGGAACTGCTGGTCCTCAAGGACGCCGACGGTCTGGACCGGTGCCGGATTTCCGACCTCGATCCGGAGCGGTTGCGCTTGCAGCAAGCGCGGCGATTGGTGGCGGCGGCGGAGCGACTGGAACGGGCGACGAACGGCTACGGAATGGTGACGGCGGAGGCGGTGCTGGCGGCTGCGGAGGGGAATGGGGATGGGGTAGTGCTCGACCCAGCGGCCGCCCCAAGCCCTCACCACGGCCCTTCGGGCCACCGAGGGGACCAGACTGCGCAATTGCGGTAGGAGCCGCCCGATCTCCCGTGATTGAGCGCCGCAATTCGGGGGTCAACTCCCCTCTCACGCGCACGGGAGAGGGGTGGCCCGAAGGGCCGGGGTGAGGGCTTGCCTCGCGGGTCCGTCCTGCCACCCACCGCGCCGCCTTGCACCGCCGCCAGGAGGCGGCCGGTGGTGGGGCCGATGGCGTACCAGGTCGGCGGTGCGAGGTGGGTGCCGGCGCCGGTGGCGACGTTGTGGCCCGGCATCCGTTGGTCGGGATCGGCGGGGATGGGCGCGGCCGTCTCTACCAGCCCGACGAACGTCGAGCCGTCGGCCGAGAAGGTGCCACCGGAGACCGGTTCGCCCGCGTCGAAGACCGGGCCACGGGGAAGGTCTGCCAGCGATGGGGGTCGGTCTGGTGCTACGATAACGCTAGGAAGGTGGGGCCGCCGTGCGACGCCGGGAACGGGTCGCCCTCGTTCCGGCGTTGGGGAGACGAGAGCCGATGGTCCTCACCGTACGCATGTCCGCTGAAGACTTGATGCGCCTGCCAGACGATGCGCGGTACGAGCTGATCGAGGGGGAACTGCGCCCGATGCCGCCGATCGGCCGCCCGCACGGGAAGCTGCTGTTCCGGGTCGGGAACCCGCTGACGTCGTTCGTCGAGCGCCACGGCTTGGGCGAGGTCTACGGCGGCGAGATCGGGACCGTTCTGGGGCGCGATCCGGACACGGTTCTGGCGGCGGACATCGCGTTCGTGCGCGCGGGACGGCGCGCGGTCGACGACGACGGCGACGGGTACATCCCTGGAGTGCCGGACCTGGTGGTCGAGATCGCGTCCCCGTCCGACACCCGCACCGCCCTCCGCGACAAGGTGAAGCGCTATT
>CADCWE010000172.1 GCA_902806325.1 uncultured Thermomicrobiales bacterium | reverse complement strand
GGCGGGCAGGTGGTGGGGGAGATCCGGGCGCTGGATTTGGCCGGTGTCGGAAACGTAGAGCAGGCGCTCGTCGGGCGAGAACGCTAGGCCGTTGGGGCGGGAAAAGTCGTCGCCGACGATCCGGCATTCGCCCGTCGTCGGATCGAAGCGGTAGACGTGGCAGGCGCCGATCTCGCTCTCGGCCTTGTGCCCCTCGTAGTCGCTGTCGATGCCGTAGGCGGGGTCGGTGAACCAGACCGTGTCGTCGGAGCGAACCACGACGTCGTTCGGGCTGTTGAACCGCTTGCCCTCGAACCGGTCGACCAGGGTCGTCACGGTGCCGTCGTGTTCGGTCCGGCTGACCCGACGGTTGCCGTGCTCGCAGGAGACGAGGCGGCCCTGGCGGTCGACGGTGTTGCCGTTGGTGTAGCCGGCCGGGGCGCGGAACACCGAGACGTTGCCGTCCATCTCGTCCCAGCGCAGGATGCGGTCGTTTGGGATATCGCTCCAGACCACGTAACGCCCGGCGGGGAAGTAGGCCGGGCCTTCGGCCCACCGGCAACCGGTGGCCAAGCGTTCCAGGCCGGCGCTGGTTTTGATGCAGGCGCCGAAGCGTTCGTCGAGGATCTCGAACCCGCCGTCGATCATGCCGTCCCTTCCCGGTCCGGGGCGTCGCCCGGCTCTGCGGTGTCGTCCGCCGCGTCCAGTCCGCCGGCGCCGGTACTCCCCCCGCCGCGACGCGCCGCCAACCGCGCCGCCAGTTCCAGGTCCGGCCGCGGCAGGGTCAACCCTTGCAACGGGTGGAAGCCGTGGCGGGGGGGCAGGTGGAGATGCAGGTGGGGACGCCGCAGCGCGAGCGGCGTCCGCGCCCGCAGGTCCCACCGCTCCCGCAACTCCGCCACCGACCGGGCGAGGGCGCGTTGCAGCTCCTGGAGTTCGGAGACCTCGCGCCGGGTTGCGGCGCGTCCTTCGGGGGTGGTTTGGCCGAGGTACCGGACGCGCCGCGCCCGCTCCTCCACCAAGCGCCGCGGACCGACCCCGCCGACCTCCGCAAAGGCCTGAACCAGCGCCGCCCGCAGCAGGTGGGCGGCGGCGTCCGGGTCGGCGTGGGCGCCGGGGTGCGGCTCCGGTACGACCGTGTCGACCACACCCAAGCGGTGGCACTCCCGCGCGGTCAGCCGTCCCGGCACCGTCGGCATCCCGCCCCCAGCCGGCTCGACCACGCCGCTGCCGAAACGGAACCCGGAGGTCGGCTCGGCCCCAGGCGCCCCCCTCGGCACCGAGCCCGGGGCCTCGGGCGGCGCAACGGGCGAAACGATGGCGTGTTCCAGCATCAGCAGCCGGTCGCCGCCGCCGAACGCCAACGCCGCCGGGCCGGATGCCTCGCCGACGATCGCCGCCACCATCGGCACCGGCAACATGCCGGCCAATCCCAGCGCTTGCCCCAGCACGACGCCCAGGTCGTCGGCCTCCGGTCCCGGTCCGGTTGCGACGCCCGGACCGTCGAGCAGGCAGAGGATCGGGATCTCCAAGTGGCCGGCCAGGCGCATCACCCGGGTCGCCTTGCGGAACCCGGCCGCGGTCGGTCGCCCGTCGCGTCGCCGCGCCCGGTCTTCGCCCCGGCCACGCTCTTGGGCCACCACGGTCACGGTCCGACCGTCCAAGCGTCCGAAACCGGCGACGATCGCCGGGTCGTCGGCGCCGGCGCGATCCCCGCGCAGCTCGACGAAATCGGCCAGCAGGCGCCGCGTCAGGTCCAGCGCCGTCGGCCGGTCCGGGTGACGGGCGAGGCCGATGGTGTCCCGGCCGGCGGGAGGGGGACCGCTGCCGGTCATCGGCGGCGGGGCGGACGCCGACCCCTGCGGGCCACGCACCCCGAGCAATCCGAGCATCGTCGCCAACAGGTCGCGCTGGCGCTCCCGGTCGAGCACGTCGTCGACCAGTCCGCGAGCAAGCGCCTCCTCGGCGGTCGGGAGCGTCGGGACGCCGGCGTCCTGCCCCGAAGGACCGGGGGGGGCGCCCGCGCCACCGCCGAACCCGATCCGCGCCCCCGGCTCGGCGAAGACCAGATCCGCCTGGTTCGCCAGCCCGGCGTAGACGCCGCCGACGGTGGGGTGGGTCAACAAGGACAGGATCGGCACCCCGGCGCGGTGGAGCCGGGTCGCGGCGGCGGCGATCTTGGCCAGCGCCGCCAGCGCCAGGATCCCCTCTTGCGCCCGCGCCCCGCCCCGGCCTCCGGCACAGACCGCCAGCACCGGCAACCGCCGCGCCGCCGCCAACTCCAACCCTAGCGTGATCTTCTCCCCCGCCACGACCCCGATCCCGCCGCCCAAAAACGCGACATCCAGCACGATCACCACCGCGCCGTGGCCACCGATGGCGCCGATCCCGGTGACCACCCCTTCCGGCGGCACGGCCAGCGCCCCCGCCGCGGCCGGAGCCGGGTCGTGGAACACGAGCGGGTCGCTCGACAGCAGCGCGGCGTTCGTTTCCAAGAACGACCCCGGATCGAGCAGCAGCGCCAACCGCTCCCGCGCTGGCAGCGCGAAGTGGCGACGGCACCTTGGGCAGACCCGGTGGGTCCGAAACAGGGTCTCGTCCGCTAGGTCGGTCCCGCACCCGGGACACGCCAGGTCGAGTTCGACGTCGGAATCGGTGCCGACTTCCGACCCCCAGCCGAGATCGAGCGCCCACCCGGCCAACCCGACCGGCGGACCGCCCGGTGCGACCGCTCCGCCTTCAGCCGGTCCATTCGAGCCCCGCGGACCATGTTCGGCCATCGTCGCCCCCGTCCCACGACCGGCGCCGTCAACGCTTCCATCCTACGGAGTGGAGGCGGGCGGGTCAAACGGCCGGGCGCGGCGCCATCATTGGCACGATCGGTGCAACGTCGGCCCGGCCAACGATCGCCCGTTCAAGAGCAGGAGCCCCATGACCGATTCCCGGCCGACCACGACCACCAACCACGACCCGATCCGCCTCGGCATCATCGGCACCGGTCTGGCCGTCGAGAAACTCCACTGGCCGGCGTTGAAGCGGTTGAGGGACCGCTTCGAGGTCGTCGCCTTTGCCAACCGAAGCCGCCCCAACGCCGAGAAGTTTGCCGCGTTAAGCGGTACGCCGATCGACCGCTACGTCGCGGACTACCAGGAACTGCTCGGCCGCGACGACGTCGAAGCCGTCCTGATCTCGCTCCCGATACCGCTCAACTTTCCCGTCTCGCGGGATGCCCTCCAGGCTGGCAAGCACGTGCTATGCGAAAAGCCGCCGGGCAAGGACGCGGCCGAGGGCCGGGCGTTTGTCGAGTTGGCCGCCGCCCACCCGGACCGCGTTGTCCTGATCGCCGAGAACGCGTTCTACCGCGACGATTTGCGCCTGGCACGCTCGCTGATCGACGGAGGCGCGATCGGCCGCGTCCACCTCGTCGCCTGGCGCAACGTTTCCCAGTTGATCCCCCGTCCCGGCGCCTTTTCCAGCACGCCCTGGCGCCACCACCCCGGCTACGACGGGGGACCGCACCTGGATGCCGGGGTCCACGACGTCGCCAGGATTCGCCTCCTCTGCGGCGACGCCGACCGCGTCTCCGGCGCGACCCAGGACGCCAACACCACCCACGGGGGTCCTTCCGACCTGGCGCTGACCCTCCGCTTCGTCTCCGGCGCCGCCGGCAGCTACACCGCGTCCTACCCCGAGATCCCCGCCCCCGACGAACCGAACGACCTCCGTCTCTATGGCACCGAGGGCGTGCTAAGCGTTGCCTGGGACACCACCCGCCTCTTCCGCCCCGACGGCACCACCGAAACCCATCGCGCCGAGATGCCCGACTACGGCTTCACCAACGAGTTCCGCAATTTCGCCGACGCCGTCCGCGACGGCGCACCGGTGGTCGGCACCGTCGTCCAAAGCTGGCGCAACATGCAACTCGTCCTGACCGGCCTCGCCGCCGCCGAACGTGGGGAGACGATGCCGATCGACCCGTGGCCCGATGCCCTCTCCGCCGACGCCGTGCCGTTGTGGCGCCCGCCCGGCGCCTCGGGGCTGTTCGATGGGTTGGAGACCGCGGTGACGCGAGAGGTGGAAGGCGCATCGTAGCAACTCGACGACGATTGGCGCCCCATTTCATGGTCGTTCCGAGCGCCGCGAAACATCTCGCCGTTGTCCTCGACGGAGAGCAGGATTCCTCGCCGCACGCGGAATGAACTCCCAATGGAGGGGAAGGGCGATCACCGGCGCCCCGCCGCAATCTCGTCTTTTGTGCCCACCGCCTCCGTCGGATACCCCCCGTCGAGCCAGTCGTTCCACCCGCCGGTCAGCGCCATGACATCCCCAAAACCCCGGTCGTGCAGGAGGAGCGCCCCACGGGCGCTCGTGTACTCGTCCGGTCAGGCGCAGTAGAGGACGATCGGGCGGCCGGGCGGGATCTCGCGCAGGCGGCCGAGGATCTCGTCGACCTCCATCCGGATCGCGCCAGGAATCCGGCGCCCGCTGGCCGCGTAGGCTGCCATCCGTCGCACGTCGAGGATCGTCGTTGGCTCGTGCGCGTCCAGGCGCCGCGCCAGCTCGGCGACCGTGATCCGGCCCGCGTCCCCGGTCCCGTTGCTGGCGTGGAGGAGTTGCCCGGCATCGGTCAGCGTTTCCTCGGGCAGATCCCGGCGGGCGGCCTGGCGCCCGTACCAGGCCGCCAGCGGTGTCGCCGACATCCCGTGCAGCACCACCGAGGCCAGCACCACGACGCTGATCGGCCCGAACAGGCCCGCCGCGTCCGGCACCCCCTCCGCCGCCGCCAGGATCAGCAGCAGGAGCGAGTTCAACCCCCGCGGCCCGAACCAGGCCAGCAGCGCCCGCGCGTCCCAGCTCGCATCCGCCCGGGCCAGGGAGATCAAGATCGCCGCCGGCCGGGCGACGCACAGCGTGACCAGGGCGAAGACGAGGGTGGCCCAACCGAAGGCATCAAGCGCGGCGTTGACCAGTGCCGAGCCGAGGAAGACGAACGTCAGCAGCATCGCCACCTCGGCCGTCGTTTCGCCGTATTCGAGGAAGCACTCGCAGAGTTCCAAGTCTAGGATCGCGATCGTCAACCCGGCGGCGAAGGCGGCCACGAAGCCGCTGCCGTCCAGCAGTTGGGCGGCGGAGAAGGCGACGAACGCCACGCCCAACGAGTAGAGCGACTCGTAGTCGCGCCCGATCAGCCGCCGCCGCCGGAGCCACGACACCGCCCGGATCGCGACCAGGCCGACCGCCACCCCGACCAGCGGCCCCAGCACCAAGAGGCCGAGCGCGAACCCGGCCCAATCCCCGGCGTTGCGCCCCGTCTCCGCCGCCAGCGCCGCCAGCAGGAGCGTCAACGGCAGCACCACCACGTCGTTGGTCCCGGCCTCGATGCTCAGGGTGTGGCGCACCGCCAGCGGCAGCCGCGGGTCGCGCGTCACGTCGCGCAGCAGCACCGCATCCGTCGAGGCCAGGATCGTCCCGACCAGCAACGCGACGATCCACCCGTACCCGAACAGCAGCGCCGCCGCGCCGGCCACGATCCCGATCGTGAGAAAGGCGCCCGGCCCCAGCGCCAGCGCCGGCAACAGCCAATTCGCCTTCAGTTGGCCGAGGTTGATCTTGATCGCGTCGGTGAACAGCACCAGCACCAAACTGACCGTCGCCAGCACCCGCACCGCCGCCGACTCGATCCCCAGATCGATCACCCCCAACCCGCCCGGCCCGACCGCCACCCCCAATGCCACGAACACCAGCACCTGCGACAACGGTCCCCGCGCGACGAACCCCGACACCAATCCCGATGCCAGGATCACCAGACCGACGGCGCCAAGGTAAAGGACGAGGGTGTGCTCGTCGAAGGCTTCTGGGGCTTCCGCCAGCGCGGGCTGGAACACCCGCGCGATTTCATCGCGCACCAACATCGCGTCCTCCGTCCGCACCGTTCGAGTGTCTTGACCAGACAAGGAAGCATACAGGTCGAGGCGGAGGCGCCACACGGTCCTTTCCCCATTCCTCTGGCGATCCTTCTCGCTCGCACTGATGCGACGGATCGCTTGGTCTCATCTCGGTCGGGCCGAGGAGGAACGACGCGCCCGCGGTTACGACGCGAACTTGTCCGGTTTGCGGTGCCCCGCTTCGTCCAGATTCCGAGCGGCGTGGCTACCGTCGTTCGATCGTTTTCATCGAGACCGACCACCCGCGTACCGACCTGCGGTCGTTGAACATGACGGTCGTCAACGAACGGATCGCGGCGTTTCGTCGCACCCTGCGTCAAGTTCCCAACGGGACGACGGCGCCGCGACCGCGGTCGCGTCTGGCGACCCCAGTTCCGGCGGGACGGTCGCTCTCGCCTTCTCCGTCCCCGCCTCGCCCGACGGCGTCCACGACGCGGTCCTCAACCAGGAGTCGTCCACCAAGGCGGGGCCGTTCAAGGTCCTGCCCCGGCTCACCATCGCGCCCAGCTGGGGCCGCGTCGGCACCAAGGTCATCGTCAACATCACCGGGTTCGGAGCCAACGAGCCGGTCACCGTCGAGGTCGTCGGCGGGGCGAACGAGACGTTCGTCCGGGTTCCCACCTCGTCCAACGGCCCCGCCACCGCCGCGCCAGGCGGCCGCCACCCAATTGGGTTGACGCCAGGCCGGGGGGAGCGCCATCATCCGCCCCGGCAACGGTCCGGGACGGATCGGACGAGGGAGGCATGGGGCGGATGCGGGGCGATGGACGACCGAGACGGTCGGCGGGCACGTCGGTTCCGATCCGCGCCCGTCGGCCGCCGATCCGCCCCATCCTGCTCCTCCTCGCCACCGTCCAAGCTGTCCTCGGCGCCCGCGTTCTCCTTCGCCTCGCCCGCACCGCCAACGGCCAGCGCATCGAACCCGCCCCCGACCCGCGTCCGGCCGGCGAAACCGTGTCGGTGCTGGTGCCCGTGCTGGACGAGGTCCACCGCCTCGGGCCGTGCCTGGACGGGTTGATCGCCCAGGGGCCAGAGGTGGCCGAAATCGTGATCGTCGACGGCGGCTCGACCGACGGCACCCAGGACCTGGTGCACGGGTACGCGGCGCGCGACGGGCGGGTCCGGTTCCTTGACGCCGCGCCGGTCCCGCCGGGCATCAACGGCAAGGCGCACGGGTTGGCATTCGGGGCGTCGGCGGCGTTGACCACGACCTGGGTGTTGACGATCGACGCCGACGTGCGGCCCAACCCGGGATTGGTCCGGGCCATGCTGGCCCACGCGAAGCTGACGGGGGTTCCCGCGCTCAGTGCCGCCACGCTCCAGGATCTCTCGGGCGCGGCGGAGGGGCTGCTGCACCCGGCTCTGCTGACCACGTTGGTCTACCGGTTCGGGATCCCGGGCCGGGCGACGAGCCGGGTCGGCGAGGTCCAAGCCAACGGCCAGTGCTTCCTGGTCCGCCGGGAGTCGCTGGCGCGTAGCGGCGGTTTCGCGGCCGTGTTGGGGTCGGTCTGCGAGGATGTTACGCTTGCCCGCGCGATCGCCGCCTTCGGCGACCCGGTCGGGTTTTACGAGACCGCCGGTCTCGTCTCGGTGGCGATGTACGCCAGCTGGCAAGACGCCTGGCAAAACTGGACCCGCTCCCTGCCGACACGGGACCGGTTCTGGGGCGTGGCCGGCCGGGTCGGCTTGGCCGAGGTCTTGCTGGTCCAGGCGCTGCCGGTGCCGCTGGCGGTCGGGTTGCGCGGTTGGCGGGATCCGGCCGGGCGGGCGCTTTGGGCGCTTAACGCCGGGTTGGCGATGACGCGGCTCGGGGTGCTGGCCGGGACGGCGCGGGCCTACCGGCACCGGCCGTGGACCTACTGGCTGTCGCCGATCCTCGATCTGCCGGTGGCCGTGCGGTTGATCGTCAGCGCGACCCAACGGCGACACACCTGGCGCGGTCGGGCGCTGGTGCGCTCGGCTGGCCCGTCGCTGGGACGCTCGTCAGGACAAGGACAACGCCGATGAGGCCGCGTGCCACCCCCGCCTTCGAACTCCGCGACCAACCGCTGCTGCGGCTGGCCGTGCTGCTCCTGATCGCCCACCTCGGGGCGCTCGTCTTTGGCCTGGCCGGGATGCTGATCGCGGTCCCGAACACCCGCTGGTGGGCCGACGACCCGCGGGCGTGGGACGTCTACAACTTCGGCATGAAGTACGGCGGCTCGACCCACATCATCCTCGGCGCCGCCGCCGTCTTCGCCTGGGGCGTCCACGCGCTCGGACTCCGCAAAACCGGCACGTTCTTCGCGATCTCGGTCCCGCTCTCCCTCGGCTCGGAGCTGATCGGCACCGGCACCGGCTGGCCGTTCGGCAATTACGCCTACACGAACTTCCTCGGCTACAAGGTGCTCGACCACGTCCCTTACTCGATCCCGCTCTCCTGGTTCTACGTCGGCTTTGTCTCCTACCTGATCGGCGACCTGATCGCCGCCAACCTGGGCCTGCGCAACCGCACCGCCTGGGGGCTGGCGTTGGGGGCCTGGTTTCTGACCGTTTGGGACCTGGTGCTGGACCCCGCGATGGCCCACGAGACGTTGCCGATCAAGTTCTGGGAGTGGGGCGAAACCGGGCCGTACTTCGGGATGCCGGTCCAGAACTTCGTCGGCTGGACCGCGACCGCGCTCCTGTTCATGGCGATCAGCCGGGCGCTCTGGCGGCGCGATCCGGACGCGCCCGCGGTCCGCGCCTCGGTCTGGTTCCCGCTGACGGTCTACGCCGCGAACACGGTCTTCGCGATGACCCTCAGCGCCAGCGTCGACCTCTGGGCGCCGATCCTGCTCGCGGCGGCGCTCGGCATCGCGCCTTCGCTCCTAGCCTGGCGGGGTCGCCCGCGCTCGGGGGAAGGGGTGCCGGTGGCGAGCGCGGGCGCCTGGACCCCCTCGCCGAGCCAGTAATTCACCGATGGCGCTGCCCAAGGCCGGCTGGTGGGGGTGGCACCGCGCCTCGCGGGCGCTGGCCCATCGCCAACTGGATTTCCGGGTCCACGGGCTGGACCACGTTCCCCGGCGCGGCCCGGTCCTGATCGCCGCCCGCCACTTCCACCACTTCTACGACGGGCTGCTGCTGGTTGGCACCATCGCGCGCCCGGTCCACATCGTCGTCGCCACCGACTGGATCGCTTCGCCGCCGGTGCGGGGAGCGATGGACGCGCTGCTCGGCGCCGTCGCCTGGCCGGCGGTGGTGCGGACGGACGCCTTGGCGAGCACGGCCGACGGCGACGAACGGGCGCGCCGCCTGGCGGGCGCCCGGCGCCCCCTGCGGCGGGGGATGGCGGACGCGGTCAACTTGCTGCGGGCCGGGGAACTGGTGGTCGTCTTCCCGGAAGGCTACCCTAACGTCGACCCGAACCCGACCCCCAAACTCGACGACGACGCCTTTTTGCCCTTCCAACCCGGCTTCGCCGGCTTCGTGTCGTTGGCCCAGGGCGGGGACCGGCCCCCGGTGCCGATCGTCCCGGCCGGGTTCCGCTACGCCCGCGGCGACCGCTGGCGGGCGGACCTCCGGTTCGGGCCACCCCTGTTCCTGCCGTCCGGCGGGGACCGCGCCGCCCTGGTCGCGGACGTGGAAGCGCGGGTGCGCGAGCTGAGCGGATACGCCCCGTGACACCGCCCACCGTTCGGCCGTTCGCCCCGGCGGACCAAACCGCCACCCGCCGCCTGATCCTTGACGGCCTGGCCGACCACTTCGGCGTTTTGGACGAGACGCTGAACCGCGACCTCGACGACATCGCGGCGACGTACCTGGAGCGGGGCGCGGTGGTGGTGGTCGCGGAGGAGGGCGATGCCCTGGTCGCCACCGGCACCCTGATCCCGACCGAGGAGCCGGGCGTCTCGCGGATGGTCCGCGTCAGCGTCCGCCGGGATCGTCGCGGCCGGGGCCTGGGCCGGGTGATCGTCGCCCACCTCGTCGAGGCGGCGCGGCAACGGGGTGACCGCCGGATCCTGGTCGAGACGACCCGCGACTGGGCGGACGCGGTCGGGTTGTACCTGGCGTGCGGCTTCGTCGAAGCGGGCACAGACGCGACCGACGTGCATCTGGCCCTCGACCTCGCGCCGATGGCGCCAACAAGGGGGCACGAGTCGTGTCGGTGACCCTGCCGCCCAGGTCGAGGCGCTGATCCAAGAAAACTTCGACGGCGGCTTTCTGCCCGGCTCACGGATGATGCGGTCGTGGTCACCCGCGTCGTTCACAAACCGCGCGGCCGCTTTCGTGTCCGAACCGCGTTACCCCGCGTCCTCCCCCGCCTCCGCCAGCGGAAAGACGATCGTCGCCACCGTCCGCTCGGGCGAGGAGCGGATCGTGAACTCGCCGCGCAGGTCCGACGTCACCAGGCGGTGGACGATCCGCATCCCCAGGCCGCGGCTCTCCGAGGGCACGAACCCTTCTGGCACCCCCTGGCCGTCGTTGGCGACCTCGACGGTGGCCAGTTCGCCTTCGCGCCAGGCGCGGATCTCGATCGTGCCTCGCTCCCGGCCCTCAAACCCGTGGCTGATCGCGTTGGAGACCAGCTCGTTGATCAAAAGCGCCATCACCGTCGCCTGGCGGGACTGGACCTGCACCTCGCTCGGCACGATCGCGAACTCCACCGCCAACCCCGGAGGGATCAAGGTGGAGTGGGCATCCTCGGCGACGTAGCGGGCGATTACGTCGACCGTGGTGCCGCCGAGGCGGGACTCGTCGGAGAGCAGATCGTGGACGGCGGCGATCGCCTGGATCCGGCTGACCGCTTCCCGGACCTCGACCGTCCACGGTGCGTCGTCGACCGAGCGCAGTTGCAACGAGAGCAGCGCGGCCACCGTTTGCAGGTTGTTGCGGACCCGGTGGTGCATCTCCTGGAGCAGGGCGGAGGCGGTTTCCAGACCGTGGCGGGCGTCCTGGTAGAGCTGGGCGTTCTCGATCGCCAGGGCGGCGGAGTCGGAGAACGCCTGCAACAGCCCCAGCTCGTCCTCGTGCAGCTCGCTGCCGGGGCGCATCCGCAGGCAAAGCGCGCCGAGCGTCTCGCGGGCCGAGCGCAGCGGCACGCAGTAGAGCCGCGACTTGCCGTCGACGTAGGCGACGTCCCCGGCGCGGACGGTGCCGGAGCGGACCACCTCCCGGACCAGCTCGTCGCGGTCCGGCCCGACCACCTCGCGTTTTTCGCCGACGTAGTAGTCGACCAGCGGCGCCGCATCGGTGGCGATGCCGCCGGGACGGCGCGGGAGGCGGAAGATGGCGGCGGCCTCGGCGTTAATCAACTCGACCGCCTGCTCGGCGATCAGGCGCAGCACGTCTTCGAGGTCGAGCGTCGAGGCGACGGTGCGCGAGACCCGCTGGAGGGTGCCGAGTTCGGTCACCTTCCGCCTCAGCCGGGCGTCGGTGCGGGAGTAGAGGCGGGCGTTCTCGATGCTGATCGCCAGCTCCCCGGCCACCGTTTGGAGAAAGGCGATCTCGTCGGCGTCGAAACCGCGGCGGTCGACGTTGAGGATGTTGAGCACCCCCACCAGGCGCCGCCCCCCGCCCTTGTTGGTCAACAGCATCGGCACCGACGCCTGGGAGGTGTAGAGGTGGTCGCCGATCACGGGGTGGGTGACGAAGGCGGCGTGGGCGCGGGCGTCCGGCGCCACGATCGGGCGGCGCTCGGCGGCGGCGCGACCGGTGATCCCGGTGCCGGGACGGATCAGGGCGCCGATCGACGCCGGGTTCAGCCCGACGGCGGCGCGCAGGGCCAGGTTGTCGCTGGCGTCGTCGTAGAGAAAGACGGCGCAGGCGTCACTGTTGGTGGTGTCGGCGACCACCCGGACGGTTGTCTCCAGCATCTCCGAGAGCTTTAAGTTTGCGGTCGCGGCCTGGTTGACCCGGTGCAGCGCCGCCAACCGGGCCAATTGGCCGGGCGCCGCCGGTTCGGTCGGCGCCGTGCCCCGCTCCGCCGCCTGGAACCCGCGCGCCGCCGACGCCAGGGCGATCCCGGCGGCGACCATCGTCGCCGCATCCGAGGCCCCCCCGCCGACCCGCGCGAACAGCTCCTGCAGCACGTCCGCCCCGGCCGCCATCGCGTCTTCGAGCGAGATCCCCGCCTCGGCCGCCTCCTCCCCGAAGAGACCGAACGCTTCTCGCAGCGGCTGCCCCCCGGCCAGGTGCGCCTCGGCGTCCGGTCCGTAGGCCGTTTGCAAGTCGTGCCCGAGCCGCTCGGCGAGCGATTGGATGGTGGTGATGGTTGCGGTCATCGCGGTTCCCGTGGTCGGTCGGCGGTCGGCGGTCGAACCGCATGGGAGGGGTGCATGCTACGCCCCTACAGGTGCCGGTCGAACCAGCCGATCATGTGGTGCAGCCGCGCCAGGCGGCGACTCGGCGTGCCGGTGCGGGAGAGGTTGTGGTCCTCGCCGGGGATGCGGACGAAGGCGACCTCGCGGCCGAGGCGCTTGAGGGAGACGAAGAGCTGCTCCGCCTGCTCGATCGGGCAGCGCAGGTCCTGCTCGTTGTGGACGATCAGGAGTGGGGTCGTCATCTGTTCCACGTACGAGATCGGGGAGTGCTTGAGCAGGGTCTCGGTGTCGGCCCACGGGGTGCCGCCGAACTCGAACTCGCCGAAGGTGGCGCCGATGTCGCTGGTGCCGTAGAAGGAGTGGAAGTTGGCGACGCAGCGCTGGGTCACCGCCGCCCGAAAGCGGTCGGAGTGGCCGATCAGCCAGTTGGTCAAGTACCCGCCGTACGACCCGCCGGTGACCCCGACGCGGGCCGGGTCGACGGAGCCGCGTTCGAGCACCGCGTCCAGGAGGCCCAGCACGTCCGGCGCGTCGGCCTCGCCCCAGACGCCGCGGGTGCATCCGGTGAACGCCTCGCCGTAGCCGGCCGAGCCACGTGGGTTGCAGAAGGCGACCGCGTAGCCTCGCGCCGCCATCAGCTGCATCTCGTGGAACAGGGCCTGGCCGTACATCGCGTGCGGCCCGCCGTGGATCTGGACGATCAGGGGCAGCTTGACGCCCGATCCGGGATCGAAGCCGGGCGGGGTCAGGATCCAGCCCTGGATCTCTTGGCCGTCGCCCTGGCTCGGGAACCGGATCTCCGCGGCCGGGGCCAGCGCGACCTCGTCGACGAAGGCCTGGTTGTGGTCTGAGAGGCGGCGCTCGGGTGCGCCGTCCGCGCCCGCGACGAACAACTCGAACGGGGACGCGGCGTCGCCCGCGAGCACGACGAACCCTCCCCCGGCGAGCGGTTGGGCGGCGATCAAGCGGCGCGGCCCGGCGACCACCGGTCGGACCTCGCCCGAATCCAAGGCCACCCGGTACAGGTTCGTCGCCCCCTGGTCCGAGGCCAAGGCGGAAATCGTCGCGCCGTCCGCTGCCCAAACGGGGCGCTGGTCGGCGCCGGTGGTCACGTCGCTCATCCCGAAGTCGCCGAAGGAGCGGCCCCAGGCGGCCGTGTGCTCGGTCGGATCGCCGCCCCCGGCCGGGACGGTCCAGAGGCGGGCGTCGCGGCTGCCGCCGGCTGCTGGTTCGGTATGGCCGAGGAAGGCGATCCGAGACCCGTCCGGCGACCAGACCGGGGCGGCGAAATCCACCTCGCCCTCCGTCAGGCAACGCACGGCGCCGCCGGCGGCGGGCACGTCGTAGAGCGCCGAGACGCGGTTGGTGTCGCGCTCCGGCAGGGGAGTCCGGTTGGAGACGAAAACAATCCTGGCCCCGTCCGGCGACCAGGCGTGCTGCGCGTCGTCGGCGTCGCCGTCGGTCAGGCGGCGAGCCTCGCCGCCGTCGACCGGGATCGCCCAGAGCTTGTTTGGACGGTCCAGGTAGCCGCGGCCGTCGAACCGATACGCGATGCGCTCGATCAGGCGCTCGTCGGCGACGGTGCGGCCGTCGGCGGGGGCGCCGCCGGGCGGGTTGTCGATCTCGGTCGGGGCGAGGAAGGCAACGGTTTGCCCGTCCGGCGACCACTCCGGCGCGCTGGCGCCGTGACGCTGCCGGGTCAGTTGGCGCGCCTCGCCGCCGCCGGGGCGGATCAGCCAGATCTGGTTGAGCGGTTTGTCGTCGCCCTCGGCCTGCTTCTTGGCCGCCTTGCCCTTGGCCCGTTTCGCCTTCGCCTCGGCGTCCGGGTCGGGCGGCGGCGGATCGCCCGGCCGGTTGGAGACGAAGGCGAGCGTCTCGCCGTCCGGTGACCAACGCGGCGTCGTGTCGCGGTGCGTGCCGGCGGTCAGTTGCGTCGGCGCGCCGCCGTCCGACGGGACCAGCCAGAGCGCGGCCCGGTAGGCGTCCTCCTCCTCGTCCAGCCGGGTCACGACGTAGGCGACGTGCCGCCCGTCCGGCGACGGCCGGGGATCGCCAACCATTCGGAGCTTGAACAGGTCCTCGGCCACGAGCGGACGCCCAACGGCGGTGTCGACGGAGGCGGTCATCGGAGTCTCCTGGGACGACGAAGATCGGCGGTTCCGGCGAAGCAGGATAGACCACGGCCGGGGGCATCACAACCGCCGGTTGGATCGGCACCCGCGCCGACGCGTCGCGCCGCATCCCCAGATCGGGCGGCGCGCAACATCGGGCGAGGACGTGTTCGTCAGCGAGAGCACCGTGCGCATAAACGTTGAGCGCATCCTTACCACGGTCTGCTCCCGCGACCAGAAGGCGCTGATTGCCGTCGTCTCCGAGCGCGGCCCGTTCTAGCCGATCGCCGCGCCGCACGGGTCCGGCGTGATCGCCCTCCCCTATACTTCGCGCCTTGCCGTCCCGCCGCGCCGCCCCCGGAGAGGAGTCCGTCCCCCGTGCAGGGCCAGCGCCGGGGCCAACCGTTGCCCCCAGGACGCGCGGACAGCCACCGCCGGGCGCGCCCGGCAGGTCCGGCGCCCGGCGCGCCCCGCCCGGCGCGAGCCAGGGGGCGGCGGGCGAAGCCGGTCACGGTCGGCCCGGTCACCCGGTGGGTGGCGGCGACGCTGGCGCCGGTGGCGACCCGGCCGGAGGCGATCCGGGCGCTGCGCGCCGTGGCGATCGGGTTGGCCGGGCTGTTCCTCCTCGCCAGCGCCGCGCTGGCGGATCGGTACCTGCACCGGGGAATTGAGCGCGGCGACGAGCGGCCGTACGTGGTCCACCCCGCCGGTCGGCCCCCGGCCGCGAACGTGGACCTGCTCGACCTCTCCGCCGCGCAACTGGACGCGGCGGCGGCGGCGCTGCAAGCGGCGGGGATCCGGATCGTCCGCCAATCGTTCGCCTGGTCGGAGATCGAACCGGGACCGGGCCAGTACGTCTGGGACCGGCACGACGCGCTGCTGGACGCCCTCGAACCGCGCGGCATCGCCGTGCTGGCGGTGTTGCACCGCTCGCCGGACTGGGCGCGGGCCGGTGCGGCGCGCGGGTTCCCGGACGCTCCCCCGGCCGACAACGCCGCCTACGCCGCGTTCGTCGAGCGAACCGGGCGCCACTTCGGCCCCCGGGTGAGGTACTACCAGATCTGGGACCTGCCCAACCTGCCCGACCGCTGGGGCGGCGCCGCCGTCGACCCGGCCGACTACGCCGCGCTGCTCGCCCAAGGGGCGAACGCCGTCCGCCAGGGCGCGCCGGGGGCGGCGGTGGTGCTGGCCGAGTTCGCCCCGGCGCCGCCGGATGGGGTGGTCACCGACCTCGACCTCTTGGACGGCGTCTACCGCGCTGGCGCCGCCGCCTTCTTCGACATCGTGGCGGCGCGGGTCGACGGCGGTGACCACGCCCCGACCGACCGCCTGGTCGGCGCGGACCGCCAAAACCTGGGCCGGGCGACCCTGTTCCGCGACCGAATGCTGCGCTGGAACGACCAGGCGACGCCGATCTGGGCGACCCGCTACGGCTGGCGCACCGGCGACGGCGGGGTTTCGCCAGCAGAGCAAGCGCGCTTCGCGGTCGGCGGGCTGCGCCGCGCCGCCGCCGAGTGGCCGTGGATGGGGACCATGTTCGCAGGCGATCTGGTCCCGAACGCGGCGGCGGCCGAATCCGGCAACGTTTTGCTGCCGGACGGCCAACCGGCACCGCTGCTGGCGGCGCTGGGCGACCACGCCCAGGAAACGGCCGGCGTGGCCGGCGTCGGCTACCTGCCCGGGTCGGCGCCGACGGTGACCTACGAGGGCGGCTGGGTGAACCAGGACCTGGGCGAGGGATTCCGGACCACGACCGAAGTCGGCGCGGTCGCCACCCTCCGCTTCCGCGGCTCGGGCCTGATCGCGACCCTCCGCTTCGGTCCCCAGGCGGGGATTCTGGCCGGCACCATCGACGGCGAGCCGTTGCCCGGCCAAACGGTGGAGAACGGCACCGGCCGGCTCGACCTCGAATCGTCGCTCCAGGCGCGTGACATCCCGATCCGACTCGTCGACGGTCTCGATCCGGACGCGATCCACGAGCTGCGCCTCAGCCTGGCCGCCCCCGGCGAGTTGACCGTCGGGCCGCTGATCGTGGTCCGCGAGATCCCGTTCCTGTGGCCGGTCGCCACCCTCGCCGCCGGCGCCGCGCTGCTGCTGTTCGTCGCCGTCCGGGAGGGGGCCTACCTGGTCGCCCGCCTTGCCGGCCACCTGCGCGACGACCGCGCTCCCGCCCTCGACCTCCGCCCCTCCTTGCCCCACCTGCCGGACTGGCGGCCCAGTCGCCGCGCCTGACCGTGCGGGCGACGGTTCCCTCCCCTCGCGAACCGGCCGTGTTCCGCAGGTTGGGCTACCCTTCTTCGCGCCCGTCGCCAGGCGACGGGGCGTCGCCTCGAGAAAGGAGCCGGACCCGGTACGGCGCCGGATCGCGACCGGAACGCTGCTGCTTGCGCTCAACGGCGCCGTTGGGGGCTGTTGGTGGCCGGACGCCGTCACGGCGATCGGGAGCGGACGTCAGCTCGGCGCCGGCCGGCGCGGCCGCGGTCCGGATCGCCGATCTCGCGTTGGGTCCGGCCCCGATCGCGATTCCGGTCGGCACCACCGCGGTTTGGACCAACGCCGACGCGGTGCCGCACACGGTGACGGCGGACGATGGGTCGTTCGGCTCCGATCTGCTCGATCAAGGGCAATCGATTGCCCACCGGTTCGACCGGCCCGGCACCGACGCCTACGGGTGCGACATCCACCCCGAGATGGATGGCACGATCGTGGTCGGCGGCGCCTAGCGGGGGATCGCCGGCGGTCCGGCTGGCGGCGGCGGCGTGGCGGGTGGCTATACTTCGGTCCGGAAGCGGTCGTCACCGGGCGGCCCCCTCGCACGGGTGAGCGAAGGCGACGATCGACGGCATGGCGGCACGGAACGCGGGACTGGCATCGGGCGGCGGGCGGCACCGGGCGGTGGCGGCGTGAGCGTCACCCCGACCTCCCCCGTCCGCGCCGGCGGGGCCGGCGTGGCGGACGGCCGGCGCGAGGGCCTTTCCGCCGACCCGGCGTCGTTCCCGCCGCCGGGTCAGTCCGCGTTCTCCACCCGGGCGCCGGCGGAGACGCCGGACCCGGAATCCGACAACCGGGGCGAGGGGTTCGGTTCCCTCACCGCCCGGTTCAAGCGCCCAGAGACCCTGGTCTCGTTCGGGATCGCGGCGGCGATCGTCGTCTTCTTTTTCCGCGGGCTGGAGATCGACGTCGGCGACGTTTGGGTCAACATTCGCCAGACCAACCCCTTCTGGTACGCCCTGTCCCTGCTCGTGTTCTATCTCGGCTTCATCTGGCGGGCGCTGCGCTGGCGGATGATGCTCGGCCAAACCGGGATCGACGCCGCCCACGGCTACCGGTTGCCGAAGATGTCCGGCTTGATCGAGATCTACCTCCTGTCCTGGTTCGCCAACTGTTTGGTCCCGGCCAAACTCGGCGACGCCTATCGCGGCTTCCTGCTCAAAAAGGACACCGGCGCCCCCTTCAGCACCACCGTCGGCACGATCCTGGCCGAGCGGTTGGTGGATCTGGTGGTGCTGTTCCTGACCATGGGCGTGGTCGGCGTCGCCGTCTTCGGCAGCCACCTGCCCGGCGCCGCCGGGCAGACGCTGCTGGTCGGCGTGGTGTTGATGGTCGTCGGTTTGGTCGGGTTGGGGGTGATGTGGTGGGCGCGGGACGTCCTCGCCCGGCGCGTTCCGGCCCGCTGGGGAGACCAATACGCCCGCCTCCATGACGCCGTCTTCGCGTCGTTGCGACGCCCGGCGCCGTCCGTTCTGGCCAGCCTCCTGATCTGGCTCGGCGACGGGTTGCGGTTGTGGTTCGTGGCGTTGGCGCTGGGCGCCGACGTCGGGCTGGGAACGGCGGTCTTCGTGGCTTTGATGAGCGCGCTGCTGACCACGGTCCCGTTCACCCCGGCCGGGCTGGGCTTCGTCGACGTGGCGATGATCGGGGTCCTCAAGCTGGTCGGGGTCGACACCGCGATGGCCGGCTCGGTGGCGCTGCTGGATCGGGTGATCGGTTACTGGAGCATCATCCTGCTCGGGATGGTGCTCTACGCGCGGCGCGCCCGCCGCGACGTCCGGTGACGCTGCCGGAGCCGCGGCGGGGAACGATCGCCACGCCCAAGTCCGGACGCCGGTTCCGCGTCCCGGCCAAACTCCAGATCCTGCTCATCGGCGGGGTCGCCATCGGCGGCATCGTGTGCATGGCGGCGATCGTGGTGGTTATCGCGCTCAACCGGTGAGGAAAACCGCCAGGGGCGATGGAGCGTTTCAGTGGGCAGCGGGCGGAGCGACAGATCGGCTGACGGCCGCACGCTGACGGCTCAACAAGGAGGCACCATGGTCGCGACCGAGGTCGGAGCGGGGCAGGCGACGCGGACGAACGGGGACGGCGAGGCGCCCGCCGAGATGACGGTGGCGCGGTTCCGGGAGGTTTCGGCCGAGATCGAGGCCCAGGTCTCGACCGTGATGGTCGGTCAAACCGATGTCGTGCGGGACGTGTTGGTCTGCGTCGTTGCCGGGGGCCACGTGCTGCTCGAAGGCGTGCCCGGTCTGGGCAAGACGATGCTGGTGCGGACGCTGGCCGAGGCGCTGGACCTGGACTTCAGCCGGATCCAGTTCACCCCCGACCTGATGCCGGCCGACATTACCGGCACCAACATCCTGGTCGAGGACCAGGAAGGACGCCGCCGCTTCGCCTTCCAGCAAGGGCCGATCTTCGCCAACCTGGTCCTGGCCGACGAGATCAACCGCGCCACCCCGAAAACCCAGTCCGCGCTGCTGGAGGCGATGCAGGAGAAGACCTGCACCATCGCCAACGTGATGCACGAACTGGCCCAGCCGTTCTTCGTCCTGGCGACCCAGAACCCGCTGGAGATGGAGGGCACCTACCCCTTGCCGGAAGCCCAACTGGACCGCTTCTTCTTCAAGCTGCTGGTCCGCTACCCGACCGCCCAGGACCTCTCCGAGATACTGCGCCGCACCACCACCGAAGAGCGCTTCGCCGCGGCGAAGGCGACCGACGGTCCGACGATCCAGGCGATGGGCCGCCTCGCCCGCCAGGTCCCGATCGCCTCCCACGTCGCCGATTTCGTGGTCCGCCTGACGATGGCCACCCACCCGGACCAGGAGCAGGCCACCCAATCGGTGAAGCGCTACGTCCGCTACGGCGCCAGCCCGCGCGGCGCCCAGGCGATCGTGCTCGGGGCGAAGATCCGGGCGCTGGTCGAGGGCCGCCTCAACGTCGCCTACGAGGACGTGCGCGCGGTCGCCCTGCCCGCCCTGCGGCACCGCGTGATCCTCAACTTCGAGGCCGAGGCCGGCGGCACCACCGCCGACGACGTGCTGCAGAAGCTGCTGGAGGAGGTGCCGGAGACGGCGTAGCCACGGGCGGACAAGGATCGGTCGGCGTTCGCGGTCGACAATTCGCCGCCGCCCGTCCCTCGCTGCCAGTTGACGATCGCCGCCTCGCTCGCCATCATGGGGGAGGATACCCGGCTCCCCGGATGGAGCAGCGTCGTGCCCTCCGCCGCGCCCGTCGAACGGTTCCCCTCCCTGGTGCCGATCGTTTCCGCCTCGCCCGAGCGGCGGGATCGTCAGCCCCTCCCCGGTCCCCTCTCCGGGTTCGTGGGCCGGGTCCGCGATGTCGCCGCGGTGCGGGCACTCCTCCTTCGTCCCGATGCCCGCTTGGTCACCCTGACCGGCCCGGGCGGGGTCGGCAAGACCCGGCTCGCCCTTGAGGCCGCGCGGCAAGCGGCCGACGGCTTCGCGGACGGCGTCGGGTTCGTCGGTCTTGCCCCGATCCATGACCCCGCCCTCGTGCTGAGCGCGATCGCCCAGGCGCAGGGCGTGCCGGACGCAGCCAACCAGCCGCCGGACGAACGGCTGGCCGCGGTCCTGCGGGAACGGGAACTGTTGCTCCTCCTGGACAACTTCGAGCAGGTCCTCGCCGCGGCTCCGGCCGTCGCCGGCCTCCTCGCCGCCTGCCCGACGTTGACGATGCTCGTCACCAGCCGGACGATGTTGCGCCTCTCGGGCGAGCATGTGTTCCCGGTGGCGCCACTGGCGCTGCCCGACGCCAGCCGTTCCCCGTCGCTGCCGGACCTGATCCGAACCGAGGCTGTCGCCCTGTTTGCCCAGCGGGCGTCGGCGGTCGACCCCGGCTTTGCCGTCACCGGCGACAACGCGGCGGCCGTGGTCGAGGTCTGCCGCCGTCTGGACGGGCTGCCGCTGGCGATCGAGTTGGCCGCGGCCCGCGCCCGCCACCTTTCCCCGGCGGTGTTGCTGGGGCGGCTGGACCGGCGGTTGCCGTTGCTGACCGGTGGGCCGCGCGACGCGCCGCCACGCCAGCGGACGCTGCGCGGGGCCATCGCCTGGAGCCACGACTTGCTCTCGGCCGAAGAACAGGCGCTGTTCCGGCGCCTGGCCGTCTTCGTCGGCGGCTTCACCTTGGAGGCGGCCGAAGCGGTCTGCGGCCTGGACATCCTCGATCACCTGTCGGCGCTGGCCGACGCCAGCCTGCTGCGACGCGAGGATGGGCTGGCGGGCGCGCCGCGCTACGCGATGCTAGAAATGGTCCGGGAGTTCGGGTTGGACGCGCTGGCGGGAGAGGGCGAGGAGGCTGCGGCGCGAAACGCCCACGCCGCGCACTTCTTGGCGCTCGCCGAGCGCGACCGGACGGAAATGACGTGGGCCGAGCGGGCCGCTTGGTTCGATCTTCTGGAAGCCGACCACGACAATCTTCGGTCGGCACTGGCCTGGCTGGAGCGGACGGGCGACGTCCCCACCCTGCTCCGGCTGGCCGGCGGCCTAGCCCGGTTCTGGATGTACCGTAGCCACCGGGTGGAGGGCCGCGGCTGGCTCGAACGAGGCCTCATCGCCTCCCGAGGGAGCCAGGTACCGGTCCCGATCCGGGCACGGGCCCTGTGCAGCGCCGCCTTACTGACCCGCACCCAGGACGACTACGCCGAGGCGGAGCGGCTGGCCGAGGAAGGGCTGGCCCTCTTCCGCGGTTTGGGCGACGCATGGGGCACCGCCGAGTCACTCAGCCTGCTCGGCACGCTGGCCCGCGGGCGAAGTGACTACGATCGCGCGCACAGTCTCGGCGCGGAGGCATTGACGCTGTTCGAGGCGCTGGGGAACGGACGCTGGGTGGCGCTGGAGCGCTGCAATCTGGGGATCGTGGCCCATTGGCGGGGCGACGACGTCCGGGCCGCCTCACTCCTAGACGCGGCGCTGGCGGGGTATCGCGGGCTTGGCGAACTGATCGGGGCATCGTTCACGCTCCACGGTCTGGCGGTGGTCGCCGGCGATGGCGGCGACCAGGCGCGGGCGATCGCGCTCTACCGCGAAAGCTTGGCCGCCGCCAGGGAGGCGGCGGCCAGGGAATGCCTCATCGACGGCCTGGCCGGGATGGCGACGGCGGCGGCCGCGACGGGCATGGCGGACGCGGCGGCGCGCCTGCTGGGCGCGGCCGAAGCCCACGGGGAAGCGCTGGGCTACGCCTTCGAGCTGCCCGAGCGCGAGCGCGCCGCCCGCGCCGCCTGCGCCGCGCGGGAGGTCCTTGGCGACACGGCGTTCGTCGCCGCCTGGGCCGCGGGCCGGGCGTTGTCGCTGGACGAGGCGGTCGATGAAGCGGCGGCGGTCGAGCCGTCGGCGCCAAGCCAGCCCCACGTCCACGCCGGCGCGGCGGCGCGGCACGGCCTAACCCCGCGTCAGATGGAGGTCTTGCGCCTACTGGTCCAGCGCCGGACGGACGCCGAGATCGCCGAGGCGCTGTTCATCAGCCCCCACACCGTCGCCCGCCACGTCGCCGGCATCCTCGCCGACCTCGGCGTTTCCAACCGCCGCGAGGCGGCCACCGCGGCCGCGCGCCTCGGACTCGTCTAACACCCCCGATCCCCCGCGTGGTTAGTTCCTAACCACGCCCCCCGATTCCGCTCGCCGCCGAATTGGTGGATTCCTCGCGATGCGCCGGCCCCGGCCTGGGCGCATCATCGGACCGTGCCCCAGACGGACCGGGACACGCCACACGGACCCAGCAGCCATCAAATCACATCCAGGAGGACCCCGATGGACACACACCGCTTCGACGACCTGACCAGGGTTCTGGCCGCCGGCACGTCCCGCCGCCGGGTCCCCAAAACCCTGCTCGCGGGCGCCGGCGCCGGCACGCTCGCGGTGCTCGGGATGCACCGGGGGGCGGAGGCCGCGGAGTCGCGTCCCCCGGGCGCGGCCTGCGTGGCCAACCGCCACTGCGCCTCGGGCGTCTGCGACCCGGCGACGCGCAGCTGAGCCGCGCCACCCCCGCCGACGTGCCCGCCCGGAACGCGGTTCTGCATCGGGAACTGCGTCGTCGATACCTGCCGGCTGGGGCAGTTCCTCAACGCCAACTGCCGGTGCGAGGCGGACCCGCCGCCGCCAGCGGGCTTGGTACCGAACGGCTCGCTGGACGCGACGAATCCGGACTTTCCCAGCGGATGCGCCGTGGGTTTTCGCTACGACGCCCATACCTTCCAACACCCCGGCAGAGCGATGTCGCTCGAGATCCGGGGGCAGTCCAGCGGTGGTGGCCGCACCCTCGGCGATCCCTTCCTTCTGCTCTACGCCGGAGGCGTCGTCCCGGCCGGTGGGTGCGGCAACATTGGCCAAGACAACGGCAGTGGCTGCGGCCTAGACGCCTACCTTAGCACCAGCCAACCGGCGGGCACCTACACCGTCCTTGTGTCCGGGCTGACCGTGCCGTTAGGCACCTACACGCTCGAGATCAATACCTTCGCCGGTCCCAAC
>CADCWE010000171.1 GCA_902806325.1 uncultured Thermomicrobiales bacterium | reverse complement strand
AATGCCAACACGCCGGAAGCCGCCGCCGAAGCACGCGCGCTCCTCGAACCGGGCCCGTTCGGCGCCATGGGTTCCGGTCGGTGAGTCGGTCTTGGCCATCGGCGCCGGGAACGGCTCGACTATACTTGGCCGAGCGGAGACCGCCGGCGCGCGAGCGGATGGCGGCCGGCGAGGGAACGACGAAAGAGGAATCCGGTGAGCGCTCCTTCCCAACCGACGTCTCGTGGTCGCGGTCCGGCGGGTAAACCCCGCCCTGGAGGGCGCGACGTGGCGCGGCGTCCCAACCGATCGCAGCAACGGGCGATGGAAGTTCGCGCCGCCGCGACGATGCCGCGTCCGAGTGTCGACGTCCTGCCCTCTGCACCGGCGACCGAGGACGCCACGCCGGTCGGGCGGGCGGCGGCGCGGCGATCGGCGCCGGCCGCCGGGCGCGGACGGGCGGTGGCCAGCGCCCGTCCGGCGACGATCTCCCGTCAGGAGGAGTACCGCTATATCCGCCAGGATTTGCGGCGCTTGCTGCTGACCGCCGGGGGATTGTTGGTGGTCATGTTGGTGTTGCTGGCCGTCCTCGACGTTTGATCGTGCCGGGCGGCGGGCCGACGCGGAGCGGGGGAGGGCAATCATTGCCCTCCCCCGTGGCATTCGCCTTCGAACCGGTTCGGATCAGATCTGCGGTTCTTCTTCCTCCGGCACCGTGACCGTGTCCTCGATGTACGGATCGGCATCCGGGGCGGTGGCATCGGGATCGTCCGCGTTGTCCGCCGTGGTGTCGTCGTCGTCCTCGTCCTCGTCGGAGAGCAGGAAGTCGGACTCGTCGCGCAGGCGCAAGGCGTCGCGCTCCCGGATGTAGGCGCGGGTGGCCTTGATCTGGCGCGGGAACGAGACCTTCCCGGCGTGCGCGGGATCCCGGTAGACCTCGCGCAGGATCACCCGCAGGCTCTGGTTCGACGTGCCGAGGGCGTAGACCTCGTACCGGTTGCCGCCGGTCATCAGGGCGATCACGCGCTCGGCGGTTTTTGCCTCGATCTCGCCCAGGCGCTCGCCTTTGAGCGTGCTAACGACCAACCGGTCGTCCTGGATCGCGATCTGGAGCTGGACGCCGGAGGTGATCGCGGCCAGCCGCTCCGTGGCGATCGGGTTGACCAGCTCGTCGACCCACGTTTTGCCAACTTCTTCGATGAAGACTGCGGTGCGGGGAATCGGCGTTCCACCGTCCTCGACGGCGATCCCCTTTTGGCGCAGCAGATCGTGCCGTTGCAGGTTCCGCCGCGCGATCATGTTCGCTGGGTCGATCCGCAGCGCGGCGCTGTACTCTTCGACAGCCTCGGCCGCCTTTCCCCGCTCGGTGTAGATCCGGCCGAGCCGGTTGTGCGCTTCGGCGTCGCGGGGAAAGCGCTCGATCAACAAGCGGTTGAGCTCGACGGCCTCGTCCCAGCGTCCGTCGAGGCTGGCTCGGCGCGCTTCTTCGACCAGTTGGCGTTTGGTTTTCGGTTTTTCTCGTGTGACCATCGTTCGCTCCTTTAGTTCGCGGTTCGCCGGCCCCGGGCTGGGCCGAAACGTTCGGTGTTTAACGCGGCGAACCGACCGGCTCGCCGATGAAATACCACGGGCTGGTCCGCGTGATCCGGACGTCGACCAGATGGCCCAGAAGGTCCCGGTCGTCCGCGACGTGGACCAGTTGGTTGCCTCGCGTCCGGCCGCTCCAGCGGCCTTTCGCACGCCCTTCGACCAGGATCTCGACCGTCTCGCCGAACCGCTTCGCGTTGCGTTCGGTGCATTGGCGCTCTTGAAGTGCTTCCAGGATGTGGTGCCGGCGGAGCTTCTCCTCGTGCGGCACGTCGTCCTCCCAGCGGGCCGAAAGGGTGCCGGGTCGTGGCGAGTACATCGCCAGGTGGACTTTGTCGCAGCCGACATCTTCGAGCAAGTCGTGGGTTTGCTGGAATTGGGCGTCCGTTTCGCCGGGGAAGCCGACGATGATGTCGGTGGCGACCGTGACGCCGGGCATCCGCCGCCGGGTATAGTCGATCCGCTCCTGCCAAAGTTCGCGGGTATAGGTCCGGCGCATTCGGCGCAGCACCTCGTTGTCGCCGGCTTGGACGGGCAGGTTCATGTGCTCGCAGGCGCTGGGCAGGTCGGCCATGGCGTCGATGATCTCGTCGGACATGTATTTGGGATGCGAGGTCAAGAACCGCAGGCGCTCCAAACCGGGCACGGCATCAACCGCTCTCAGGAGATCGGCAAGTCCGGTCTTCTCCGATAGATCATGGCCGTAGGCGTTGACGGTCTGGCCGAGCAGCGTCACCTCACGCACGCCCCTGGCAACCAACCGCTCGACTTCGCGCACGATGTCGACTTGGGGCCGGCTGGTCTCCTTGCCCCTTCGGTAGGGGACGATGCAATAGGAGCAGAGGAAGTTGCAGCCGTAGATAATCGGCACGAAGGCGGCGACGGCGGACGATGCGCCTTCGCCCACCGGCGCGTAGTAGTGCGGCAACTGAAGAAGGTCGTCGTCGAGGTCGGCCAACTCCGGGACGACGCGTTGGAGTTGGTCGAAGTCCGACGGGTCGAAGAACAGGTCGACGTGGGGAAATCGCTCTCGGAGCTTGTCCTGCTGGTTGGTCACCATGCAGCCGGTCAGCACGAGCGGAGTTTCTGGCTTCTCGCGCTTGAGCTTGATCAGGGCGTTCAGTTTGCCGGCCACCTTGTCCTCGGCGGCCTGGCGCACGACGCACGAGTTGAGCACCACGATGTCGGCTTCTTGCTCGACTTCGGTGCGCCGGTACCCGACCTCTTGCAGCATCGCGGCCACCTTGGCGCTGTCCGCCTCGTTCATTTGGCAGCCGATGGTCCAAATGAAGAAGCGCTTGCCGTTGTCGGGCAACCGCGCCGGGGAGGCGGCGGGATGGAGGGTCAGCGGTTGAGGTTGGGCGAGGACCACGACGATCTCCTCGAACGGGGTGCTTGGGCAAGCTGAGGCGGTCCGGGCAGAGAACGGACGCCGCCAGGCCCACGGGACGGTGATGGGCGACTCCGAAGTATACATGCGGGTGGACGCGGGATCCGGGCGCGCACAAGCCCGGCCGTCGCGAGCAAGAACGTCGCGGGCAGAATCTTGGAATGGGACGGTATGGGCAACGGCGCCCAAACGTCGCGTCATCGTTCCCTTGACACCCGGTTCGGACAGGGGTAAGCTACGCGCCGTTCTGCCGCCCAAGCCGAGTCTCGGCGCCGCCGACGACGAGGTTTTCACGGCGCGGCGGAACGCAAAGACGCCGGATCCGGCGCCTCAACCACCGTCGGGAAACCGGCGGGCCAAACGGTAAACGGGCGTGAAGTCGCCTTGACACGGTTGGCAAGGAGACGCTAGAATACGGTGCGCCGACGGGTGAAACCGGCGGCGGTTTCGTCCGTAAGGGCGAAGCGTCTGGAGAACGGGAGGCGGGCGTGAGGTAGGGCGTCGGGAGACGTGCCAAACCGCTCCGAGGCGGGATCACCGCCAAGGGGAGCAGCCTGTCCCGCCCCAGCGATGGGGCGGTTCTTATTCTCCGCCGCACCTTGACAAGCTGGCGCGCGGCCCCCGGCCCGGGATCGGAGACGATCCGGCGGCTGGGGGGGCCCGGCGCGCCGAAGACGGAGCGGGCGCCCCGGCGAGGGGCGCCCGGAGAAGCGCGGCAGCGCGCGGGTCCGGGTCCGCGGGACCCAGAACCACGCAGACGCGCCGCCGGTCGCCCTTTCCCGGCCTTCGGGCGGGGGGAGGGGGGCGCGGCGGCCTTGGTGGAGAGTTTGATCCTGGCTCAGGATCAACGCTGGCGGCGTGCCTAATGCATGCAAGTCGGGCGGGCGCCCCTTCGGGGGCGTCACGCGGCGGACGGGCGAGGAGCGCGTGGGCAACCTGCCCCGGGGCGGGGGGTAGCCCCCGGAAACGGGGGGTAATTCCGCGTACGCTCGGCCCCCGGTGGGGGGGCCGAGGAAAGGCG
>CADCWE010000170.1:22904-23215 GCA_902806325.1 uncultured Thermomicrobiales bacterium | reverse complement strand
GGTTGCGCATGCCCTCGTGGACCATCGCCTGGGCAAGCACGGTGGCGGTGGTGGTGCCGTCGCCGGCGACATCGTTGGTCTTGGTCGCCGCTTCCTTGAGGAGCTGGGCGCCCATGTTCGCGAAGTGGTTCTCGAGTTCGATCTCCTTGGCGACGGTGACGCCGTCGTGGGTGACCGTCGGGGCGCCGAACTTCTTGTCGAGGGCAACGTTGCGGCCCTTCGGGCCGAGGGTGGTCTTGACCGCGTTGGCCAGGACGTCGACGCCTTCCTTGAGGGAGCGCCGCGCCGCTTCGTTGAACTCAATGACCTTC
>CADCWE010000170.1:0-22793 GCA_902806325.1 uncultured Thermomicrobiales bacterium | reverse complement strand
GCTTGAACTCGGTCCCGGCGTACTTAGCGAACAGCACCTCGTCGCCGACCTTGACGTCCATCTCGATCCGGTCGCCGTCGTCGTCGCGGCGGCCCTTGCCGGCGGCGATGACCGAGCCGCGCTGCGGCTTCTCCTTGGCGGTGTCCGGCAGCACCAAACCGCTCTTGGTCATCTCTTCGCGCGCGGCCGGCTTGACGACCACCCGATCGCCGAGCGGTTGCAGCTTGCTCGCCACCGCCGTGCCGTTGCTTTCCGTTGCCTTCGCCATCGTTCTCCGGCCTCCTCTCGCCTACTGCTGGTCCAACGCCGGGAAGGGGCAACCCGCGCTGCCCCCCTCGGCTTTCGCCACGCAATAGCTTAGCACACCGATTGGCACTCTACAAGGGGGAGTGCTAACAAATTGGCATTGTCTGGTGGGGAGTGCCAACCGTAGCAGTCGGCGGCGATCGTGTCCAGGAGGGAGTGCCGGGCGGTGGAGTTCCGCCCCCATCGGATCGAGCCCGGGGACCGGGCGGACACGGGGAGCCGCTTCTCCAAACGGCGTCTTCCGAGGCCCGAGGGTTCGGAGAAGGCAAGGACGTTGCCGGGGCGACGCCCGTGTCCGCCCGATGCTGGCGACCAGATCCGCATACCCGGGCGGCGCTCGTCGTCCCGTCGGACAAAGCCGTTCGCGAACGATCCGATCCCCACCCTCACAACCCCAACTCCCACGTCTCCCCCACCAGGTCGTGCCCGAAGCTCCGGTGCGGCCCCGCGGCGACCAATCGGAACCCCGCCCGCTCGTAGATCGTCCGCGCCGCAACCAACACGTCGTTGGTCCACAGGGTTAGCCTGCGGTAGCCCGCATCCCGCGCGAATGCGATGCACGCCTCGACCAGCCCGCGCCCGATCCCCGCCCCGCGCGCCCACGGCTCCACCAGCAGCAGACGCAGCTTGGCCACCTCGTCGCTCTGGCGGACCAAAAAGACCGACCCCGCGTTCGTTCCGTGTCGCTCCGCGATCCAGCACCGCTCCCGCGCCGGGTCGTGCCCGGCGCCGAAGCCGGACACAATCCCCGCCACCAGCGCCTCGAACCGCTCGTCCCAGCCATACTCCGCGGCGTAGAGGGCGCCGTGCCGCGCCACCACCCAGCCCAAGTCGCCCGGACCCGGCGCTCGCAGCCGGAACCCCGAATCGGTCGTGGCGGGATCCCGTTGGAGCACGGCGCAGATCGTCGTCATCGCCGCGGTCAGCCGCTCCTGGTCCTCCTCCGAAGCCCGGGCAAGGAGCACGCCCGTTCGCGCCCGCGACGCCTCCTCCAGCGGCGCGAACGCGGCGCGCCCCGCGCCGGTCAACCCCAAGCGGCGGCGGCGCCGGTCCTCCGGGACCGGTTCCACGGCGATCAGGCCGCGCCGCTCGAAGCCGCGCAGGATCCGGCTCAGGTAGCCGGAATCCAATCCCAGGTCGCGCGCCAGGTCGGACGCGGTTAACGCGTCACGGTGTGCCAACTCGTAGAGCACCCGGGTCTCGGTCAAGGAATACGGGCCGCGCAGGTAGCCCTCGTCGAGCGCCCCTATTGCCCTGGTCCAGAACCGGTTGAACGCCCGCACCGCCGCGATCCGCTCCGCCGTTGCGTCCCCGTCCATCGCCCCCTCATCCTCCCATGCGGCAAATCCGACGCGGATGCTGCCTGGGATCGTTGCTTTTGTCAACGATGCTCCCGCGCGACGAGGGCGATGGCCGAACCGGATTCCGGGTAAACTTGCCCGCGTTGCCCCCGCGCCGTCGTCGACGGGCGGGCTCGAACCGCGACCGACCGGAACGGAGGTCCGATGTCCGTCCCTGCCCAGACCCGGCGTACCCCGGCCGATTTCCTGGCCGCCCGGGTCCGCAACCTCGCCCCCTCACCGACCCTGGCGGTCTCCGACCGCGCCCGCGCCCTCAAGGCCCAGGGCGTCGACGTGATCGACCTTGGCGGCGGCGACCCGGACTTCATCACCCCGGAGCACATCCGCCGCGCCGCCGTCGACGCGATGAACGCCGGCGACACCCATTACGTCGCTTCCCCCGGCACGCCGGCCTTCCGCCAGGCGATCGCGGAGAAGCTGCGGACCGAGAACGGGATCGAGGCCGACCCCGCCAAGGGAATCGTCGTGACTCCCGGCGCCAAGGCCGCCCTCTTCGAGGCGATCCTGGCCCTGGTCGAACCGGGCGTCGACATCCTGGTTTTGGAACCGGCTTGGGTCTCCTACGGGCCGATGATCGAGATCGCCGGCGGTCGGGCGGTCGGCGTCGCCCTCGACCCCGACGACAATTTTCGGGTGACACGGGACATCCTCGAAGCCGCCGTGACGCCTGAGACCCGCGGCATCCTGATCAACTCCCCGAACAACCCGACCGGGCGCGTGCTCGCCGCCGACGAGCTGGTCGCCGTTGCCGACCTCGCCCGCGAGCACGACCTGCTCGTCTACGCCGACGAGATGTACGAGAAAATCCTCTACGACGGCCTCACCCACACCAGCATGGCGACCTTGCCGGGGATGGCCGATCGGACCCTGACCTTCAACGGCCTCTCCAAGGCCTACGCGATGACCGGCTGGCGTCTCGGCTACGTCGCCGGGCCGCCGGTCCTCATCGAGGAGATCGCCAAGGTCCACTCCCACTCCGTCACCTGCGCCACCTCGTTCGCCCAGGCCGGCGGGGTCGCCGCCCTGACCGGGCCGCAGGCGTTCATCGGCGAGATGGTCCGGGCCTGGGACCGCCGCCGCCGGATGGTCGCCGAGGGCCTGAGCGCGATCAAGGGCATCACCTGCCCGCTCGTCGAGGGCGCCTTTTACGCCTTCTTCGACGCCCGCGAAACCGGGATGGATTCGATGGCGCTCTCCGACCTCCTGCTCCGGGAAGCCCACGTCGCCGGCACCCCCGGCGTCGCCTTCGGCCCGGCCGGCGAGGGTCACATCCGCCTCTCCTTCGCCACCGGCGACGAGCTGTTGGAGCGCGCCGTGCAGCGCATCGGCGACGTCCTCGGCCGCCGCTGACCGCATCGCACCACGAGGTTCGTGTCATTGCTCCCTTCTCCCGCGTTCGGGGGAGGGGTTGGGCCCCTGAGTACAGGTGAGGGATCAACCATGCGCGTCGAAGCCCGCCTCCAAGAACTCGGCCTCGCCCTACCGGAACCCATCCGGCCGGTGGCCAACTACGTCCGTTTCGTCCAAACCGGCACCCTGCTCTTCATTTCCGGCACGGGTCCCGGCCCGAACGCCCCGGCCGGCAAGGTCGGCGCCGACCTGACGGTCGAGCAGGGCTACGCCGTCGCCCGCGAGGTCGGCCTGGCGATCCTCGCCACCGCCAAGGACGCCCTCGGCGACCTGGACCGGATCGCCCGCGTGGTGAAGGTTCTCGGGATGGTTAACTGCGCCCCCGACTTCGGCGATCAACCGAAGGTCATCAACGGCTGCTCCGACCTCTTCGTCGAAGTCCTCGGCGATGCCGGTCGCCACACCCGCTCCGCCGTCGGCTTCGTCGCCCTCCCGAACCAGATCGCCGTCGAGATCGAATGCACGATCGAAGTGGGCGGTGGGCAGTGAGCAGTGGTCAGAACGACGGACGCCGTGCGGCCGACCGACGGCTGATGGCTCGTCACTCCCTCACTGCCCACCGCCGACCACCCACCGCCCACTAACCCGAAGGGACCGCCATGCCAGCCAACCCCATCCCCGTGACCGCCGATGGTCTGGAGCGATTGAAGCAAGAGCTGAAGGAACTGACCGAGGTCCGGCGACCGGCCGTGATCGCCGCCGTCGCCGAGGCCCGCTCCCACGGCGACCTGCGGGAGAACGCCGCCTACGACGCGGCGCGCGACGAGCAGGCGCTGACCGAGCGCAAGATCGCCGAGTACGAGGCGATGGTGCGCAACGCGGTGGTGATGGACGAGGCAAACCGGCCCCGCGACGTGGTCGGCCTTGGCAGCACCGTGGTCGTGGACTTCGACGGCGACGAGGAGCGCTACACCATCGTCGGCGCGATCGAAGCCAAACCCGCCTCCGGCCTGATCTCCAACGAGTCCCCCATCGGCAAGGCCCTGCTCGGCAAGCGCCCCGGTCAGGACGCCTTTGTGATGACCCCCGGTGGTCAATCCAAACTGACGGTCAAGCGGATCGACGGCTGACCACGCGCGCCGATCCGTCGACCCGCTCGGCCCGCCCGGCGTCACCGTCCAAGCCCCGCCGGGGAGGCGACGATGGACCAAGACGAGGCCTTTCGCCGTCTCTGGCAGGCGTTCCGCTCGTTCCGCGCCGTCGCCGACGGACGTCACGACACCGCCGATTGGCGCTCCCACGACGGCGTCTACGCCGTCTGCGCTGTTCGCGTGCCCGCCGCCGCCCTCCAACCGGCCCTCGATGAGTTCCGCGCCGCGCTGCGCACCTTTCCCTACGCTCGCGTCCACCCGGACCATTTTCTCCACATTACCTTGCAAGAACTCGGCTTCGTCTGCGCCAAGCCCGGGCGCCGAGACGAGATCAGCCCCGCCCGGCTCGATGAATTCGCCGGGGCCGCCGCCGCCCCGATCGGCGCCCTGCCCCCCTTTTCGATCACGCTCGGCGGCGCCAACTCCTTTCAGGACGCCGCGTTCCTGGACGTCCACGATCGTGGCCGGTGTGCCCGCCTACACGCCCGCTTGCGCGATGTCGCCGCGGTCACGACGATCCCCAAGTTCGCCTATCTGCCCCACGTCACCCTCGCCCACTACACCGCCAACGCCCCGCTGGGCAACCTCCCCGCCGCCCTCGCCGCCTGGCGGGATCACCGGTTCGGCACCTTTCCAGTGACCCAGGTCGAAATCCTTACCCTCCGCGTCGACGAGCCGTATCCTCCGCTGGAGACCTACGCGGTCTTCCCCCTCACCGGCTAACGGCGCGCCTCTCGCCGGCCGGGATCAATCCGCCGGGGCGTCCACGGCGTAGACCGGTCGGAGAGCCGTTGTCCAACCCCGCACCCAATGACGATCGCGTCGCCCCCGCGCCACGCCATGCCACGCCGCGCCGCGGTCAACGCGCGGTGCGTCAGGAGGTCCATGCGCCATGACGCGGACGTCGCGGCCCGGTCTCGCCCTCCTTCTCGTCCTCGTACTGCTCCCGTTCGGCGTTGGGTTGCCAGCATCGGCCGACGACCCCGGCGGGCAAACCCGCGACGCCGATTGGCGCCGCTTCGACGCCGCGTTTGCCACCGTCGCGCCTGGGACCAACTTCCTTGCCGCCGAGGTCAGGGATGGCGCGTGCATCCCGGTCCATGGCCTGACACCGGATCGTCGTCTCGCCGTTGGCTCGACCTTTAAGCTGTACGTGCTGGCGGAACTGGCGCGTCAGGTCGCCGCCGGCGAGGTCGCCTGGTCCGAATCACTGCCGATCCAAGACGCGCTGAAGAGCCTGCCTTCCGGGGGCATGCGCTACCAACCCGAAGGCTTGCGCCACAGCCTGCGCCACTACGCCGAGCGGATGATCGAGGACAGCGACAACACCGCCACCGACCACCTAATCGCCCGTCTTGGGCGCGAGAACGTCGAAGCCGCCCAAGCCCCGCTCGGCCACGGTGACCCCGCCGTCAACACCCCGTTCCTACTGACCCGAGAGATGTTCGCGTTCAAGATTTCGATCCCGGCCGACGACACCGACGCCTACCTCACCGCCGACGATGCCACCCAGCGGCGCTTCCTCGCCGACCGCGTCGGTCCGATGCGCTTCCTTACCGAGGACTTAGGCGAATGGGTGGCGCCGAAGCGGATCGACTCCATCGAGTGGTTCGCCTCCGCGACCGAGATCTGCCGCGCCCTGGGTCATCTGGCCGCGATGGCCGAGCAGCCCGACCTGGCCCCGATCTGGCCCATCCTCGGGCTCAACCGAGGCGGCGTCCTCGACCGCGCCGCCTGGCCCTACACCGGCCACAAGGGCGGTTACGAGGCGGGCGTCCTCAACCTCACCTGGCTGCTGCGCCGCGCCGACGACCGCCTCTTCGTCGTCACCGCCGGATTCAACGACCCCGTCTACTACGTCGATCAAGCCGCCGCCTGGACCCTGGCGTTGGACGCCGTGGAGCGGCTGTCGGAGGCGCCCTGATGGGTCTCTTTTCGTCGGCGGTGGTGGGCGCCATTGCCCTCCTCCGGTTGGGATTCGGTTCCCCGTTCGCTTCGATCGCTCAACGCAACGGCATGGTCCCAAACATCCGGTCGAGGTCGATCCTGATGTCGGGCAATCCGTGGAGCGCCACGGTTCTCGAAACCAGGTGGGCGTCGCGATAGGACCCGTCCGCTTGTCGCCGCCAGACCATCACGCACGGCGCCAGCGCGTGGATCTGCCAGAATTCGAGATCGCCCCGCTCTTGGTAGCGCGGCAGCTTGGCGGCGACGTCGGAGGATCCGGTTGATGGCGACCAGACTTCGACCACGAACGGCAGCGGCTCGGCGTAGACCTCGAACCGGGATGATCGCCCGACGAACGAATCCACCAACGCGACCGGAACCACCAGCACATCGGGGACAAAAACGTTCTCCGCCGAGTGGTGGGTCAGCGCCGTGTTCATCCGATACTGGAAACGACTGGGATCGAGTTGGATCGCTAACTGGCGCGTCAACTCGTACATCACGTAGTTGTGGTCGACGCTCATGTCCGGCTTGGCTCGAAGCTCGCCATCGACGAGTTCCCATCTCCGCTCTGGTTCGTCGAGCGCAATCTGCTCGTAGGTTCGGGCGATCAACACGATCGGATCACTCCCGGTAGGAAACGTGCGCTGCGGTGGCGTCGTCCGGCGTCATCAGGAGGGCAGACGATCGATCTCGATCGTCAACAACCGGGCACCAGACGGTCGGACCCGAGGTTGTTTCCTCCGCGCCCACCCGGCGACGCGCCACCCATCCTATCATCCGGCCGCGACACGCTTATGGCCGCAGCCGTTCCGCCACCGCGTCCCCGAACGCCGCCGTCGTCGCCGCGCCGCCGAGATCGCCGGTCCGCACCCCGGCTTGGATCGCGGCCGCCACGGCCGCCTCCACCGCCGCCGCTTCCGCATCCAAACCCAGCGACGAACGGAGCAGCATCGCCACCGAGAGGATCATCCCGGCCGGGTTCGCCTTGCCCTGCCCGGCGATGTCCGGCGCGCTGCCGTGGATCGGCTCGTACAAACCGAAGCGGCGGCCGTTGTCGCCGCGCGGGGCACCCAAGCTGGCCGATGGCAACAACCCGATTGAGCCGGCCAGCACCGACGCCTCGTCGGTCAGGATGTCGCCGAACATGTTCTCGGTCACGATCACGTCGAAGCGGGCCGGTCCACGCACCAAATGCATCGCCATCGCGTCGACGAGGACGTGCTCCACGGCCACGTCGGGGTACTCCCGCGCCACCTCGCCGACCACGCTCCGCCACAGGCGCGACGACGCGAGGACGTTCGCCTTGTCGACGCTGGCGACCTTGCCCCGCCGCTCCCGCGCCAGCTCGAACGCCAACCGTGCGACCCGGACGATCTCGTGCTCGCGGTAGACCAGCGTGTCGACCGCCGCCCGGCCCCGCCGCTCCCGCCACTCCCGCGAGGGGCGACCGAAGTAGATCCCTCCGGTCAGTTCCCGCACCACCAGCAGGTCGACCCCTCGGACCAGCTCCGGCTTCAGCGGCGACGCGCCTTCCAGGCCCGGCAGCACCGCCACCGGGCGCAGGTTGGCGTACAAGCCGAGCGCCCGCCGGATCTGGAGCAGGCCCTGCTCCGGGCGGACCTTGGCCCCCGGGTCGTCCCACTTCGGCCCACCGACCGCCCCCAGCAGCGCGGCGTCCGACGCCCGGCACGCCGCGATATCTTCTGGCCGCAACGGCACCCCGTAGGCGTCGATCGCCGCCCCGCCGATCTTGGCGTCGACGGTCTCGAACCGGTGCCCAAACCGCACCTCGACCGCCCGCAGGGTCTTGACCGCCTCGGCCATCACCTCCGGCCCGACGCCGTCGCCGGGCAGCAGTACGATCCCGGCGTTAACCACGGAGTGGCACCGTCGGCAGCCACGCGGCCCGGGTTTGCTCGTAGGCGGTCAGCGCGTCGGCGTGGACCAGGGTCAATCCGATGTCGTCTAGCCCTTCCAGCAACCGGTAACGGGTAAAATCGTCCATCGGGAACGGCGCCTGGATTCCGGCGGCCAACGCCGTGACCAACCGGCGTTCGACGTCCACCGTCACCACCAGCGTCGGGTCGGCTTCGACCGCCCGCAGCAATGCCTCACCGACCGCCGGTTCGACCACCACCGGCACCAACCCGGTTTTGGTCGCGTTGGTGCGAAAGATGTCGCCGAACCGGGGCGACACCACCGCCCGGAACCCAAAATCCATCAGGGCCCAGACCGCGTGCTCCCGCGACGAGCCGACCCCGAAGTTCGGTCCGGCGACCAGGATGCTGGCCCCGGCATACTCCCGCCGGTCGAGCACAAACCCCGGCTCGTTCTCCCGCCAGGACGAGAACAGCCCCTTCCCGAACCCGGTCCGTTCAACCCGCCGCAGCCAGTGGGCCGGGATGATCTGATCGGTGTCGACGTCCGATCGGTCCAACGGCAGCGCCGTGCCGGTGATGAGGCGCACGGGGTCCATGGCGTTCTCCGTAACGAAGCCGCCAGCCGCCAACCCAGGGCTGAGGTTGTTGACGGCTGACGGCTGAGGGCTAATTCAGGTCGCCCGGCGTGGTAAACGTCCCCGCGATCGCCGTCGCCGCCGCGATCGCCGGCGAGACCAGGTGGGTCCGGCTGCCGCGTCCCTGACGGCCTTCAAAATTGCGGTTGGAGGTCGAAGCGCAGCGCTCGCCGGGTTGGGCTTGGTCCGTGTTCATGCCGAGGCACATCGAGCAGCCGGCGGCGCGCCACTCGAACCCCGCGGAGCGGAAGACGCGGTCCAGCCCTTCGGCCTCGGCCTGGGCCTTGACCCGCATCGAACCGGGGACCACCATCGCCCGCAGACCGGACCGCACCGTCCGGCCTTCGACCACCGACGCCGCGATCCGCAGGTCCTCGATCCGGCTGTTGGTGCAGGAGCCGATGAAGACCGTGTCGATCGCGATCTCGCGCAGCGGCGTTCCGGGCCGGAGGTCCATGTAGGCGAGCGCCCGCGCCGCCGACTCCCGCGCCGCCGGGTCCGTCATCGCCTCGGGGTCGGGCACCGCGCCGTCGATCGAGGCGACCTGGGCCGGGTTGGTGCCCCAGGAGACGTGCGGCGCGATCCGGGACGCGTCCAAGACCACCTCGCGGTCGAATTGCGCCGCGTCGTCGGTGGGCAGCGTGCGCCAATCGTCGAGCGCCCGTTCCCAGTCCGCGCCCCGAGGCGCGTGCGGTCGACCTTCGAGGTAGGCGAAGGTGGTGTCGTCGGGCGCGATCAGGCCCGCCTTCGCCCCCGCCTCGATCGACATGTTGCAGACCGTCATCCGGCCTTCCATCGAGAGGGCGCGGATGGCGGCGCCCCGATACTCGACGATCGAGCCGATCCCACCGCCGGTGCCGATCCGGCCGATCACGGCCAGAATGAGGTCCTTGGCTGTCACGCCGGGAGGCGCCTCGCCCTCGATCGTGATCGCCATCGTCTTCGGCCGCAGTTGGGGCAGGCTCTGCGTCGCCAGGACGTGCTCGACTTCGCTGGTCCCGATCCCGAATGCCAGGGCCCCGAATGCGCCGTGGGTGGAGGTGTGGCTGTCGCCGCAGACGATGGTCATCCCCGGCTGAGTCAACCCCAACTCCGGGCCGATCACGTGGACGATGCCCTGCCCCGGGTCGCCCATCGGGTAGAGCTTGATCCCGAATTCGGCGCAGTTGCGCGTCAGCGTCGAGACCTGGGTTGCCGAGATCGGGTCTTCGATCGGGCGCTCGATGTGGACCGTCGGGACGTTGTGGTCGGCCGTCGCCACCGTCAGATCGGGCCGCCGCACGCCCCGTCCGGCCAATCGCAGGCCATCGAAGGCTTGCGGCGTCGTCACCTCGTGGATGAGGTGCAAGTCCACGTAGAGCAGGTCCGGCTCCCCTTCCGCCGCGTGGACGACGTGCCGGTCCCAAACCTTGTCGCTGAGGGTTTTCGGTGTCATGCGCTTGAATCCCCACCGATGACGAGGCGTCCATCGCGTTGTCGGGTCGGACCCGCTGGTCCACCCGGTCGAGGGTCGCGGACGTGGGTGTCGGACGCAACCATAGATGATTGCGAACCAAGCGGACCCGCGGGCCCGCCGCTACACCATCCTGGGATCTACGACCACCGCGAGACCGACGACCCCGGACCCGGGATCACCGCCGCCTGCTGGCCCCGCTCGAGGTGGCTCAACGCCGCCAGATAGGCCCGCGCGCTGGCCTCCACGATATCGGTCGCCAATCCGTGGCCGTTGTAGACGGAACCTTCGGCCCGGATCCGGACGTGGACCCGCCCTTGGGCATCCTCTCCCGGCGTCACCGCCTCGACGTGGTAGTACTCCAGTTCGTTCGGGAGGCCGACGGCGGCGTCGATCGCTTTGAGGAGGGCGTCGACCGGGCCGTTGCCCGCCCCGTCGCCGACCAACTCGTCGCCGCCGCGGAGGACGACCACGCTCGCCGTCGCCGGACCGTTGCTGCCGAGGCTGGCGTTCCAGCGGTCCAACCGCAACCCGTCGGCGGCGGCTTCGAGCTGGTCACCGACCAGGGCAATGAGGTCGGCGGCCGTGACCGCCTGTTTGCGATCGGCCAGGACCAGGAAGCGCTGGTACGCCTCGGTGAGCTGCGTGTCGTCGAGCCGGATCCCGAGGTCGCCGAGGGTAGAGCGGAACCCGGCCCGGCCGGAGTGCTTGCCGAGGACCAGTTTGGTCCCTTCCCAGCCGACGTCGGTCGGGTTCATGATCTCGTAGGTGGAGCGGTCCTTCAGCATCCCATCCTGGTGGATGCCCGCTTCGTGGGAGAAGGCATTGGCGCCGACGATCGCCTTGTTGACCTGAACCGCCAACCCGGTCAGCGAACTGACCAGGCGGCTGGTCGGCACCAACCGCTCCTTAACGACGCCGGTGATCGCGCCGCCGAACTGGGTGCCGCGGGTGGCAAGCGCCATCACCACTTCTTCGAGCGACGTGTTGCCGGCCCGCTCGCCAATGCCGTTCATCGTCACTTCGACCTGGCGCGCCCCGGCCGCGACCGCCGCCAGGGTGTTGGCGGTCGCCATCCCCAGATCGTCGTGGCAGTGGACCGAGACGATCGCCCGCTCGATCCCCGGGACGCGGGTTTGCAGGTGTTGGATCAGCGCGGTGTACTCGTCGGGGGTGGTGTAACCGACGGTGTCCGGCACGTTGAGGGTGGTCGCCCCGGCCTCAATCGCCCGGCCGAACACCGCGACCAGGAAATCCCAGTCCGAGCGCGTCGCGTCTTCGGCGGAGAACTCGACGTCCTCCGCAAAGCCGCGGGCGAAGGCCACCATTTGCCCGACCCGGTCCAGCACCTGCTCCCGGCTGAGGCGCAGCTTGTGGGTGAGGTGGATCTCCGAGGTGGCGATGAAGGTGTGGATCCGGGGCCGCTGCGCGCCCTGCACCGCCCGTGCCGCCCGCTCGATGTCGCCCTCGTTGCAGCGGGCCAAGCCGGCGACCGTTGCGCCCTTGACCCGGGCGGCGATGGCACGCACGGCCTCGAAATCGCCCGGGGACGCGGCCGGAAACCCGGCCTCGATCACGTCGACCCCGAGCGCGACCAGCGCGTCGGCGACCTCCAACTTTTCGTCGGCGGTTAGGGTCGCACCGGGCGATTGCTCGCCGTCGCGCAAGGTCGTGTCGAAGACGATCACGCGGTCGGCTGCGGGTACGTGCGGTTCGGCGTGGCTCACGACGAGCTCCCTACTCCGGCCGGCGCGGCCGGTTGCGACTGGACCTGGGGCCGACGGCCCTTCTTCAGGAACGGCATCATGCCCCGCAACTCGACGCCGACCGCTTCGAGCTGGCTCTCCTTGGCGGCCGAGCGCATGGCGAGGAAGTTCTCGCGCCCGCTTTCGTTCTCGGCCACCCACTCGCGGGCGAATGAACCGTCCTGGATTCGGGCCAGCAACTCCTTCATCGCCGCCCGGGTGTGGGCGTCGATGATTTTCGGCCCGGCGGTGTAGTCGCCGTACTCGGCGGTCTCGCTGACCACGTCGCGCATGTAGGTCAGACCGCCCTCGTAGATCAAATCCACGATCAGCTTCACCTCGTGCAGGCACTCGAAGTAGGCGCTTTCCGGCTGGTAGCCCGCCTCGACCAGCGTCTCGAACCCCGCCTGGATCAAGGCCGAAACGCCGCCGCAGAGCACCGCCTGCTCGCCGAAAAGGTCGGTCTCGGTCTCTTCCTGGAACGTCGTTTCGAGCACCCCGGCCGAAAGCGACCCCAGCGCCTTGGCGTAGGCGAGGGCGTTCTGCTTCGCCTGCCCGCTGGCGTCCTGGTGGACCGCGACCAGGGCCGGCACCCCGACGCCCTCTTCGAACAGCTCGCGAACCCGGTTCCCCGGCGCCTTGGGCGCGATCATCGTCACGTCCACACCCTCCGGGGGGTTAATCTGCCCGAAGTGGATGTTGAAGCCGTGGGCAAACATCAGGGTCTTGCCCGGCGCCAGGTGGGGCGCGATGCTCTCGTCGTAGACCTTCTTCTGGGTTTGGTCTGGGACCACGACCATGATCACGTCGGCCATCGCCGCCGCGTCGGCCACCGACTCGACCCTGAGACCGTTGGCCCGTGCCTTGTCCCGGCTTTTGCTCCCCTCGTGCAGGCCGATCACGACCTGGACCCCCGAGTCTCGCAGGTTCAAGGCGTGCGCATGACCCTGGCTGCCGTAACCGATGATCGCCACGGTCTTGCCAGAAAGCGCGTCCAGGCTCGCATCCTGGTCGTAGTAGATCGTCGCCGCCACGGTGCTGATCCTCCCTTTGCCGCCGTCTTTCGATTTCGCCATTCTACGGCGGATCGCCCTTGGAACCGCCGCCCGTCCTCAGCCTCAGAACGACATCGTCAACGGAGCCCGGCGTTTGGACGCCGCGAACGTGGCCGCCGCGATCGCGCCCGGCGACCCGGCCAACCCGTCGTTCAATTTGTCAGCGCCACCAGCGGTTCCCGCGCCCCGTCCCCAACCCCGTTGCTCACCGTCGTCATCCCCTTCGTCGGCGCCGCCGTGCCGCCACGGGCCATCGCGATCCGCCCGGTCCGAACCAACTCCCGGATCCCGAACCCGCGCAGCATCGCCAGCAGGGCGTCGATCTTCTGCTCGCTGCCGGTCGCTTCGAGGACCAAGGAGGCCGGCGTGGCGTCGATCACCCGCGCGTCGTAGATCCCCGCGATCTGGAGGATCTCCGCCCGGTGCTGCGCCTTCGCCGCCACCTTGACCAGGGCCAGTTCGTGGGCGATGCACGCCTGGTCCGACAGGTCGGTGACTTTCAGCACCTCCATCAGCTTGTAGAGCTGCTTGCCAACCTGCTCGACCTCGTCGTCCTCCCCGACCACGACCAGGGTCATCCGCGAGATTCCCGGCTGCTCCGAGTGCCCGACCGTGATCGAATCGATGTTGAACGACCGCCGCCGCATCATCGAGACCACTCGGTTCAACACCCCCGGATGGTCCTCCACCAGCACCACCAACGTGTGGGCGCTCTTCATCGGAATCTCCTTGCATCCCCCTTCCGGGGGTCTCGCCCCCTCTCCCTCGACAAGGAAGAGGGGGGCCCGCGGGGCCGGGGTGAGGGCTTGTCCCCCTACACGTCCGTATCGTCGAAGGCCCGATGCAGCGCATCCGAGTTGCTCGCCCCCGGCGGCACGATCGGATAGACGTTGGCCTCCGGCTCGATCACGAAGTCGATCACCACTGGCCCTTTGATGGATCGAGCCCGCGCGATCGCCGGTCGGATCTCGGCGTCGGTCTTGACCCGGATCCCGGTCACCCCGTAGGCCTCGGCCAGCTTGACGAAGTCGGGTCCGCTGATCTCGACTTCCGAGTAGTTCTTGGCGTGAAAAAGGTCCTGCCACTGGCGGACCATCCCCAGGTACCCGTTGTTGACCACCGCGACGTTGATGTCCAGGTTCTCCTGCGCCGCCGTCGCCAGCTCGTTGAGCGACATCTGGAACCCGCCGTCGCCGACGACGGTCCAGACTTCCAGGTCCGGTCGCCCCAGCTTGGCCCCGATTGCCGCCGGCAGGCCGTAGCCCATCGTGCCGAGACCGCCGGAGGTGATCCAACGGTCCGGGTGGTTGAACCCGAAGTGCTGGGCGGTCCACATCTGGTGCTGCCCGACGTCGGTGGCGACGATCGCCTCGCCGTCGCTCGCGTCCGAGATCGCCTTAATGATCGTGTACGGCTCCGGGTGGTTCGGCCGGTCTTCCAGCGCCGCCAGCAGCGCCTCGTCCCGCTGCCCCTCGATCCACCCGGTCCATTGTCCGTAGCGGCGTGCCGCGACCAGGGGGGTCAGCGCCTTCAAGACCTCGGCGGCGTCGCCGACCACCGGCACGTCGGTTTTGACGTTCTTGCCGATCTCGGCCGGGTCGATGTCGACGTGGACCACCTTCGCCTGCGGGATGAAGCCGGAGATCTTGCCGGTCGCCCGGTCGTCGAAGCGGGCGCCGATGTTGACCAAGAGGTCGGTCTCCGACAGCGCGGCGTTGACGTGGCGGTGACCGTGCATCCCCATCATCCCGAGCGCCAGCGGGTGGTCCTCCGGGAAGCAGCCCAACCCGAGCAGCGTGAAGACGACCGGGATCCCGCTCCGCTCGACGAACCGGGCGAACAGATCCGTCGCCCCAGCGAGCATGATCCCGTGCCCGGCCATGATCAGCGGTTTTTCGGCCCGGTTGATCGCCTCCGCCGCCAGCTTGACCTGGCGCATGTTCGGGCTGGTGCTCGGCTGGTAACCGGCGCGGCGGGCGGTCGCCGGGTAGTGGAACGGCGCCTTAGCGACGAAGACGTTTTTCGGGATGTCGACTAGCACCGGTCCCGGCCGACCGGAGGCGGCCAGGTAAAACGCCTCCTTGATCGTCGGCGCGATGTCCTCCGCTCGCTGGACCAGATAGTTGTGTTTGGTGATCGGCAGGGTGATGCCGGTGATGTCGACCTCTTGGAAGGCGTCGCGCCCGATCATCGGCTGCCCAACCTGCCCGGTGATGGCGACCAGCGGCACCGAGTCGAGGTGGGCGTTGGCGAGGCCGGTCACCAGGTTCGTCGCGCCAGGGCCGGAGGTCGCCATGCAGACCCCGACCCGACCCGTGACACGGGCATAGGCGTCGGCGGCCAGGGCAGCCCACTGCTCGAACCGGACCAGGACATGATGCAGACCGGAGCCGGGCAGCGCGTCGTAGAGCGGGATGACGGCGCCGCCCGGGTAGCCGAAAACGGTGGTCACGCCTTCCGCCTCCAGGCTGGCGCAGGTGATCTGGGCGCCGGAGAGGGTTTGTCCGGTCCAGGGGTGGGGGGGCCGTTCACCGAGGGCGGCCAGCGCCGTGGCGGTCATGTTCGGGGCGTCGGCGAGCACCATGGTCGCGCTCCGTTCTTGTTCGCTCGGGTCCGGGAGGAAGATCGTCCCGGACGTGGCGGGAGGCTCGGCCAACGGCAACAAAAAAGCCTCCCGTGTGGGGGAGGCCCGTGTCACCGTCCGGTGAATCCTTGCTTGTCCTGCGCTTATGCTTGGTCCGGGCCTCCACCACGACAAATGCTCCCAATCGGGAGCAGGCTAAGTACCGTAATGTCGAGGCGGGAAGCGCGGGCGTTCATGCGGGTTCGACGATCCTCTCGTCCACCGGATGCGCCAGACGACGAACGCCTTTGTTCGCTGGCGGACCCATCATAGGGTCGAGCACGGAACCGTGTCAAGCCGATATCGTTTACCGTGTCGCGGGATTGGGCAAAAAGTCCTACCCCCAGCGAAATGGGAAGACCGAGGTGACGGGGTCAGGGTGAACTGCCCTTTCCACGGCAACGACCTTGGCGTCCTGCCGTGTCCGCCCTACTCCTCGTCGTCTCCGTTCTCGTCGTCGTCCCCGTCCAGGTCCGTTTCGCTCAGCGACAACGGCAGGTGCCCGTTTTGGTGTGGGCAGACGTGGTGACCCGGCCCCATCGGCGAGCCGCACATCGTGCAGCGCGGTCGCCCGGCCGCCACCACGCTGGAGGCGGTGATGCTGAGGTCACGCGCCTGCGCCCGGCTAATCCGGCAACTGAACGCGGCCTGGGGTTCCTCGATCCCGCCACCGGCGCCGCGCTCCTCCAGGTCGTGGGCGACGATCACCAGCCGGTTGCGCCGGTCGTCGTAGCCCAACTCCATCCGCCCGACCCGGAATTGGTGCCGCGTCTGGTTGTCGTACGTCAGCGGTGGCGAGGATCCGCCCAACTCCGGTCCCCGGTCCGGCAACTGATCGAGCATCTGCTCCAGCGCGATCCCCAGTGCCTGCAACTGTTGCTTTTCCATCCAGACGATATACGTTTCGCCGTCGACGACCGCCATCAAGCGGAACCGGCGCTGGCCCGGCTCGCCGATCGCCTCGACCTGCAACCCCTGCGCTTCGTCGTCCATCGGCAATCCGAACGGCCCATCCGCCATCGCCCGCTACCCTCGATCTAAGCGCCGTCCACCGGGCGGCAGACGCGGCTATTGACACCGCAAAGGATAGCATGCGGCGCTGCCGGGTCCCCCTTCCCCCCGAATCGGGGGAAGGGGGGCCTGGCGGGTAAGGGAATGGGGCGCCTACCCCTCATCCTCCCGCTTCCGCCCGCTTCCTGGCGCGACGCCCGTCGGCGTCTGCCCGTTCGCCGTCGTCACCGGCGCCGCAGCGCCGCCGTTGCCGTCGAGGGATCCCTTGATCTGCGGCACCTGGCGCATCAGGTCTCCAATCTTGACCCCGGTCAGGGACTCCAACAGGGCGGGCACCTGGGCAATCATCGTGGTCATGTCGTTGGTGACGCGGTTGATGCCGGCGCCTCCGTTGGCGCCGTCGCCGCCCGTCGAGATCACCGTGATCTTGTCGACCTTGCCCAGCGGTTCGGAGAGGGCGCGGACCATCTCCGGCATCCCTGCCAACAGCTTGTCGAGCACCGCCGCTTGGTTGTACTCCTGGTAGGCCTCGGCCTTGACGCCCATCGCGGTTGCCTCGGCTTCGCCCTTGGCGCGGATGATCTCGGCCTCGGCCATACCCCGGACCCGCGTCACCTCGGCGTCGGCCTGCCCGGCCAATCGGGTTGCCTCGGCCTGACCGGTGGCCTGGAATACCTGGCGGTTGCGGTCGCCCTCGGCCAACGTCTCGATCCGCTGTCGCTCGACCTCGGCGGCTCGCAGCACGGTGGCGATCAGTTCCTTCTCGCGGCGCAAAATCTCGGCCTCCTGGACCGCGATCTCGCCTTGCTTGCGCGCCTGCTCGATCTTGACCTGCTCCGTGACGACCCGCTGCTGCTGGACGTTGGTCTGGATCTCGTAGGCCTTGTCGGCCGCGGCCTGTTGCTCCTGGACCGCCGCCGCGAACTCGGCCTGCTTCAAGTTCAGATCCCGGATCGCCTCGGCCTGCTTGGCCTGGCTGCCGGTTTGGGCAATCACCTGATCCTGCTCGGCCAGGGCCTCGGCGATCTTGGCCTCGCGGCTGGCGTGGGCGCGCTTGATCGCGGTGTCGCGGTCGGCCTCCGCCGTTGCGATGTCGGCCTCGCGGCGGATCATCGCCACGTTCGGCTTGCCCATGTTCAAGATGTAGTCGTTGGCATCGCGCACTTCCTTGATCGTGAAGGAAATGACTTCGAGACCCATCTTGCTGACGTCGTCGGCGACGTTGCCGCGCATCCGGTCGGCCACCATCTCCGGATCCTTCACGGTCGCCTCCCTGGTGAGCTGGCCGACAATGCCGCGTAGGTGGCCCTCCATCACCAGCCGGATCAACCCTTCCCGCTGCTCCAGCGACTTGTTCAAAAACTGCTCCGCGGCGGTCAGGATGCTGACCGGGTCCGACTTGATCTTGATCTGGGCCACCGCTTCGACGTTGACCGCCACGCCCTGGGCGGTGTAGAGATCCTGCGTCGGCGCGACGTCGAAGCTCATCAACTCCAAGCTCAGCTCGCGCGCCTGCTGGACCATCGGCCAGACGACCTTGCCGCTGCCCTTGACGACCTTGGTGCCGCCGAACCCGTAGACGATCAGGGCTTGGTTCGGCCCGACCTTGCGGAACAGCGTCGCCGTGACGGCGATCAGGAACAGCAGCACCGCCACCAATCCGATGACGATCACGACGACTCCGGTTGCTTCCACCAACGTTCCTTTCTCCGCCGCGCGACCCCGGGTCGCCGGCACCGTTGCGAGCCAAAACTCAAACGTCGTTCGCCGCCGCCGCGTTCCCGGCTCGAGACACCTCGCCCGCGCCCGCTCCGGCACCGACCTCGCGGTCGGCCAGCAACGCTTCCCACGGTTCGACCCGCGCCACCCCCCGCTCCACCGCCAGGACCACGACCTCCGTGTCGCGGGGGATGGCCCGGCCGTCTTTGGCGCTGGCGGCCGACACCTGGCGGACCCCTTGCTGCTCGTAGAGGATCTCACCGATACCGTTGGCGCGGATCGCCGACGTCACCCGCGCCAGCGTGCCGACGAGGCGAAAGTCTCCTGGATCGAGCGCCGTGTCGTTCGGACGGACGACCTTGGCGAGGAACCAGGCGATCAAGGCACCCCCGGCGACCCCGCCCAGCGCCCCGGCGCCGATCGCCAGCGGCGCCCCGAGATCGAGCGCGTGCCGCGCCAGGTACCCGACGCCACCAAACCAAGCGACGAAGGCCAGTATCGTACTCAGATTCAGGATCCCGGCCCCGTCGCCGCCGTCGTCGCCACCGAACAGGTCGCCGTCCAGATCAACGTCGGCGAACCCGAGCAGCAGCGACGCCGCCGAGAAGACCAGGCCGAACAAGAACGCGCCGAGAAAGACCGCGTCCAGCGCATCGCCGACGACCGGCATGGCCGTCCCCCTCCCGTGGTCGCCCGGTAGGCGACCGGTTGGCGTGATCGCGTCAGGGAAGGATACCCAGAGGAACCCCCGGAATCCCGGCGTTTTCCGGGTGGAGCCCCCCGGGCGGCGGCAAGTCGCCCGCCCCGTCGTGCCCGTGGGGTCGCGGGACCAGATCGGCGTGGCGCTCCCCCGCGAACACCGCCCACGGCTCGACCAGGGCCGTACCGCGCTCGACCTGAACCACCACGACCTCGGTCCCGCGACCGATTGCCACCCCGTGCGCAGCCCGCGCCGCCGAGACGCATCGGGCTCCGCCTTGCTCGTAAACGACTTCGCCGACGCCATCGGCCCGGATCGAGGAGGTGACGCGGGCGATCGTCCCCTGCAGGCGAAAATCCTCCGGATCGAGTTCCCCGACGGGGTTGGCGGCAAGCGTGGCGAGACACCAGAAGACCAGCAGCCCCGCCCCCAGCCCCCCGACCGCGCCGAGCGCCAAGGCGAGCGGCCACGGCGCGCCGACCGCGTTCCGCGCCAGGTAGCCGACGCCGCCAAACCAGGCGACAAAGGCGAGCAGGCTGCTGTCGTTGAAGGGGGAAAGGGCCGCGTGGCCGCCGGATGGCTGGAAACCGCGCCCGTGCCGTACGTGCACCCGCCCGTGCCGCCAATGGAGGCGGGTGGCGCCGGTCAGAAGCGAGACCGCCGCGAAGAGGAGCCCGAAGAAAAAACACCCCAGCAGGACCGCGTCCAGCCGGTCCGAGACGACGAACACCGCCGCCCTCCCGTTCCGCGGGACCGCCCGAGGCCGCCGCCCACCCATCGCGATGGGCCGAGCGCCGTGGCGTTGCCCGCGCGTGCCGCTATGGTATCACCCCGGTCCGACCTCCCTGCCCTGTTGCCGGCCGGACCCGACGCGAACGGCACCATTAACCCTACGCCGACCGCGCCCCGCCGGTTTTCGTTTGTCCGTGCGCGGCATCCAGGTCCGTTCATCCCCCCATGCATCGGGTCAGTCTTCCCGTCGCTCGGCATGACCCCGGGTATGGGAACGAGGGTAGGCGGCCGGTGGTCGGCTCTACCGGCGCGAACGCCGGTTGTCCCCCGCCACCACCACCCCTATACTGGCTTCCCCGCGCCGACAACGACGCGCTCGTTCGGAGTGGCTCTCCCATGTCCTCGACCGATCCCAGCCCGACCCTGACCGACCTCGCCAGCGAACTGGCCGATATCAACACGGTCGATGCCGTGCTGATTCCCCTCGGCGAGGAACCCAAGTTCAACAAAACCGACGTCGAGCCGGAAACAGCGGCGGCCCCGGCGGCGCCCCGGAGCGAAGCCAGCCTGAGCTTGGACGTGGTCCGCGTCGACCCCGAGGTCCAGGCCTTCATCCGCCAGGCGAACAAAAACCTCGGCGTGCTCGGTTTCACCGAGCACGGGTTTCGCCACGTCGGCCTCGTCGCCAGCATCGCCCGCAACGTGCTGCGCTTGCTGGGCTTCGACGCCCGGCACCAGGAGCTGGCGGCGATCGCGGGGTACCTGCACGACATCGGCAACGTGATCTCCCGCCACGGCCACGCCAGCACCGGCGCGACGCTGGCCCACCCGATCCTCAACCGGCTCGGGATGACCCCGGACGACGTCGCCGTCGTCCTCGGCGCGATCGGCTCCCACGGCGACGACCACGGTCGGCTCGGTGAACCGGTCCACCCGGTCTCGGCCGCCCTGATCCTGGCCGACAAGTCCGATGTCCACCGCTCCCGCGTCCGGAACAACGACCCGACCACCTTCGACCAGCACGACCGCGTCAACTACGCCGCCACCTCATCGTTCTTGCGGGTCGACGCCGCGGCCAAGACGATCACCCTGGAACTCACCATCGACACCCAGATGGCGCCGGTGATGCAGTACTTCGAGATTTTCTTACCCCGCATGCTGATGAGCCGCCACGCCGCCGAGTTGTTGGAGTGCCAGTTCCACATCACGATCAACGAAGTGGTGGTGCTCTGATGGCCGCGATCGCCGGGCGCGCCTATGGCCGCCACCGCCAGTCCTCCGTTCCGCTGCTCGGCTACCGGTGGCGGGATTTCGACCCCTATCTGCTGGTCACAACGTTGGTCTTGATGGGCTTCGGGGTGGTCGCGATCTGGAGCGCCAGCGGCCAGGATCCGATCGGGTTGACCAACATGGGCGTCAAACAGGCGCTCTACGGCGCCATCGGCCTCGGCTTTATGGTCGCGATCGCCAACTTCGACTACCGGATCTTTGCCTCCTTCGCCTTGGTGATCTATGCGGTCGGCTTGGCGGTGTTGGCGCTGGTGCTCCAGTTCGGCACGGTGATCGCCGGGGCACAGCGGTGGTTCGTCGTCGGCCCGCTCTCGATCCAGCCATCGGAGTTCGGCAAGCTGGCGACCTTGCTGGCCCTCGCCGCATTTGTCAGTTCCCGTGGCCCCGCGATGCGGGAGCTGCCGAATTTCATCCTCTCGATCCTGATCGTTGCCGTGCCGATGGGGCTCGTCTTCGCCGAACCCGACCTCGGGTCGGCGTTGGTCTACGGCGTGATCTGGGTCGCGATCATGATCGTTACCCAGACCCGCAAGCTCTACTTCGGACTGATGCTCCTCGCCGCGGGGCCCGCCTTTTGGATCGCCTGGAACTACGTCTTCCACGAATACCAGAAGGACCGGCTGCTGATCTTTCTCCACCCCGAGCGCGACCCCTACGACGACGGGTTCAACATCGTCCAGGCCAGCATCAGCATCGGCTCCGGCGGCTGGTTCGGCGACGGCCTGACGGGCGGCACGCAGAGCCAGCTCAACCTGCTCCGGGTCCGCGAGACCGACTTCATCTTCGCCCATGTTAGCGGCATGTTCGGCTTTGTCGGCATGATCGCGTTGTTCGCGTCGCTGGCGATCCTGATCTGGCGAACCCTCCGCGTCGTCGAGACCGCGCACGACCGCTTCGGCCAGTGCTTGGCCCTCGGCATCGCCGGGATCCTGTTTTTCCAGTCGTTCGTCAATATCGGCATGAACATGGGCCTTTTGCCGGTGACCGGCATCACCCTCCCCTTCGTCTCCGCCGGGTCCTCGTCGTTGTGGACCTTTCTGTTCGCCGAAGGGATCTTGCAAAGCATCCTGATGCGGCAGCGGAAACTGGCGTTCCAGCCACGGTGATGCCGCGCAACGCCGGGTGGGGGATTGGCGCCGATTGGGGCTGATCGGCCGTCGGGGCGTGATGCGTCGCGCCCTCGGCGCCGCCCGTACCGTTGGCGGCGGAAGATCACTCGGATGCTCGCCGATGGGCCGCCACTACCGCTGCGCCGCTTCTTCCCGAAGCCCCCGCGCTAAGGCATACAGCTCAGCCCGCGGCATCCCGGTGATCGCCGCCGCTTCCTTTGCCGCCTGGCTCGGGCCCATCCCCGCCCGCAGCAACCCGGCGACGATCGCCGGCGCGTCGTCCTCCGCGGGCGCCGCCTGCTCTGCCGCGCCGACCACCAGCACCACCTCGCCCCTCGGCGCTGCGTTGTCGTACGCGACAGCAAGTTCGGACAGATGGCCGCGTCGGATGTCCTCGTGGAGTTTCGTCAGTTCCCGCGCCACCGCCGCCGGGCGGTCCCCCAACACCCGGGCCAGTTCCGCCAGCGTGGCCGATACCCGACCCGGCGCCTCGAACAGCACCAGCGGAAACCCGCTCGTCGCCGCCCGGCCCAACGCCGCCCGCCGCTCAGGCCCGCTCCGGGGAAGAAATCCCAAGAAAACGAACGGCCCCGGAACCAGCCCGGACGCCGTCGCGGCGGCCACGGGCGCCGATGGTCCCGGCACCGGAAAGACCGGGAACCCCGCCGCCACCGCCGCCACCACGAGATCGAACCCCGGGTCCGACACCCCGGGCGACCCCGC
>CADCWE010000169.1 GCA_902806325.1 uncultured Thermomicrobiales bacterium | reverse complement strand
GACCGGCGGCGACGCGGGCCGCGAACTTGCCGGGCGCGACCCCAACCCGGGACCGCAGCGCCGCCGGCACGCCGGCCAGCAAGGCCCGCGCCGCCCGCTCCGGTGGCCCGAGCCGCCGCTCCAACCCGCGCAGGTCGACGAACCAGCCGCCGGCTTCCCGCGGGTCCGGCTCGACGGCGGGGCTGAAATTCTCCAGCGCGCGGGCGACCTCCTCGGCGACGGCCGCTTCCCGGACCGGGTTGGGCAGCAACACCTTGGCCTCCGGGCACAGACCGGTTGCCTCGCGCAGGGTTTGGCCGGGCCGAACCCCGCGCAGCGCCGCTTCCGGCGAAGCAAGGGCGACCGCCACCCGCGCCCCGGGCGGCGCGCTGAGGATCAAGGGCGCGCCGTCGAGATCCGGTCGGTCCAACAACGCGACCCGCAACGGGAAGTGGGGAACGCGGACGCAGGCGATGGGCATGGCGCCTCCGGGGTGGGCGGTGGGCGGTGGGCAGAAGCGTGGCCTGGGGAAGTTTCGCGAAGGCGAACGCCGGTCCTGGCTTACCCGCGGGGCGGCGTTGGCGTTCGGATCGCCGTCTGGACCCCCGTGGCGATCCGGAGCCCGGGAGGCCGGTTCCCCGGCCGGTTTCTACATTAGAACATATGTTCTATTCTTGCAAGGGGGCAAACCGGCGTGACCTGGTGTCAATTCCCGGATCGCTTAACGAACCGCTGTTGGCGGTCGGCGGGGGCGCTGCACGTCATGCGTTGGCGTTCGTTCGCCTAACCGGGTGTGGTCTCGACGACGACGTGCCGCGCCAACCCCGCCAGGTCTGGCAGCACCGCCGCCCGCGCGCCGGGGAACGCCGCCCTCGCCAGCGCCTCGACCGCCGCCGCCTGCGCCGGGTCGATCTCCAGGCCGAGGGCGCCGCCGGGGACCAAGACGCGGGGGGCGTCGGCGAGCAGGCGGCGGATCGGGTCCAGCCCGTCGCCGCCGCCGAGGAGGGCGAGGGCCGGTTCCGCGACCAGATCCGGGTTCGCCGCGCGTTGCTCGGGGCGGAGATACGGCAGATTGGCCAGCAGCAGGTCCACGCCGCCCCGGCACCAGCCGGCGAGGTCGCCCCGGACCAATCCGACGCGCCCGTCGAGGCCAAGCGCGGCGCGATTGCGGGCGGCGACGGCAAGGGCGGCGCGCGACAGATCCCCCGCGACGATCCATCCGGTCCACGGCCCGGGCAGATGGGCGGCGAAGGACAGGGCGATCGCGCCGCTGCCGGTGCCAATATCCAGCACGAGGCCCGGCGGCCGGTTCGCCAGCCAGGCCAACGCCCATTCGACCAGAATCTCGGTTTCCGGCCGAGGCACCAGCACGCCCGGACCGACGGCGAACGGCAGCCCCATAAACTCCCGGGTTCCGGTCAGGTAGGCGACCGGCACGTTCTCCAGCCGCCGCGCGACCAGGGCCTCGAACGCCACCCGATCTTGGTTGGTTACCGGGTCGCGCAGGCGGACGAACAACCCGGTGCGGTCCAACCCAAGGACGTGGCGCAGCAGCACCTCCGCGTCCAAGCGGGGCGTGTCGCGCCCGGCGGCGGCGAGGCGGACGGCGGCGGCGCGCAGCACCTCGCCGGCGGTGGGCGACGCGGCGTCCGGCTCGATCATCGGCTCCCGGTTGGTGCATCCGGCCCAACCGCCCCGGTGGGCGTTGGCCGTCGGTCCAAGGACGATCGGTCGGCCGGTGGCGGGTCGCGCCGACCGGTCGCGGGGGAGGATAGACCATGTGCTGGCCGCGGATGATCGCCAAGGTCCAGACAAAGGTCGGCCAGCGAGGGGACGGCGGCGTTGGCGTCGGCACCCTGAGCCCGGACTACGGCGTCTCGACCGATTTCGGCGTCGGACACCCGAAGCACGGGAACGCCTCCGGCGGCCCGACCCGCGCCGACGCGCCGTTCTGGCGACCAACGAAAATCCCCCTTCTCCCAAACCTCGGGAGAAGGGGGATGGGTTTCCGGGTTCGGGGTGAGGGAACGACTAGCCCAACTGCCCGCGCACCGCGCCGCCCGGGTACTCGGCGTTGTGGACGTTGACGTAGTAGTCGCTGGGATTCGCCGCGATGTCGGCGATGAGCGCGGGATCGGCCGCCACGCAGCCTTCCGCCGTGCCATCGGTCGGGGCCATCAAGCCCTGCACCACCCGGCCGGCGTCGCCGGACGGGGCCTCGTGGATGTGGGCCGCCGTCGCCGGGTCGATCTTGATGACCAGGAGGTCGTAGCAGATCAGGCCCTCGTCGAGCAGCAGGGTGATCCGGGCCACGCCGCGGCCGTCGGGGTCGCCGGGACCGGGCACTTCCTCGTCGCCGGTCAACGTCGTGGTAAGCCGGACGGTGCCGTTGTTGCCGCGCGCCGCGTCCGCGTCCCGGCTCGTCAGCACGCCGGATCCCACCCCGACCAGCAGCAACCCCAGGGTCAGGGCCAGCAGCGTCGCCAATCGTTTCCGCATCCGCGTCCTCCTCCTCTGCTCGGCGACGGACCTGCCGGGGGCACCCCCGGGCCAACGCCCGCCATCGGAACGGGCAGCATCGCCCGTCCGCTCGTAGTACGGAGCAACCGGCGCGGCGGATGACCGGCGCGGGCGTCTCAGGCGGGCGACGTGTTCGGGGCGCCGCCGAGGGGGGACTCGAGGGTGCCGTCGAGGGCGGCGCCGATCTCGCGCAGCAGGTGATCGATGTCGAAGGGTTTGAGGACGACCCTAACGCCCATCTCCAGCAGATGGGTATGGAGCTGGCGCACCTGTTCAACCGCGCCGGTGCAGATGATGATCGGGATCGCACGCGTGGCGCGGTCCATCTTGAGCATTTGGAGCAACTGCCAGCCGGTTGCTTCGTCCCCGATAAGGTAGTCCAAGATGATCAGATCGGGCTCAAGCTCCTTGATCTCCGAGACGTTGCGAGCCATCTCCAAGGTCAACCGCTGGGTGGTCACCCGGTAGCCGTCCTCTTCGAGCAGTTCACGGAACAAGGCCAGGATCTCCGGCGTGTCGTTGATCACCACGATGTGGCGGCTCCGCGTGTCGGTGGTCTCGGTCACGTCACCCATCCCTCGCTCCCGCTTCGCGTCGTCCGCGGTTGCCGGCACGCAGCATACGTGCCGGGCACGGCGTCCTGCTTGCGCCGTGCGCACCCGTGCGACCGGTTCCCGCTCGATCTCCAGGGAGCATCGGGCACGAGATCGAGCGGAGCCGGCGACGGATCGCAAGCGTTCGGTGTTGGTGGACGCCGAGTCGCCGACCGTCTATCCGCCGATTCATGCATTCACGGACGAAGGGCTCGCCGTCCAGCACCCCGCCGCCGGGGAGGCGGGGTGGCGGAGATGGACCGCGCGATGCCGAGTTTGCCGCTGACCACCGTGATGCAGGCGAAGGCAAACGGCGTGATGCTGGCGAAGCGAACGGGCGGGCGGGCGGACGGGCGGGGCGATCCGGTGGCGGTGATGGGCGCCGGCCGCGCCCGGCACGACCTAATCGGCGGCGCGCGGGCCGTCCTCCAGCCCCGCGTCGGCGAGCCGGGTGGCCTCGACGGCGGCGCGCAGTTCGGCCACGAAGGGGTCGATCTGGCCGTCGAGGATGCCCGGGATGTTGCTCAGGTTGACCTTGATCCGGTGGTCGGTGACCCGGTCCTGGGGAAAGTTGTAGGTGCGGATCTTCTCCGAGCGGTCGCCGGATCCGATCTGGGAGCGGCGGGCGTCGCCCCGCTCCTGGGCCAGCCGGTTCTGCTCGATCTCGTAGAGCCGCGACCGCAGCACCGTCATCGCCTTCAGCTTGTTCTTGAGCTGGCTCTTCTCGTCCTGGCAGGTGACGACGATCCCCGTCGGGAGGTGGGTCAGCCGAACCGCCGAGTCGGTCGTGTTGACGCTCTGGCCGCCGTGGCCGGTCGAGCGGTAGACGTCGATCCGGAGTTCGTTGTCGTTGATCTGGACGTCCACTTCTTCGGCCTCCGGCAGCACCGCGACGCTGG
>CADCWE010000168.1 GCA_902806325.1 uncultured Thermomicrobiales bacterium | reverse complement strand
GGGGGCTACCGGCCTACCGGATCACCTTCGGCGGGGTCACCGGGGTCGCCGACGTCGCCTACCTCGACGGCGCGCTCTACGCCCTGCTCGCCGGGGGCGACATCGACGGCGGCGTCCGGCCCAACGGCCTCTACCGCCTCGACGGCGCGGGCGGCGCGGAGCTGGTCGCCGATATCAGCGCCTTCATCCGCGACCACCCGGTCGCCGAGAAACCCGGCGATTACGACACGGACGGCCAGCCGTACGCGATGCTCGCGGTGGGCGGCGCCTTCTGGGTGACCGAGGGCAACAGCAACCAACTGCTCCGAGTCGGCCTGGACGGGACGGTGACGCGGATCGCCGACCTCTCCCGGGGCCACCCGATCCCGACCGGCATCGCCCCCGCCCCGGACGGGGGCGCCTACGTCGCCTTCTTCACCCACGCGCCGTACGCGGAGGGCACCGCCAAGGTCGTCCACGTGGCGGCCGACGGGACGGTGACCGACGCCTGGACGGGGCTGACGCTGGTCACGGCGCTGGCGGTCGGCCCGGACGGCGCGCTCTACGCGCTGGAGATGGCCACCGGCGTTGACCCCGACGAACCCGCCTCAATCGGCCCCGGGACCGGCACGGTGGTGCGCCGGACCGGACCGGACGCGGCGGAGGAGGTCGTCACCGGCTTGGCCTTGCCGGTCGCCATGGACTTCGGCCCGGACGGCGCCCTCTACGTCGCCGCCCCGGCCTTCGGCGCCGACGAGGGGCAGGGAACGATCCTGCGCCTCGACCTCGCCGCCGGCCAGCCGGTCGCGGTCCCGACGGATCTCCCACCGGGGCCGTCCTGCCCGTAGCGATGTCGGTGAGCGACCACGGGCGGTGGTCCTTCGTTCGACGGCGAATGCGCGACGAGGAACACGACGAGCCGACGCGTCGGTCGATCGGGGCTCGTAGCGCCGCGGCGAGAGCGCCTTCTCGATGATGAGCAGCAGGTGGGGGCGGCGTGCCGTCGGCCCCTTCACGGTGGTCCCGCCACGCCTTCGCGGCGCAGCAGGTAGATCACCGTTGGTTCTGTCTCCAGCCAAGAGGAGTAGGCGCGCCGGTTCACGGTGACGTACCCGTCCCGGGCGCGACCGGCGACGACGTAGCTGGAGTCGGTGGCCGGCGCGTAGAAGTAGACCCACCATGGCCCCCCCCGCGGCGTCCGTGCCCGGATCTTGTTCTCCAGCGAATGCTCGTAGAGGTGGTACCCGTCCCAGGCCGAGCCCGCGTCGAGCCGGGTGTTGTCGATCCCCTGCGCGTTTGCCTCGCGCGCCAAACCCCAGACGGCGTTTAGGTACACGAGGTAATCCCGCGTCCCGGCGACCGAGTAGACGGCGAACGCCGCGACGACGACCCAGGCAACCGGCAGGGCGAGCCGGAGGTCGCGCGCCGCCCAGAACCCGAGGCAGACGACGAACGGCAGGAGCGGCAGCAAGTACCGGTCGAGCGACCCGGCCCATCCGATGTAATGGTAGGACGGCGGGAGGACGCCGATCGCCTGCCAAAGTCCGATCGTCAGCACCAGTCCCGCCTTCGCGCGGGATCCGGCATCGACGGTCGAGGCGAGGCGGGAGCGGCGGGGCGGGCGGACGTTGCGAGCGACGAGCAACCCGAGGACAACCGCGCTGACCGCGCACGCGGCGGTCAGCCAATCGCGGACGCCGAGTTCGAGCAACCGGGGGCGGCCGCCGAGGACGTCCGGCGGACCGAGACCGCTCGAGCCGGCGAACTGCGGGAGGTAGGGCATTCGCCGCCCGGCGTGACCGTAGAAGACGAGGCCGGCGACGAGGATGGCTTCCCAGGCACAAAAGAGGAGCCATCCGGGGTGGGCGATCGCCCGGGTTAGGCGTCGCAGCCCGAAGAGCGCGCCGGCGGTCAACGGGACCGCGAAGAACCCCGCGTACATCATGCCGAAGAAGGTCATGTACCGCGCGAGGTGCCCTGTTCCCGACCAGCCGGCGTCGACGGCCTCTTCGAGGAACGACCGCTGAACGGCCGGGACGTCGTTCACGTACCGCAGCCAGAGGGAGTAGCCGACCGTGGCGATGGCCGGCAACGCCACGACGCGGAGGACCAGCGCTCCGCCGGCGCGGTTCGGCGCGAGCTTTCGGGTGCTCAGCAGGTAGATCACCACCGCGAGGGGGATGAGCGCCCCTTGCTGGCGCGTCAGGAACGCCAGGCCAGCCGCCGCCGACCCGAGAACCGTCCACCGTCGGCTCCGGGCTTGCTCCGCCGACTCCGTCGTCAGGCCGCGGACGTAGCAAGCGGTCGCGACGATCAGCAACGCCGCAAAGTGGGGGTCGGTCATGAAGCTGAAGCTCAGGACGTAGGAAAGGGGGTTGAAGAGGTAGCTCGCGGCGCCGAGCGCGCTTCGGTGGCGATCCACGTTTAGTTGCCGGCAGAGCCCGTAGAGCGCCAACGCCCCCAGCGCGGTGATGGCGACCGTCGAGAGTCGGACCACGCCGAACGTCACCCCGCCCAAGAGGGCGGCGAAGAGCGCGCCCCAAACGACCTGAAAGACCGCCGTTGCGGCAACGACGGGGAAGATCGTCAACCGGTGCTCGTCGTGGAGGATCTCGACCGATCGGGCGTAGGCCCAGTCGTCCGTCGTCGCGACGGCGGTCAGCGTCGGCACGACCACGGCGGAGAGGGCGTAGAGGCCGAGGACGACGGCGACGGCCCGATGCGACCGCATCGTTGCCAAGTGCCGAACGACCGCCTCGAGCAACCGCTCGCCCCCTGCCCGAACCCGCGAGACCGACCACGCACGTTTCAGTCGGTGCAAGCCCCGTGGTCGCCACCGAAGGAACGATCGCGTCCCGCTCCTCACGACGCCAGCCCCAGCTCCTGCAGGGCCGCCCAGGTTGCGGGCGCCGTCGCCCCGTCCGGTTCGAGGGCCTGGCGGAGGAGGGCGAGGTCGGCGACTTCGTCGATGTCGAAGGTCGGCGGGAGCGCGGCGACGCGGAGGGCGAGGGCTTCGGCGCGGGCGCAGAGGGCGTCGGCGGCGCCGGTCGTGCTCATCGGGACGCCGCTCAGAACGTCGTGGAAGCCTTGGACGCCGATCAGGTAGTAACCGCCGTCGTGGACGCGGCCGATCGCCACGTCGTGGTCGGCGAGGCGGGCGAACGCCTGCACCGGAATCGGCGCCGGCAGGTGCGGCGAATCGGAGGCGATCAGGACCGTGCGGGCGTAACCCTGGGCGGACCCCCAGCGCAGCAGGTTGGTTTGGCGCCCACCCCAGCCATCGCCGATCTGGGGGACGAAGCGTACTCCGTCGCATCGCGTCTTGGACAAGGCGGCGATGACGCCGGGGAAGTCGCAGCCGGCCGGCGTGAACGCCCAACCGAGGTCGTAGTCGGGGTCGACGCCGGGTTGTGGCGTGAACCGACGGGCGAGATCGACCAAGAAGGCGCGGTAGAGGCTGGCCGCCCGTTCCATGCCGATCGCGGCGCCGAGCCGCGTCTTGGTTGCCCCCGCCACCGGTTCGCGGGCGGCGATCAGCAGCAGGTTGTCGTGCGCGGGTCGGGGCCTCTCGCCCATCGACGGCCCTCCCCGGCTCACCGCGAGCGGTCGCGGCGGCTGCGCAGGATGGCGGCGATGATGCGAAAGCCCGCCCGAACCGAGGCGCGCAGATTGCCGCTCACCTTCGACTCGCCGCCGGCGCGCCGCCGATAGCCGACCGGCACTTCGCGCACCCGCAACCCGCGCCGCGCCGCTCGCGCCATCATCTCGACCGACCAACCGTAGGTCATCTCCGACATCCCAAGCGACAACAGATCGTGCCGCCGCACGACCCGGAACGGACCGATGTCGGTGACGCGGATGCCGTAGAGGAGGCGCAGGAGTTGGGCCGCGATCCAGTTACCGGCGCGCTGCTGCGGCAAAAGTGAACCGGGTTCCGCGTCGCCGAGCACGCGCGAGCCGAGCACCAGGTCGGCCTCCCCGTTCAACAGCGGTGCCAGCAGTCGCGGCAGCTCGTCCGGGCGGTCGGAGCCATCGCCGTCCATCAGCA
>CADCWE010000167.1 GCA_902806325.1 uncultured Thermomicrobiales bacterium | reverse complement strand
GTCGGCCAGGGCGCCGGTGACGGGGACGCCGATCGCGCCGGTGACGAAGCCGATGCCGAGGATCAGGCCGGAGGCCAACCCGGCCCGGCCGCCCATCAACTCCTGGGCCAGCACCAGCAGCAGCGGCGCCGTCGAGGCGGCGAGGAGGCCGACCAGCGCCGCGCTGACGAAGGCGAACGGTCCGGGGAACTCGGCGAAGAGCAGGATCGCCGGCAAGCTCAGCACCAGCGAGACGAGCAGCACGGTGCGGCGACCGTGGCGGTCGGCCAGCGTCCCCGCGCCGACGGCGCCGACGGCGCTGGCGAGCACGATGGTCGTCGCCAGCGGGCCGTAGAAGGCGGGGCCGTAGCCGAGTTCCCGGTACCAGATCGGGATGAACGCCTGCAACCCGAGCAGGGTCCACATCCGCGCCATCATCAGGCCGACGACGACGGCCAGCGCGGCGACCGGGATCGCCCCCCGCGCCTCCCGCGCCGCCCCGGCCGCCGGGCGGCGGAGGGCCATCGTCCGCATCTCGGCCAGCAGCCAAACGGCGATCCCGGCCCCCGGCAGCAGCATCGCGGCGGTGCCCCGGACCCCAAAGAGGCCGAACAGGACGATCCCGACCAGCGGGCCGGCGGCGACCCCGAGCGTGCCGCCGGTGACGTAGACCGACATCGCGGCGTTGCGCTGCGCCGCCGGGATCACGACCCGGGCGTTCATCGAACCCAGCGGGTGGAACGCGCCCGACCCCAACCCGGCGAACGCGGCCAGGATCAGCAGCACCCCAAAGTTCGGCGCGAAGCCGATGGTCGAGAAGGTGACGGCGGTCCAGGCCAACGCCAACCCGGTGAACCGCGTGCCGTAGCGGTCGCCGAGCCAGCCGAAGAGGGGCTGGGAGAGCGAAGCCAGCCCGGTGTAGGCGAGCGAGACCAGCCCGACCGTCTTCAGATCAAGGTCGAAGCGCTCGGTCAGCAGCGGGTAGAGCACCGGCAGCAGCCCGACGTAGAGATCGACCGTGAAATGGCCGAGCATCAGCGTCAAGAGCGCCCGGTTCTTGAGCAGGCCGAACCGCCCCCTGGCGCCGCCGTCGTCCCGATCCATCCGCCCCCGCCTCCTCCACCATGTCGTTCCTTGCCCATGGTAGCGGCAACGCGGCCCGTCCGCGCCTCGTTTCCGCGCCCGATCCACAGCCGCTACACTCCCCGGGTCTGGGGTCTGGGGTCTGGGGGACGGCCGATCGTAGGGGCGCATGGCATGCCCCCGCGTCGCCGCCACCGCCGCCACCGCCGCCCCCCGTCCCCCGTCCCCAGACCCCAGACCCCAGACCCCAACGGAGCGTCCCATGCCCGAACCCCGCGTCGTCATCGTCGGAGGCGGGGTGATCGGCCTCACCGCCGGTTGGGAGCTGGCGCGGCGGGGGTGGCGGGTGACGGTGCTGGAGGCCGGGGAGGTGGGCGGTGGGGCGTCGTTCGGCAACGCCGGGTGGGTGGTGCCGGCGCTGTCGGACCCGGTGCCGGCGCCGGGGGTGGTCGGCTCGTCGCTGCGCTGGATGTGGCGGCAGGACAGCCCGCTGCGGATCGCGCCGCGCGCGGATCTCGGGTTCGCGCGCTGGCTGCTGGCGTTCTGGCGGCGGTGCAACCGGCGCGACTTCCGGGCCGCTCTGGCGGCGACGGCGGCCCTGAACCGGCGCACGTTGGCCTTGTACGACGCGCTGGCGGGGGCCGGGGTCCGCTTCGAGGCGTACCAGCACGGCCTGCTCTTCGCCTACCGCGACCCGAAGGCGCTGGCCCACGACCACCGCGCGCTCGACCTGCTGCGGCCGTTCGGCCTGGACCCGCCGCCAATCCTGGGCGGAGACGCGGCGCGGGAGCGGGAGCCGGCCCTCGGCGACGCCATCGTCGGCGGCTTCCACCTGCCCGACGAGCGGCACCTGCGGCCGGACGACCTGACGCGGGCGCTGGCCGAGCGGCTGGCGGCGGACGGGGCCGACCTCCGCCCCCACACGCCCGCGATCGGGTTCGACGCCGACCGATCCGGCGGCCGGGTGCGCGGGGTGCGGACGCCGGGCGGCGCGATCCCGGCCGGCGCGGTGCTGCTGGCGGCCGGGGCCTGGACGCCAGGGGTGGCGCGGCTGCTCGACCGCCGAGTCCGGCTCCCGATCGAGGCCGGCAAGGGGTACGGGCTGGACTACGCGCCGCCGCCGCGGCCGGTCGGGGCGCCGATCTACCTCCACGAGGCGCGGGTGGCGGTGACGCCGCTGGCGGGGCTGGTCCGCCTGGCGGGGACGATGGAGTTCTCGGGGCTGAACGCGCGCCTGGTCCCGAACCGGATCGCGGCCATCGCCCGGGCCGGGGCGGCGGCGCTGCGGGACTGGCCGCCGGACCCGGCCCGGGCGACCCACTGGACCGGTCCGCGGCCGATGACGCCGGACGGTTTACCCGCCATCGGCCTGGTCCCCGGGTGGGAAAACGTGGCGGTGGCGGCCGGCCACGCAATGCTGGGGATCACCCTCGCCCCGGCCACCGCCGAGGCGGTGGCCGACCTCCTGACCACCGGCGACGCGCCGCCGACCCTGCGCCCGTTCGACCCGGCGCGGTTCGGGCGCTCCCGGCGCGTCGCCGGTCGCGGCCCCGGTGCCGGGTTCCGGGAGCGCGGCCGGGTTAACGGTCGCCCGGTTGCCGCCGATGATGGGTAGCGCACGCAACGCCATCCGTGGGGTGCGCCGTGTCCCACGCCACGCCCGCCGACCCGCATCGCGCGGTCCCGAACGCGCCGCCCCCCCGCGGCGATCCGCCGGGGCCGGCCTGGCGCCTGCCCCAGCCCGCGACGTCCTTCGTCGGGCGGGGACGAGAGGTCGCGGCGATCGACGCCTTGATCGGGCGCGAGAGCGTGCGCCTCGTCACCCTGACCGGCCCCGGCGGGGTCGGCAAGACCCGCCTCGCGTTGCGGGTGGCGGCGGCCCCGCGCGCCACCTTTCCGGGCGGCGTCGGCTTCGTTTCGCTGGCGTCGGTGGTCGACCACCGCGCGCTGGGCGCGACCTTGGCCGCGGCGCTCGGCGTGCGCGAGGACCGCGCCGAGTCGAGGGCGCCCTCCTGCCCCGTTTGGTTGGGCCGGACCGGCTGGTGGCGGCGAACTCCCTCAACGCGCTCAACAACAACCTCGGCCGCCTCGTCGGCCCGGCGCTGGGCGGCGTCCTCTACGCCTGGGGAGGGCTGGGCGGTGTGGTCCTCGCCGACGCCGCGACCTTCCTCGGATCGGCGGCGCTGGTCGGCCTGATCGCCGCCGACGTCCGCCTGGGCGGGGGCGATCGCCGAGTGGCGGGATGGCCTGCGCCGGGTCGCCCGCTCGCGGGTGCTGCGGGGCGCCTTCGCCGCCAGCGCCCTGGCGGCCCTCGCCGAGGGGGTGACGATGGGGGCCGGGTTCGCCCCGTTCGTGCTCGACGTCCTCGGTGGCGGGGAGGCGGACGTGGGGCTGCTGCTGTCGGCGCAGGAGGTCGGGGGCCTGATCGCCGGCGCGCTCGTCGCCCGCGCCGGCGGCGCGGTCGCCCCGGCCCGCCTGCTCGCGCTGGGGATGACCGGCCTCGGGGCCGCCGACCTGGCGATGTTCAACGCGCCGGCGTTGGCGCCGCGCGGCGGACCGGCGCTGGCGGTCGCGATCGGGTTCATCGTCGTCGCCGGGGTGCCCGCCGTCGCGTTCGGCGCCGGATTGCAGACGGTGGTCCAGACGGGCACCGCCGACGCCCACCGGGGGCGCGTCTTGGGGGCGATGGGGGCCGTCTCGTCGCTCCTCCTGCTGGCCGGGCTAACCGCCGGGGGCGCGCTCGGGGACGCGATCGGCATCCGGCCGGTGCTGAGCGCCGGGGCGTTGACCTGGATCGCCGGGGGGACCATCGCCCGGATGCTGCTGAGGGGTGAATCCCCCACCCCCCCTTCCCCCCGGTCGCGGGGGGAAGGGGGGGTGGGGGGTTAGAGCCTGTTGTGGACTTTGTTCCGACGGTCGTAGGGCCGTTGAACCGGGGCACGGCGGTCACAGCACCCACAGGACGGGGAGGACCTTG
>CADCWE010000166.1 GCA_902806325.1 uncultured Thermomicrobiales bacterium | reverse complement strand
GGTTGACTTGGCGACGATCAAGCTGGAGACGAGGTCGGCGGAGAGCAGGCTGCCGATCTGGAACTCTTCGATCCCGATCGAGATCTGGGTCGCGAAGACGTTGCCGTCGCGGTCGAAGGCGATGACCGGGTCGCCGGCGGCGCCGAGGTCCTCCTGGAAGTAGCGGATCAGGTTCGGCCCGTCCCAGGTCTCGCCGCCGTCGAAGGAGACGTAGGTCGAGATGGTCGGGAAGTTGTAGTCAATCGTGCCCATGACCAGGTGGTCGGGGTCGACCGGGTCGACGGCGATGTGCGGCTCGGTCTGGATCGGGAAGAGACCGACCTGGCGGGTGACGATCTGGTTGCGGGAGAACGCCGGCCCGGGATTCCGGAACGGCACCTGGGGGGCGCCGGCGATGGTCCGGCCGGAGGTCGAGCCACCGGCGGCGGCGAGCGTGGCATCCCAGTCGATCCCGTTGACGGCCGCGCCACCGGAGACCCGCGGGTCCATCCCTTCGACGGCGAGCCAGGACGAGCCGCTGAGCAGCGCTTTGAGATGGGGTGGGACGGCGGTGGCGACGGCCGGACGACCGATCCCAAAGCCGCCTTCTTCTTCCTGGGCGACGGCCTGCTGCCGTTGCATAAGCGCGGTTGGCAGCCAGGCCGCGACAAGGGCGAGCGCCATTCCGGTGCGCCAGATCGAGCGGCTGCCGCCGGCGGGGCGGAACGACGAGCCGAGGGTGGGCATTGCCGCAACTCCATGGGTGACTGGGGGCGGTGCCGGCCCGGGCCGGCACCAAAGGGGGTCGCTGTAGGGTCATGCTAGAATGCCGACTTCCCGGCGTCAAACCGCGACGGAGGGTTGCCCACCGGTTCCGGCCCCCGTTCGTGACCGGCTGCCTTGCCGACCGGACGCCCGACCGGCAGACTGCCGGGCGACGCCGAGTGTTCCGATGACCCCGTCCACCACAGGAGCGTACGATGCAGGACCGGCAGGAGCAGGACGACGCGGTTCGTCGCCGCCCGGCGCGATGGGGCGCTTCGATCGGGTTGGCGTTGGCCCTCCTGATCGGCGTTGCCGGTCCGGTGCTGGCGCTGAGCCAGGACGACGACGGTGCGTCCGAGTTGGTCGGCGAGTACGGCGTCGCGATCACCGAGATCGACATCCCCCAGGATCTGCCGGTCGTGCCGGCGCTCTCGGGCCAATGGCGGATCGCGCTGGAAGACGACGGCAGCTACGTCTTGGAGCGGACAGACGTCGGCGTACTGATCAACGGCTCCTACCAGGTGGACGGGGACCAGATTACCCTCACCGATGAGGGCGGACTCCTCTCCTGCGCCAACGCCCGCTCGACGGTGGCCGATCTGGACCCGGTCACAGGGGTCTACACCTGGACGTTCGAGGACGAGGCATTGGTCCTGGTGCCGGAGGAGGAAGGCTGCGCTCTGCGCTCGATCCTGCTCTCCAGTCGACCGCTGGTCACCTTCATCGCCTGCCTGACCGAGCCGTTCGACTTCGCCGCCAACAACCCGGCCGACGGCGATGCCACCCCGGACCCCGACGACGAGCCCATCACATCCGAGGACGAAGCGGCCGAGGCGGACGAGGACGAAGCGACCCCGGACAACCCGCTCGATCAATTGGCCGGTCGGCGCGGCAACGACGAGTCGGACGCCGATGCCGACGCGGACTCGGGGGGTGAGGTCCCGCCCGAAGACGAGATCGACGCCGGCGTTGACGAGCTGTTGCGCCAGGTCACCGCCTGCTGGGCGACCGGCGATCCGGCGCGTTTGATCCCGTTGTTTGGCGAGGGGTTGCGAGCGGAGTTGGTCGACGGGATCGGCACGATCGAGGACGTCGCGGTGCAGTTGGAGCCGCTGCTGACCGTACCCCTGACCTTCGAGCGCGCGGGCGATCTCCGCTTGACCGACGACACGATCGCGGTGGCCGTGGTCGTGGTCCAGATCGAGGACGAGGAGAGTTTCCAGCGCTTCGAGTTCTCCTACGAGGACGGCCGGTGGCTCCTCAACAGCCTCGGCGAGCAGGAGCAAGCGCCGTAGACGGCGCGGAGCGGGAGGCCGCACCCCCGGCCGGCAATCCGACCGACTCGCCCCCTCCCCCTGGGAAGCGGCGCTGGCTGGCGGCGCCGGCTGACCCGGCCAGCGATACGGTCGGCACCGGGAGCGGGATCGCGCTCTCCTGCACGGCCCTGACGGTGCTGTTCGTGCTGATCGGGTTGGCGGTCTGGGCGGTTCTGCGGCTGGTCTAAACCTTGTCCCATCCGATCGGTCTTGGCCGACCGCCCGGCACGAAACCGTTGCCACGCGCTACACTAGCCGGCAATGGTTCCGGAGCGGCTCGCTCTGGTGACGCCCATTGACCCGGTGCCCCGATGGGCGTCGTGGCGACGGATGCACCGGCCCTCGATCCGCCGGTGGCACGGGGCGGCAAGGGAACGGCGCGGCCGGAAGCGCAACGGCGATCGGTGCGGGCCGACGACCCTGCCGGTGGTGCCCGAATCGGCGGCGGTGTCGTCTCGCACCGGACTCGGGCGGGACACGCCGATCCGGTTCGCGAGCGCCACGGGTCCGATCACGCGCGGTGCCGAAACCACGGTGGCAGCGACCCGGATATCCGACCACGTGGCGCGGTGTCGCGTGGCCGGCCCGCGGATCCGCGTACCGATCGCGCCCCGTGGCGTGTCCGACCGGCCGTTCGACCGGGGCGTTTCGAGCGTATCAACAACACCGGCCATCGAGTGCCGGAAAAACGGAACCAGGCCGAAGCAGGGCGCGTCGGAACCGGTGGACCGGACGCCACGACGCGACAGACGACCGACCAGGGGCAGCGCGACGATCGCGTTGGCCGCCGCCATCCGGCGACGCGCGTGCGCGCCGGTCACCGAAGGGAACACGAGGTTGCCGAACGAAAACGACCGCGACCAGGACCGTGAGCTCAACCGACCATCGCCCGGACCCGGGCAATCCACCGACGAGGCGCCGCGAAACCGGCCCGCGGCGAACGCGGGCGACGGGGAACCCGGAACCGCCCAACGGCGCGGCCGTCGGCGCCGTCGTCGCCCGACCGGACAGGATCAACCCCAGGCCCAGGATCGGGGCCGAGCACGGGGCGAGGAAGCGGGCCAAGATCGAACTCCAGACCGCGGACGCGACGGACAGCCGCGCGGCGACCATCGGCGGGGCGAGCAGCGCCCTGGTGGCGACGCGACCCAGGCGCGTGGCGATGCGCGACGCGAGACCGGCGCCGGCCCAGGAGCGGTCACCGGGGCGCCGGGCGATGCCGGGAATCAGGGTCGGCGCCCGCCCCTGCCCCGCCAGGCGCGCCGTCCCCGTTCCGACGACGAAGCGCCGGAGCGAATCGAGCCCCACCGCCAGCCGCACACCCCGGCGGCGCCGGCCGGATCGCGCGAAGGCCATGTCGGCCGCGGGCGCGGGCGCGGCCAAGGTCTGGGGCAGGGCTCCGAGGGTGGCGCCGGAGGCACCGGGGAGCGTGCCCCGCGCCAGCGACGACCCAGCGACGAAGGCAGCCGGCGCCCGGCGCCGGACCGGACAGGTCAACCGGCCGCGGCGCAGACCCAACCGGTCGGCCAGCGGGCGCTGATCCCAGGCGCGGGCAAAGGCGACAAGTTGCGGGTGATCCCGCTTGGGGGCGTCGGCGAGGTCGGCAAAAACATGACCGCCGTCGAGTACGGGCGGGATCTGATCCTGCTCGACTGCGGCGGCAAGTTCCCGGAGGAGGAGCAACGGGGGATCGATCTGATCATCCCCGACGTCTCCTACGTCCGCGATCGCCTATCCCATCTCCGGGCGATCGTGATCACCCACGGCCACGAGGACCACATCGGGGCGCTTCCGTACGTGCTACCCCAGTTCAAGGACCACGCGCCGATCCCGATCTACGGTTCGCCGCTGGCGCTGGGTTTCATCGAGGGCAAGCTCAACGAAGCGCGGATGGACAAACTGGTCACGTTGCACCCGGTCCAGCCCCGCGACAAGGTCCGCTTCGGCCAGTTGGAGGTCGAGTTCATCCACGTCACCCACTCGATCCCCGACACCAACGCGGTCGCCGTCCACTCCCCGAT
>CADCWE010000165.1:22183-23713 GCA_902806325.1 uncultured Thermomicrobiales bacterium | reverse complement strand
ACGCCTGCCGAGGTGTTCCCCAACTCCCCGGTATGCGTCCATAGTGTCATTACATTGATACAGTATCAATAGATTGACACGCCAATGATACGACGCTATGATGCTAGGGAAAGGGGGTGCCGGGATGAAGCTGAGCGAAGCGCGGGCGCGGCGGCTCCTGTAGGTCCGCAAGCTGGCGGAAGCGGCCGGCGTGGCGCCGGCCACCGTCTACCACATCGAGCACGCCAAGACCTCGCCGAGCTTCCGGGCGATCCGGGACCTGAGCGCGGCGCTGGACATGGACCCGCTGGACATCGAGGAGTTCGCGGGGGTGATCGAGGGGACGGGGGCGGGAAAAGCCGTCGCGGCGTAGAGGGCCGCGACGGCTAGGGAACACCTCGCGCCGGCGTCAAGACGAGCGCGAAGCGTTCCGATCCTACCACGACCGGCGCACGGGATGAAACCGGCACCGAGTTGGACACGATAACTGGCGCGAAAACGCTTCGAGCAGAAGGGAGCAAAAACCGCATGAAATCAGGGAAAACGGCGATTCTTCCACAGCGCGTAGAGCTCGATACTTCCCAAGCAGAATGTCGTGGGTTCGAGTCCCATCACCCGCTCCTGAGAGGGTACGAACGCGGCCATCCGGCCCCAAACCGGGTGGCCGTCGGCGTTAACGGGGCTGCCACAGCGCACATAGACACGATGACTGGTGGGGTATCGGAAGCCTCGCCGGTCGACCAACAAGGGGTCTCGGATGGCATTCTCCGCTGCCTCCGAGCGCGTCGTCGAAGCGGCGAGGGCCGCCTACGGTCCTGACCACGCGACGGCGGCGAGGCGGCGGCCGGCCGGTCGACGGAATTGCTCCGACCGTCGCGGTGTCCGCGCGGCCCGGCGCGTTCCGCTGGAGCGGCGGCGGGAGGGGGGACAATGGCGGCCGTACCGGCGGACGTGGCGAGGGTGCTGGGCCGGCACGGGGTCGCGCACAGGCCGGGGCTTGACGCCTGGGCGGCGCTGGCGGACCAGGATGTGGTGAGGGCGACCAGCAGGAGGGCGGTCGCCAACTCGACGAGCGGCAACGTGAGGCCGGCTGGCGCCGCCAGTCGCCTCGGCGGGCCGCACCACCGTCCACGGCGGCCCACGACTCCGGCAGGTCGGCCAGCTTGGTCCCCGCCGCCAGGCCGACGACGACGCCGAGCACAAGTCGCACGACGAGCAACGACACGTCCATTCGGAGTGCCAAACTGGGTTGAGCCGCCGCCGGAAGCGCCGCCTTGAGATGACGGCGGCCAGTCGTCCATCCCCGGTAATAATCACTTATCCGCAGTCACCCGCTGGGCTTGGAGCGTTCGCCGCCGGGGTCGGCCGGCGGGGGCCCACTTGTCGCAGTCGCCGCCGGTAGCGCACCCACCGTTTAGCGATTCGCCGGTCGCTTGAGTGGGCGGAGGCGGACGGCCCGTACGGGCCGTCCGCCTCGTCGTGCCGCCTAGCAGAAGTACGGTTGCAAAATGAAGCCGTTCCCAACGAACAGGCTGAAGTGGCAGGTGCACT
>CADCWE010000165.1:0-22173 GCA_902806325.1 uncultured Thermomicrobiales bacterium | reverse complement strand
ACGCCGCTCGCGCAGGTGCAGCCGCCCGCGCCGTCGGACGTGGTACCCGCCGGGCAGCCGCCGCTTGAAACACAGGTCCCGGACTGGCAGGTGCCGGTCGCGCTGCAGGCCCCGCCCTCGTTCCTCGGCGTGGTCCCGCAGGTCCCACCGTTGCAGACGGCCAAATTGCACGCGTCGTTGCCGCCGCAGACGGTGCCGCAGGCCCCGCAGTTGGTCGGGTCGCCGCTCAGATACGTGCACGTCCCGTCGCACGACGTGGAGCCTGCCGGGCAGCCGGTCGTCTGACAATTGCCCGCTTCATCGCAGGTGCCTGCCCCGCCATCGCACGATCCGATTCTGGGAGCGTGGAGGCACCTCCCGTCGGGAGTACAGATGTCGGTCGTGCACTCGTTGCGGTCGTCACAGTCCACGCTGAGGCAGGGGTCCGGGGGAGGGGGAGTGGTACAGGCGCCGTCCGCGCAGACCTGGCCGCTGGTACAGCACTGCGCGTGCTTGCCCTTGCCGCACTTGTGGTTCGGCGCCCTACACGGCCCCCTGGCCCCGGCCTCACCGGCGCCGACGGCGGCCAGCAGGCCGCCAAGGGCCGTCCCGGTCAGGCCCTTGAGGACGCCCCGCCGGCTCTGTCCCGAGGCGAGCGTGCGCGCGATCCGATCGAAGCGTTCCTGGTCCATCTCGGTGCTCCTGGTGGGTACCGCGAATCGGCAGGACGACGGTCACGTCACCCCGGTGGCTCCCCGATGGGATCCTGCCACCACTATGGGACGCGAGGGCGATCGGCGCGCCTGTCGAAAGTCGTAGTTCGCGGGGGAACCGCCACGCACCCGTCTATGACTAAAGTCGTAGGCGCGGCGTCCGGCGCCGGCGCGGAGCTGGGCCGCGGATCGTTCAGGCGAGGCCGTGGCGGTGCGCGTAGTCGGTGGCCGCCGAGCGCGACCGCACCCCCAGCTTGGCGAGGACGTGGGTGACGTGGGCCTTGACGGTGCCCACGCTCACGAACAGGGCGTCGGCGATGTCGCGGTTCGACCGGCCGGCGGCCATCATCCGCAGCACGTCCCGCTCGCGCGGCGTCAGCCCGGGGCCGGCAAGGGCGGGCGCGTCCTCCGACGGCTCACGCCTGGTCAGGGCCAGCGCCGCGCCAACCTCACCCGCGGGCTCGGCGTCTCTGACCGACGCTTGAATCGTCGCGAAGCGCTCCACCCCCACACCGTCCATGAGCATGCGCACTGCACGGTCGTGATCGCGACGAATGTGGGGCGTTAATGGGGCGCCCGTGCGTTCCTCAAACCGATCGGCCAGTCCCATCAGGCGGACCGCCAGGTCCAGCTGCCCATCGGCGGCGGCAACGACCGCCAACCCGGCGAGGCTCCAGGAGACGTTCTCCAGATCCTGTCGGTCCCAGTTCAATGACAGGCACTCCTGGTACAGGATCATCGCGTCGTCGAGGTTGCCCGCTGCCCGCGCCACGTCCGCGAGGTGACCCGGAATACACCGCGCCAGCTCCCAGGTGAAACCGAGCGACTGCCACATCGCCAAAGCGTCGCACAAGCATGCCTCAGCCTGGGAATAGGAACCGTCCGTGAATGCGACCAATCCCAGGCCGTGAAGACTGTGCGCGAGCCCGACCTTGTCTCCACACCGCTCGAACCGCAGCTTCGCGGCGTCGAACCATCCGCGGGCGGCGTCCTGGTCGCCTTCGTCCCATGCCAGGCGTCCGAGAGCCACCTCGACGCGTCCGGTCATTTCCGGGTCGTCGGCCTCCTGATAGCGCACCAATGCGTCGGCGAAGAGGCCCGTTGACTCGGCATGGTCACCGAGCATGTATGCCAGCGTTCCCGCGCAGAACACCGCCTTCCGCGTCGCGGCAGCGGAAACGTCCTTGTCGAGCACCAGCGCTCGTCGCGTCCATTCTTGCCCAACACTGGAGTGAAAGCGGAACTGCCAGAACGGCAAGAGTGCCCCGCAGAGGCCGACCGCAATCTCCGCCTCCTCCTGCTCGAGGGCCCACCCTAGTGCGCCATGAAGGTTTCCTTGGTCTGCTTCAAGGCGGTCCAGCCAGACTTCCCGTTCGACCGTGTTCAGCTCGGCTTCGACTCGCTCGGCAAGGGCCAGGCAATACGCGGCATGCCGCCGGCGGATGGTTCGGGCTTCGTCGCTCTGCCGGAGGCACTCAACGCCGAACTCGCGCACTGTTTCCAACAGCGTGTACCGGGAGTCACCGGCGGGGTCGTCGGTGCGCCGGACCAGGCTGTTCGCGACCAACGCACGGAGCTCCTGCAGCACGTCGAGCGACTCATCCCCACAAATCTCCTTAACGGCATCCAACGTGCAACCGCCATTAAATACCGCGATCCGGCGGAACAGCGTCTGCGACGAATCACTGAGCAGTCCGTAGCTCCATGCGATGGTGTCACGCAAGCTCCGCTGCCGATGGGGGGCCCCGAAAGAACCGCCGCTCGGCAACGCCAGGCCGTTTTCGAGCTGCGCGAGCAGCGCGCTCGGCGAGAGCACGGATATCCACGAGGCCGCCAGTTCGATCGCCAAGGCCAATCCGTCCAGCCGCCGGCAGATGCTGACGACGGTGCGAGCATTTGCGTTGGTGAGCGCAAATTCGGGGTCGAGAGCCCGAGCGCGATCGACGAAGAGGCGACAGGCGTCGAAACCGACCGCGTGCGGTTCGGATTCTGGAAACCCTGGGGGCGGTAGCGGAAACGGGCGAACATCCACGACATGCTCACCGGGAATCCCCAGCACCGCCCTGCTAGTCACAAGCAGCTTCACATTCGAACACACTGTCAGGAGATCGACGAGCAGACAGGAAGCCGTCAGGAGCTGTTCAAAATTGTCTAGGACCAGCAGATGATCGCCGTCTCGCAAGAAGGCCCTTAGAATGTCAAGAATCGGACGGCCATCCGGCCTAATACCGAGAGCGCCAGCGATGGCGGGAAGGACGAGTGCCGGCCGCTGCACGTCCGAAAGATCCACGAATAGTCCCGGGTGGGAAGACGAGGAAACCGCACGGAGGGCGATCCGTGTCTTGCCGACACCGCCGGGCCCGGTCAGGGTGACCAGTCGCACGTCCTCCCGGCGCAGCAACCCGAGGACGCTTGCGACCTCGCGCTCCCGCCCGACGAAGGAGGTCAGCGGGGCGGGCAGGGGCGTGCCGAACCGGTCCCGATCCGGGAACGCAACCAGCGGCACGTTGAGGGAAGGAGTCCGGTCGGAGTGCGTGGGATCGGCCACGGCCGGGCTCCTTCGAGCGCAAGCACCACGTGTGCACCAATCATCCACCGCGCGCGACCGGGCGTCAACTCGTGCCGACCACACCGCTCGGCGATCACTACCCGGGCGGGCGGCGGCGCGTTTCCGCACCCGGGCCCTGATCCCGCCCGGATGCGGGGACGTGCCGCCGCGGGAACCGGCGGTGCTCGGCGAAGGCGGGTCGCCTGCCGGGCGGGGACGGCAACGAGTACGAGAAGGCGAGAGCGCGGTGGGAAGAATCCTGGTCGGCACCTCGGCCTGGAGCGACCACGCCTCCTTCTACCCGCCCCACATTCCGCCCGTCGGCCAGTTCCCCTTCTACGCCCGCTACTTCCCGGTCATCGAGGTCAACACCAGCTACTAAGCCGTGCCCCGCGCCGGACGGTCGCGAGTACGCTCGAGCAACCCCTGGCGAGGCCACCGAACCCGACGCTGACCTCGTAGCCGCGTTCGCCGAGGCGAACGCTCCGTTGCGCGCTGCGAGCAAGGTGGGGGGCTTAAGGTTCCAGTTCCCGCCCTCGTGGCGCGGCACGGATGGGCACCGGGACAGCCTGCGGCGGCTGCCCGAGCGGCTGCCCGGTTACCCGATCGCCGTCGAGTTCCGCCGCGACTGGCACGACGAGGGAGGAAGTTGAAGCGACAGCGTGGCCGAAGCGCGCGCGATTATTGACGTTCGCGCGTGGTCCACGTACAACGCAGGGTTCTTCGCCTGGGACAAGGCCGATCTGCCCAGTGCGGCGACACGATTCCATAGAAGTCTTGGGCTGTTGCAGATCATGGAGGACCAGAAGGGAGGGGCCAAGGCGCTCGGTATGCTGGGAGCCGTCTCGGAGCATCAGGGTCGCTTCTCACGGACGGTAAAGCTCGACGAGCAGAGCTTGGCCCTGTTCCGACATCTCGGGACCGCGGCAGGCGTCGCCAAGATCCGTGACGTGCTCGGTCTCGTGGCCGTCAAGCAAGGGGACCTGACTTGATCGGTGGCCAAGCGCCGGCCCGCGAGCGAGCGTGGAACGTCGGTGATACGCTACCCCTCGTCCCCGGGACGGGCCCGGGGAGTCCGACCCGCTTCGCCGCGACGACGAGGAGGAAGCCGATGGACACCAGCGGTTCTCGTTGGATTCGCCGCCGGTTCTGCACGCGGATGAGTGTCATCGCGATCCTGGCGGTGCTCGCCGCCTCGGCCGGGATCACCGGGCTGGCGGCACAGGAGGCGACACCGATGGCTGGGGGGACTCCAACCCAGGGCGAAGGGATCAGCAGCGAACCGTTTGGCACCGTCGACGGTGAGGCCGTTGAGCGGTACTCGCTGACCAATGCCAACGGCATGACCGTGAAGATCCTCACCTACGGCGGCATCGTGCAATCCATCGAGGTGCCCGACCGCGACGGCGCGATGGCGAACGTTGCGCTCGGGTTCGCCGATCTCGAGAGCTACGTCGAAGGCAACCCGTACTTCGGCTGCATCACCGGCCGCTACGCCAACCGGATCGCCGAAGGGCGTTTCACCCTTGAGGGTGAGGAGTACCAGTTGGCGATCAACAACGAGCCGAACCACCTCCACGGCGGCGAGAAGGGATTCGACAAGTACGTCTGGGACGCCGCGGAGGGGACGGCGGACGACGGGGCGAGCCTGGCCTTGTCCCGCGTCAGCCCGGACGGCGAGGAAAACTATCCCGGCACGCTGTCGGTCGAGGTGACCTACACGCTGACCGACGCCGACGAGCTGCGGATCGAATACCGGGCCACCACCGACGCGGCGACGATCGTCAACCTGACCAACCACTCCTACTTCAATCTCGCCGGGGAAGGTTCCGGGACGATCTACGACCACGAGCTGCAACTGACCGCCGCCAACTACACCCCGACCGACGAAACGGCAATACCGACCGGCGAGATCGCGCCGGTGGCCGGGACCGCGTTCGACTTTACCCGGCCGACCGCGATCGGGGAGCGCATCCGTGCCGGTGAGGAGCAGATCGTGCTCGGACGCGGCTACGACCACAACTTCGTGCTCGACCGCGAAGATCCCGAGGACGGGGAGCTGATCACCGCCGCGACGGTCACCGATCCGAATAGCGGGCGGACGATGGAGGTCCTGACCACCGAACCGGGGATCCAGTTTTACTCCGGCAACTTCCTGGACGGCACCATCGTCGGCACGAGCGGCACGCCGTACCGTCAGGGCGACGGGTTTGCGCTGGAGACCCAGCACTTCCCGGACTCGCCGAATCGGCCCGAGTTTCCTTCGACCGAGCTGCAACCGGGTGATGAGTACCGCTCGACGACGATTTACCGGTTCTCGGCCCAGTAACGGAATCCGGTTTCGCCCGGGGGATCGGGCGATCGTCGCCCGATCCCCCGCGTCCGTGTGTCACGCTACGGCGAGGGGTTGGCATCGCGCGCAGTAGTGGGTGGAGCGGCCACCAACCGTGAGCAGGCCAAATGGGCGTCCGCAGCGGAGGCAGGGTTGGGCGGAGCGTCCACGCCCGTAGGCGCGTAGGTTCTCCTGGTTGGCTCCGGCTTCCCCGTGGGCGTTCTCGAACGTCGAGAACGTCGTTCCCTGGTTCGCGATGGCTTCGCGGAGGACGGCGCGGACGGCGCGGTGGAGGCGGCGGATCTCGTCGCGAGACAACGAATCGGGACGGCGTTCGGGGTGGAGGCGGGCGCGAAACAGCGCCTCGTCGACGTAGATATTGCCGAGACCGGCGATCAGCGCCTGATCGAGCAGGACGGCCTTGAGCTTGCCACGGCGGCGCGCGAGCCCGGAGGCGAGCGTCTCCGCGGTGAACGACGCAGCCAGCGGTTCGGGTCCGAGGCGGCGATCGAGGACGACGACCTGTTCTGGCAGCAGGGGCAGCACGCGGCCGAATTTGCGTTGGTCGGCGAAGCGCAGGTCCGATCCGTCGTCGAGTTCGATCGCCAAGTGCTCGAAACGGAGTGAGGGATCGTTTCGGGCCGCGAGGACCAGGCGGCCGGTCATGCGGAGATGGACCATCAGGAACGTGCCGTCGTCCAGGGAAAAGAGCAGGTACTTCCCGCGCCGCTCGATGGCGTCCACCCGGCGGTCGCGGAGGCGGGCGGCGCCCGCGGCGATCCCTTCCGAACCCATCACCCCGGGAAAGGCGGCGGGCCGGACGCCGACGATGACGCGGCCGACGACGCGTTCGAGCAGGGAGCGGCGCACGGTTTCGACTTCGGGCAGTTCTGGCATACTTGGGATCGCTTGGTTTGGCATCGAACCGGGCGAACGGATGCCCCGGCGACGATGGTAGCATGGACGAGGTGGATGGTGGCCGGTGGGGCAACGAGCGAGGACTGCGTATTCTGCCGGATCGTGCGCGGCGAATTCGAAACGGCATTCGTGGCAGAGTCCGACCTTGCCGTCGCCTTCCGCGATCTGCACCCCCAGGCGCCGACCCATGTCCTGGTGGTTCCCCGGGTCCACGTCGTCGCGCTGCGCGACCTCGACGATGACGCGCTGGCCGCCGGCTTGTTGCGGTTGGCGACCGAGGTGGCCCGGTGCGAGGGGTTGACCGAGGGTGGCGGATTTCGGGTGCTGACCAACGACGGCCCAGACGCCGGCCAGACCGTGGACCATTTGCACCTGCACGTTCTAGGCGGTCGCCCGTTGCCGGCGCCGCTCGCATAACGACGGGAACGAGGAACGATGGACGTCTCGATCCGGGAGCGGATGGAAGCGGACCTCAAGGACGCGATGCGGTCCGGCGACCAGACCGCCCGCGACGCGCTGCGGTTCGTCCTCGCGGCGTTCAAGAACGCCCAGATTGACCAGCGCGGGGCGCCCTTGTCGCGCGACGACGAGCTGGTCGTGCTGCGGCGTCAGGTCAAGCAGCGATCCGAGTCCATCGAGATGTTCCGGGCCGGGAATCGGGCGGATTTGGTGGAGCGGGAAGAAGCGCAGTTGCGGGTCGTCGAACGGTATTTGCCCCCGGCGTTGTCCGACGACGATTTGGCGGAGCTCGTGCGGGATGCGATCGCCGAGGTCGGAGCCACCGGGTTAAAGGAGATGGGCAAGGTGATGCCGGTGGCGATGGCGCGGGCCGGAGAGCAGGCCGACGGGCGCCGTCTCAGCGCCATGGTCCGCGCGGCGTTGTCGTCGGGCGACACCTGATCGGTGGTCGAGATCGAGCTGGAGGTCCTGGTCGAAACCGACCCTCCCGACGGTTTTGATTCGGAGCAACTCGGGGCGCTCGTCTCGTTCGTTTTGTCCCATGGCGGACCGGCGGACGCGAGGTGGACGCTGGCCGTGGTGCTGACCGATGACGAGCGGTTACGAGCGCTCCACCGCGATCACATGGGGCTGGACACCGAGACGGACGTGATGACGTTTCCGTGCTCCGGGGAACCGGAGGCGGATGGAGACTGGGGCGGCGATGTTGTCCTCTCGGTCGAGCGGGCGGCGGCGCAGGCTCCCGAATTCGGGCATTCGGCGCAGGACGAGGTGCGGTTCTTAGTCGTCCACGGGCTGCTGCATCTTTGCGGCTGGGACGACGGCACGGACGACGCCCGCGCCGCGATGCTCGACGAACAGGCGCGGCTCATCGCGCTGTTCGACAACTTGCCCCCCTCCTTGCCAAACGAAGGGCGGACCTAAGCGGAGGTCGTTTCCGGAGCCATCAGCGCCCGGCACAACACGTCGGCCGCGGTCATCGCCGCCCGGCGCTGCATCTCCTCGTAGGCGGCGCGCGTGCCGGTTGTTTCGTCAAGAACACGCGCACCGGTGACGGCCACGGAAACCGTGCCGCTGTAGATCCCGAGTTCCCCCCGCTCGACGTCGGCGCGGAGACCGAGGCCGAGCGGGGCGTTCCAGCGGGCTCGCGCCAGGTCGGCCATGGACGACGCTGGGTCGCGATCGGTGTCCCGGCCGCCGAGGACGACCGCGCCCGCGAGCACATCGCCGCACCCCGGGTGTCCCGCGATCAGATTGGCGAACCGACCGCCGGTGCCGGACTCGACGATCCCGATCCTGAGTCCGGATCGCCGAAGCATCCCGGCCATGACGGCCGGCAGGGGTTCGTCGGTGTCGGCGTAGATGTACCGCCCCAGACGCTCGCGGACCCGCGCCGCCGTTTCGTCCCGGACGCGTTCAGCGGCAACGGCCGTGTCACCGAAGGCGGTGACGCGGACGTGGACGCCATCGTCCTTGGCGTAGGTGGCGACGACGGGATTCGGCAGGGCAACCAGATCGGCCAACTCTTGCTCGGCGGCGGATTCGCCGATGCCGATGGTTCTGAAGGTGACGGAGCGCACGGAACGTTGCTGGGGCAGGTCGGCGATGATCCGAGGTACGGCCTGCTCTCGCCACATCCGGAACATTTCGCGCGGAACGCCGGGCATGGCGACGATACGCGTGCCGTGGTGGCGGACGAACCATCCCGGCGCGGTGCCGACTGGGTTGGGCAGCGCCTCGGCGTCCGGAATCAGCCACGCCTGTTTGGCGTTGCGGGCGGGCATCGTCAACCCTCGGGCGGCGAAAAACGCCTCGACGGTCGCCAGCAGCTCCTTATCGACGGTCGGCGTTTGCCCGACCACGTCGGCGATGGCTTCGCGCGTGAGGTCGTCTTCGGTCGGGCCGACGCCGCCCGTGGAAACTACGAGATCGGCGTCCTCGCAAGCGCGGCGTATCGTGCCGGCGAGCCTCGCCCGGTCGTCGCCGACCTGCGTGACGTGCAGCAGTTCGATGCCGAGGGCGACCAGTTCCTGCGCGAGAAAGGTGGCGTTGGTATCGGTCAGGTGGCCGAGGATCAGCTCGCTGCCGACGGAAAGGACGTGGGCGCGCATGCGTCTCCTCGATTCGCCGGGCCTGGGCGCACGCGCTGGGTACCCTCGGAGGGACTCGAACCCCCAACCCCTTGGTCCGAAGCCAAGTGCTCTGTCCGTTGAGCTACGAGGGCGTGAGCGGCCCCTTCGCCGCCGGGCAGCAGTATACCGCAGGCGCAAACGACGTTGCCCCGCCGAGGGGACCGGCACGACTGCGCGAGCAGGGCCGGCCGATGCCAGGAGCGTGGTGTACTTTGTCGGTGGACGTTCCGTTGGTTCTCCCGACCACCATGGAGTACGCCGATGATCGGAACGGGTCGAGCGGCGGTCCCCTTCGCGGATGCCCGTCGGTCCGGTCCTCTGGGCCTTTGGTTGGCGGCGGCGTTGGTCGGGGCGGCGATCGCGCTCGACGGCGCGGCGGCGCGCGGCGTTAACGCGCTTGGGGGGGTGCTGTGGATTGCCGCGGGAGGGGGACTGCTGCGCATCACCCGGACGGGGAGTGAACGAGCGCGGCTGTTCATGGCCGCGGTTGGCTTGGCACTGGTCCTGGTGTTGTGGGTGCGCCCGTTCGATCTCGTTTCGACGGTGCCGGCATTCCTGATCGCTGGGATGGTTGTTGCTTGGCTCGCTCGTGGGCGGCGGGTCGAGGCGGCGCTGCTGATTCCCGCGCTGTGGTTGCCGGTTCATCTGGTGGTCGCGGTCGGGAAGGCGATCGCGCGATCGGTGGTGGACGGGGCGCCGGCGATGCGAACCGATCCCCCGCCAACCGGGGCGGTGGTTCCGCTGGCGATGGTCGGCGCGGCGGCACTAGGCGGATTGATCGTGGGGTGGTGGCGAGAGCGTGAGGCGATCGTCTCGACCGATCGGGGGGCCGGTGGTGGCGCCGGACGCGAGGACCGGCTCGATGCGAGGAGGGTGGCCATGGCGCGAGAATCCGAGACGTAGGGCGGGATCCTGGCGATCTGGTTCTTTGGGAGGCAGGCCGCCGAGGAAGGGCGGCGTGGAGGAACGACAAAAGCCGACGCTCGGGGCGTCGGCTTCGTCGTTTCGGATTCGCCTTTGGGGGTGCCTTACGGGGCTCGAACCCGTAACCTCCGGATCCACAGTCCAGCGCTCTGCCGGTTGAGCTAAAGGCACCACGGCGGATGGGGGGTGAGGACGCGAGGGGGGAGTAAGCCGAGTTCTGTTTTAGATGGTCATCTCTCTCGGTCCCGAAGGACCGGCCGCCTCGTCGCCTTGGCGGCTGCTCTCGACTTCCGGCCTCGGCGAGCAACCTGCAAGCGGCCGATTCGGAGATTGCTGCGGGGAGGATTGCCCTTTTCACGCCGCGCGGTTTCCCGCCGGCTTGGTCTCTGTTGCTCTCGCACGGTTGACGCTGGCGCCCGCCGCGCGCCGATCTGGACTGTCGACGTCCGAAGACGCCTCCCCGGCTTTCACCGGGCACCCTTGCTCTGCGCAGCTCGGACTTTCCTCTGGTCCCGAAGGCCCAGCGACCATCCTTCCTCTCGCGTCCTTGATTGTCAATGTGCCGACCCATCGCCTGGCAACGACGGATCCGTTTCGGTCAACCGACCGGTGCCGAAGGGGAGATTCGAACTCCCACGAGGTTACCCTCACTACGCCCTGAACGTAGCGCGTCTGCCATTTCGCCACTTCGGCCTGGGACCGTCTTTGGTTGTGGACGCCTCGCCGACCGTCGCGGACCCGAACCGGCGGAGCCGACCGTCGGACTCGAACCGACGACCTGCTGTTTACGAAACAGCTGCTCTACCAACTGAGCTAGGCCGGCGTTCCATCGAATCGAAGCCGTGGCCGCGAAGCGCGCCAATCATAGCATGGGCGAACGCGGTTGGGCAACGGCTTGAAGGCGGGTCGTCGGGGGCGATTCGCCGTCGGGGCGACCGTCGGAGCGACCATCCGGGCAGGCGTGCTTCACGGGCGGTGGACCGGTCCTGTGGTATCGTTGAAGGTGCCCGAACGTATGGTCGCGCGGCGAAACGGGATCGCTGGGGCGATTTCATTTGCCCGACGTCGACCGCCCGTGGCACTGGTCGGGGGCGGTTGCCGGTCGCGCGGAGCATGAGGCGAAACCTGCCGGTGGAACGACGCCCGGGGACGAAGGGTCCATCTCCAACGCGCTCCCGTCGTCCGCCGTGGTGGCGGTCACTGACCGAGTTGCGCGGTGCCCAGCTCGCCTTCACCGTGCTGGCCTTGCTGGTCATCTGTTCGCTCCTGGCGGGATCACTCGGGACCGCGGTGGTGGACGGCCTCAACAACGGGGACGCCGACCCCGACGAGTTTGATTCTCCTCAGGACGACCTCGCCGCGTCGTTGCGAGCGCGGCTGGAAGAGGATCCCGAGGACACGGCGACAATGCTGCTGCTGGCGAATCTGCTCGGCAATACCGGCCAAGTGCCCGAGGCCATCACCTGGTACGAGCGGGTCCTCGCGCTCAACCCGGACGACCAGACGGCGCGCCTGGACTTCGCGCAGACCTTGACCTCGGCGGGATCGCGCGCCGACGCCGAGATCCAGTTCCTGCGGGTGATCGACGGCGATCCCTCCAACGTGGACGCCCATTTGGACTTGGCGCGCTTGTACCGGGATTGGAATCCGCCCCGGATCGCCGAGGCGGCGACGCTCTACCAGCGGACGATCGAGATCGCGCCCGCCGGCGACTTCAAGCGCGAACGGGCGAGCGAGGAGTTGCGAGCGCTGGGGGTGAGCGCCGCGACGCCGATCGCGGCGCCGGCCGTGGCATCACCGATCGCTGATCCGCCGGCGACGCCGGTCAATGAGGAGGGACCGTGAGCGAGCACACAGCGGCGGGCGGGGATGCCTCGGCCGTCATCAGCGCCGATCTGCTGGCGATCCTGGTCTGCCCGGTCGACAAAGGCGACCTCCGGCTCGAAGGGCCGACGCTGGTCTGCACCGGCTGCGGCCGAAACTATCCGATCGAGGACGGCATCCCGAATATGCTGGTGGAGGACGACCGCTAGCATCCGGGCGGGAGTGCCGGCGGGGAGATGATGGGTCAGCAGCAGCGGCCGGGAGCCATGCGGCAAGGCGGGGCGGAGCCGGACTCGGGCGAGCACCGGGTCGTCACGCCGCGTGCCCGAACGGAAGACGCATCGGGCGAGCGGAGCCTGCGGCCCAAGCGGCTGGCGGAGTACGTCGGCCAGGACAGGGTCAAGACCCACCTCGGGATCATCATCGAGGCGGCCAAGGCGCGCAACGAACCGTTGGATCACGTGCTGCTCTACGGGCCACCGGGGTTGGGCAAGACGACCCTGGCCTCGATCGTCGCGGCCGAGATGAACGTCAGCCTGCGCATCACCGCCGGTCCGGCGATCGAACGCCAGGGAGATCTGGTTTCGATCTTGACCAACCTCAAGAGCGGCGACGTGCTGTTCATTGATGAAATCCACCGCCTCAACCGGGTCATCGAGGAAGTGCTCTATCCGGCGATGGAGGACTTTGCGGTCGACATCGTGATCGGCAAAGGACCGGCGGCGCGCACCATGCGCATCAACCTGCCGCGGTTCACGCTGGTCGGCGCGACGACCCGGTTGGCGCTGCTAACGGGGCCGTTGCGCGATCGGTTTGGCGCCGTACTCCGGTTGGACTTCTACGACTTGGAGGCGATGTGCGAGATCGTCGCCCGCTCGGCGCGGATCCTGGAGGTCGAACTCGCGGACGAAGGCGCGCGCGCGGTGGCGCTGCGTTCGCGCGGGACGCCGAGGGTGGCGAACCGGTTGCTGAAGCGGGTCCGTGATTTCGCCGAGGTGCGGCGGGAGGGCGTCATCACCGCCGAGGTGGCGGACGACGCGCTAACGATGCTGGACGTTGACGCGCTGGGCCTGGACGACACCGACCGGCGAATTCTGCGCTCGATCGTCGACAAGTTCGACGGGGGACCGGTCGGGGTCGACACCCTGGCGGCGGCAACCAGCGAAGAAACCGACACCATCATGGACGTCTACGAACCGTATCTGATCCAACTCGGCTTCCTGCAGCGCACCCCGCGCGGCCGGATCGCCACGCCCCGGGCCTACGCTCACCTCGGGTTGGCGGTGCCGGCCCACGCGACAGCGCTCGCCTCCGGCGCCGTCCAAACGACGCTGCTCGACGACGCGTGAACCGATCCACGGCGCCGCCCGCGCTGCCCATCGCCGAGTACGACTTCGATCTGCCGCCGGACCTGATCGCCCAAACTCCGTTGGCGGAGCGGGACGCCTCGCGTCTGCTGGTGCTCGACCGCGATAGCGGGGCGATCTCCCATCAAGCGATTCGCGACCTTCCGGGGTGCTTGCGACCCGGTGACCTCATCGTCGCCAACAACAGCCGGGTGATACCGGCCCGTCTTCGGGCGGTCAAGGAGCGCACGGGCGGGGCGGTCGAACTGTTGTTGCTTCGCCGGGACGACAACGGTGTCTGGGAAGCGCTGGCCAAACCGTCGCGGCGGCTCCGGCGCGGTGATCGGTTGCTCGTCCGTTCGCGGCGAACACCCGACGACCCTGGCGCGACCATCGACGTGCGGCGGGTGGGTGACGAAGGGCGGATCGAAATCGTGTTTGCCCGGGCTGCGGACGAGCGATTGGACGAGTACGGCGAAGCGCCGCTGCCGCCCTACATCCGAACCGCGTTGGAGGATCCGGAGCGGTATCAGACCACCTACGCGACGGTGCCGGGGTCGGCGGCGGCGCCGACGGCGGGGTTGCACGTCACGCCGGCGTTGCGCGACGCCTTGAGCGACCGCGGCGTGGGCTGGGCGGAGGTGACGCTCCACGTCGGCCTGGACACGTTCCGACCGATCGCGTCCGCGGACGCGCGCGACCACCGGATTCACCGCGAGTGGTGCGCGGTGGACGACGCGGTCGCGGAGCGGATCGCGCGTTGTAAGGCCGAAGGCGGTCGGGTGATCGCGGTCGGGACGACGTCTGCGCGGACCCTCGAAACGCTGGGCGCGGTTTGGCGACCCAGCGACCCTCGGGGCTGGAGCGGCTTGACCGACGAGTTCATCCTGCCCGGGCACCGGTGGCGGATCGTCGACGGCCTGTTGACCAACTTTCACCTCCCGCGCTCCTCGCTCCTGCTGCTGGTCGGCGCCCTGGCGGGATGGGATCGAGTCCGGGCGGCCTATCGGGAGGCGATCGAGCGGCGGTATCGGTTTTTTTCGTTCGGGGACGCGATGCTGATCGTGCCCGAACGACGGTGAGATCGTGGAAAGGGTGCGCCGGTGACGAAAACGCGCGAGGACGGGTGGCAACTGCTGACCGAGTTCGTTCAGTCGGATAGCCTGCGCCGCCACTGCCTGGCGGTCGAGACCGCGATGCGGGCCTATGCCCGCCACTTCGGGGAGTCCGAGGAGGAATGGGGGCTGGTCGGCTTGATCCACGACTACGACTACGAGATCCACCCGACCCTGGACCAGCATCCGCAAGCGGGGATCCCGCTCCTGCGCGAGCGCGGCTATCCGGAGTGGGCGATCCGGGCGATCGAGAGCCACGCCGACCACCTCGACGTGCCACGGGAAACGCGGCTCGAGCAAACGCTGTACGCCGTCGATGAGTTAACCGGCTTTATTGCCGCGGTGGCGCTGGTGCGGCCGTCGCGGGCGGTGGCCGAGGTGACGCCACAGGCGGTGAGGAAGAAGATGAAGGACAAAGCGTTTGCGCGGGCCGTCGACCGGGTGGCGATGACGGCCGGTTCGGAGGAACTGGGGGTGGCGTTCGACGATCACGTCGCGTTCGTGGCGGCGGCGATGACGGCCAACGCGGCCGCGTTGGGGTTGGAGGGGACACCGGGCAATGTTGGCTAAGGCGAAAACGACGCTCGTGGCGCTGGCGTGCCTGGGGGCGTTGGCCGCCTGCGGGAACGATGAACCCGAGGCGGGAACCGGAAACGGGGCGGGAACCGACGCCACCGGTACGGTGCCGGCGGCGTCGGTCGGCGCAACGGGTAATCGCGACGTCGAAAGCGGGTGCTGGACCGAAGACCAGCGGGTCGAGGATCTTGGGTTCCGCCAGTGGTCGGCGCCGCCGGCCATGGTCGTGGATGCGGCGAAGAAGTACACGGCGACGGTGGACACCACGCTCGGGCAGTTCCAAGCGGAGTTGTTTCCGGCCGAGGCGCCGCAAACGGTCAACAACTTCGTCTGCCTTGTTCGCGCCGGCTACATGGACGGGATCCAGTTCCACCGCGTCGTGCCAGCCTTCGTCATCCAGGGCGGCGACCCAACGGCAACCGGTCGGGAAGGACCAGGCTACCTGTTCGCCGACGAACCGATCGTGCGCGACTACGCGCCGGGGACCTTGGCGATGGCCAACTCCGGGGCGGACACCAACGGCAGCCAGTTCTTCGTCGTCCTGGAAGGCGGGCAGACCAAGCTGACCAAGTCCTACACCATTTTCGGTCGGGTGACCGTCGGGATGGACGTGGTCGAAGCAATCGGCATAACCGACCCTCGGGCCGATCCGGTGTTTATGGAATCGGTGACCATCACCGAAGCGTGATCCGGCGGGCCACGAACGATGGGGCGAGACTTGCGGGGATCGCGACGACCGGGTCGATTGGCGGTCCGGGACAACCTGGGTGGCGCGGGCGATGCGCTCCCAGCAACGGAGGGGATCGGGACAATGGCGACGCAGCAGAAGTGGGCCAAGCCGTTCGACATGGCGATCGACGGGTCTAAGCGGTACACGGGAACCATGGAGACCAGCAAGGGCACGATCGAAGTCGAGTTTTACCCGGGGGACGCCCCGCACGCGGTCAACAATTTCGTATCGCTGGCGCGGGCCGGCTACTACGACGGGACGCCGTTCCACCGGATCGTCTCCGGGTTCGTGATTCAGGGTGGCGACCCGACCGGCACCGGCACCGGCGGCCCCGGCTACAAATTCGCCGACGAACCGATCAGCCGCGACTACGAGAAGGGCACGCTGGCGATGGCCAATGCCGGCCCAAACACCAACGGCAGCCAGTTCTTCATCGTGCTGGACGACTTGAAGGGGCGGTTGCCGAAGAATTACACCATCTTCGGCAAGGTCACCGCCGGTCTCGACGTGGTGGACGCGATCGCCAAGACGCCGACCCGGCGCGGCCCAGGTGGCGAGAACTCGACCCCGACCGAGGCGGTCACGCTCAAGAAGGCGACGATCACCGAACAATAGGGAGCAGCGGGATCCGGGCGCCGTCAGGAACGTTGCGAACTCGATGGAAGGCCCGCGACGACACGGGGAGGGCCACGGCGTTCGCCGTGGCCCTCCCCGTGTCGTCGCGGCGGTTCAGGCGGCGTCTGCCAACTCGTCGCAGATGCCCTCGTATTCCTCGAGCAGTTGCAGCCAAAACGCTTCCCAAGCCCGCACGTCGGCACCGGCCGCCAGCGCCCGGTCGATGCGAACGAAGCCGTCTTCGAGGCGGCGTTCGAGGGAGGATCGGCGATCCAGGATCGTCGCGCGGCGGCCTGCGAGCGGTTGCGTTGCCGTATGCTGCTCCGATGTCGGCAGGGGGCGAGGCATCGTGCGCACTCCGGGGTCACGCGGGTCGAACGGTGATCAACGGACCAAGCGGAGGCTGGGCGCGATTACCGCCGGCCTACGACGCGAGGTCGGCGGTGCCGCGGCGGGCCTGGAGTTGCTCGATGAAGGCGGATGCGTCGCGGCGGCCGAGACCGGCGTACGGGCGACCGTAGAGGCGCTGCGCCTCGGCGTCCAGCTCTGCGTCGGCGAGACCCGCTTCGCGCCCGATGGCGGAGATGAACTTGAGCTGGCGCGGCGTGGCGGCCTGGCCGGCGTCGGCGACCCCAGCGCGGCGCTCCTGCTCCCCGGAGGCAACCGCGGCCAGGCGGCGCCCCTTGGTCGAGGCGAAATCGACCGGGGCGTCGACCACGCGCCCGGCCGAGGCGCCGAACTCGAAGTCGGGGCAGAACTGGGTGCCGAAGCCGAGCGCGGCCAAGGCGCGGCCGATGGCTTTGGTTTCGGCCTTCTCGATGTAGTCGCGGAAGTCGTCCGGGCCTTCGCTGCCCCAGCCGGTGGCCGAGCCGCCGTCGGGGAGGGTGATCCGGGCCCGGAAGATGGCCAGCTGGCCGGTCTCGCTGACCATCTCGGTCTCGATCTCGGCGGCGGGGTGCTGCTGCCGCAGCCAGACCAGGCGCCACTTCACCTCGAGGTAATCGGATCCGCCGACTTTGGTCAGGTGGCGACCCGGTTCAAACGCGGAAGCGGTCTGTTCGGCCATCGGGACACCCTTTCTTGCGGCGATATTTAGAACGCTTGTTCTTGATGTATTCTATAGCACAGGTGTTCTGGTGTCAAGCGGGCATCGCGGACGAGGCGGCAGCCGGCGGGCGGTGGAACGATGGATGGGTGGGCCGGCGGTTTCGTCGTCGCGCCCTTCCGTCTGCCGCCGTCGTCTGGTGTGCTATAATCGGCCGGAAGTGTACGGACACTCACGCGGGAGGACGGTCGAGGTGAAGGTTTCCTGCCTTCAGGACGGGTTGCAGCGCGCCCTGGCCCAGGCGTCGCGAGCGGTGGCGACCAAAACGGCGCTGCCGGTGCTCAGCAACGTGCTACTGGCGACCGACGAGGGGCGGCTGCGGATCGCCGCGACCAATCTTGAGGTCGGGATCACGACCTGGATCGGCGCCTCGATCGAGGAGGAAGGCCGGATCACGGTCGATGCCCGCTTGCTGTCCGAGTTCGTCAACACGCTGCCCAACGCCCCGGTGCAGTTGGCGGTCGAATCGGCGCGATCGTCGTTGACGGTGCAGAGCGGGCGCGACAAGGCCGGAATCAATGGGATAGACGCCGACGATTTTCCGGTGATCCCGAGCCTGGAGGCCGGTGGCGAGGCGTTCACCGCCGATGTCGATCCCCAGGTGCTGCGAGAGATGATCGCGCAGGTCGAGTTCGCCGCCGCGACCGACGAGAGCCGTCCGGTGCTGGCCGGCGTGTTGATGCGGTTCGAGGAGCAGCGGCTAACGCTGGCGGCAGCCGACGGGTTTCGCCTCGCAGTGCGCGAGGGCGAGCTCGGCCAAGCCGTCGGCGAGCGGTTGGACATCATCGTCCCGGCGCGGGCGCTGCGCGAGTTGGCGCGGATCATCGGCGACCAGACGGCGCCGGTGCGGTTGGCGATCACGCCGAATCGGAGTCAACTCCTGGTGCGGGTCGGGGAAACGGAATTCCTGTCGCGCCTGATCGACGGCACGTTCCCCGACTTCAAGCAGATCGTGCCGCGCGAGTTCGGGACCACGTTGGAGATGGGACGCGACGCCTTCCTGAACGCCGTGCGGCGGGCGAGCTACTTCGCCCGCGACAACAACGACGTGATCCGATTGACGGTCCATCCGGGCGAGGAAGCGTTCATGCCCGGCAGCGTCGAGGTTTCGGCGACCGCCGCCGAGCGCGGCAACAGCCAGAGCTTCGTCGACGCCAGCGTCGACGGGAGCGAAACCCAGATCGCCTTCAACGCCCGCTACCTGGCCGACGTGCTCGGGATCCTCAAGCACGGCCAGGTGATGATCGGGATGAACGGGGGAAACCAAGCCGGGGTCGTCCGAGCGGCAAACGGCGACGATTACACCCACGTCATCATGCCGATGGTCATCGGCGCGCAGTAGCAACGGCGAAGGCTTCGATGGCGGTTCCCGTACCCCGCGACCCATGCGTCTGCGTTCGCTGACCCTCGAGGAGTTTCGGTCGTACCGGCGGCTGGAGCTGGTGATCGAGCCGGCCGGGTTGCGCTTGGCCGGGGCCAACGGGAGCGGCAAGAGCTCGCTCCTGGAAGCGATCGCGATGCTGGCGACCACCCGTTCACCGCGATCGACCAGCGACCGCGACACCATCGGCTGGAACAGTGGCGAAGACTTCGGCGTGCCGCCGTTCGCGCGGCTCGGCGCCGTGATCGAGCGCGGCGACGGCGAGGTGCGCGTCGAGATCGCGCTCTCGACCGACCCGGCGCGCCCGACGGCGGCCAAAAAGCAGATCAAGCTCAACGGTCGGCCGGTGCGGGCGATGGACGCGGTCGGCGCGTTGAAGGCGGTGCTGTTCTCGCCGGAGGACGTGGCGCTGGTGGCGGGGCCGCCTTCGGGCCGGCGGCGCTACCTCGATCTGACCATCTCCCAGATGGATGGGACCTACCTGCGGGCGCTCTCCCGCTACAACCGGTTGCTGACCCAGCGGAACAGCCTGCTCAAGTCGCTGTCCAAGGAACGGCTCGATCCGTCGGGTTCCGGGGCGGTGGCCCAGCTGGCTTATTGGGATGATGAGCTCGTCGCGTTTGGATCGTTGTTGACCGCGTTCCGGTTCCATCTGGTCGGGAGGTTGGCGACCATGGCGGCGGAGCGTTTTCGTTGGCTGAGCGGCGGCGCGTTGGAGATCGCCTACCTGCCGAGCGTGGGAGGACCATCGCCGGCATGGGGCGGTGGCAGAACCCGGTCCGACCTTCAGGCGGTGGTGGCGCGCGACTTCGCCGATGCGTTGGCGAACCAGCGGCGTGAGGAGTTGCGGCGCGGCGTCAGTGTCCTTGGTCCGCATCGAGACGACCTCTCGATCGCCGTAGGGGGGGTGGACATGGCGACCTTTGGATCCCGCGGTCAGCAGCGACTGGCGGTGGTGGCGCTCAAACTCGGGGAAGCGGACCTGATGGTGGCCGAGGCGGGGGAAGCGCCCGTGCTGCTGCTGGACGACGTGCTCTCGGAGTTGGACGAGGAGCACCGTTCCTTGCTCCTGCGGGCGTTGCCGGAGCTGGGCGCGCAGGTGCTGGTGACGGCGACCGACGATCGGTTCCTCGACGACCCGGTGTTGGCGGAACTGCCGATGGCCCGAGTCGAGAGCGGAAGCGTCGTGACGCCCTCCTAAATCGGTCCTGACCCAGGCGACATATCCCATTGCAGAACGGCGGCCGGAGCGTAAGGGGAGGCGATAACCATCGCCGTGAAGATGGTAATGCGACGGCCGATGGGACTTACCCATCGGCCGTTCTCGTGCTCCGGCTGGGGTGCAGGGATTCGAACCCCAACTACTTGATTCAGAGTTGGCTAGAAGGCCGTTCGTGGGGGTTCGCCATCGTTCACATCGTGCCTAGAACGTCCATGGTTCTTGTCATTCCGTCCGCTGGCGTCCATGGTCGTTCGCCGGTTTTGGGGTAGTGATTGGGGTAGTGCTGTCTCCGGTCCGGCGCTGTCTAACCGCCGCCACGCGTTCCGGCTGGTGGCGGTCGTAGTCGGCGCGTTTGCGGCAAGCATCGGAGCAGTAGCGTCGTTTGCCGTGGTCGGGAACGAACGTCTCGTGACAACGCGGGTCCGCGCACGCGCGGGAAGGATGGGATCGTCCCGCCATCTCCCGCGCAAAATGCAGATAGATCGCTCCGATCAGCGTGCGCGGGGCAAACATGAGCGCGTCTTCCCGAGGCCGTTCGTGGTACAGACGGGGGATCACGTGGGCCGCGAGCTTCTTGTTCACCTCGTCGTACAGGAACATGCGCGTTGCGCCCACGACATCGCCGGCGGCCAAACGCCGCAAGCGGTAATCGCCGACGCGGTGCCACTCAACCGCGATGTTGTCCTCGCGGCGCCAGTCCACGTCGAACGGAACCGGACGCGGCACGAGCCGGCCGGCGCGCAAGCCCACTTCGATCGTGACTTCGCGCGGTGACTCTTGCCAGCGCACGAACTGCCCGAGCGCGGTGCGGGCCGCCGCGGCATCCTTGGTTGCTTCGTCCCACAACGCAATCAGCCCGGCGCATTCCATCGCCATCTCCTGCCAGAAAATCCACGACTCGCCTTCGCAATAGTCCCAATGGCCGGTGCCGGCCAAGGATGGGCGTCGCAGCACGGCGCGATCCGGCCTGTCTCCCAGCCAGCCGAACCGGTTGGCAAACCGAAGCGCATGCCTTGGAAACGAGTCGGGACCGTGACGCGCAAGCCGCGCAAACGTGCGATGCAGGTCGCGACAGCTCTCCGTTGTCATCACCGCGTATCGCCTCTGCAGGACGCGTTCATCAGTCCCGTTGAACACGAGCCACGGCCCCGGCTGCATTTGACCGGCACTGGGACGATCCATCGGATCGGGTTCGTACCCACCCGCCCAGCGGAAGCCTTGGATTGGGAACGCCAGCATCCCGGTTAGCGGCCCGGTCACGGTTTCCGCAAACGGGATTTCGGCTCGCCGCTGCCGGCACATAGCCGCACCTTCCATTTGTTCAGACGAAGTTCAGACGAATAAAGCATAGCAGGGGAGTGCGCCAGGACCTAGCGTATCGGGAGAACGTTGGCGAACGCGTACAGGAGGCAACCCGCGATGGACCGAGACACAGTGCGACCGGAACCGCCGATCCTGCTTCGGGCGGAAGAAGCCGCCAAGCTGTTGAGTCTAGGCCGAACCACGGTCTTCGCCCTGATGGCCAGCGGGGATCTGCCTTGCGTCCGGGTGGGGAGGGCCGTTCGGGTGCCGAGGGTGGCGGTTGAACGGTGGGTGCGAGAACGCACTGAGGGTGCAGCCGTCCGCTCCGAGGTAGCCTAAATGGCGCCGCTGACGCGGCGCGCCGCCTGGTCCAAGCCGGCGGCACGCGGGGAGGTGGCCAACGTAGGCGGGCGCGCATTCCCCGCCGAACCTGCCGGGCCGCTGCCCGCCGCGTCCGGGCGCCGGCGCGCCGACCTGGCGATCGCGTACCGGGCCGAGTCCACCGACGCGCTGCTGGCCGCGCTGGACGCCGCGGTCTAGACCTTGCACGACCCCGACCCCGACTTCCCCGGCGACGTGGGCCGGTTGCTGGCCGCCGACCGGCTGGCGGCGATCCGCGCCGAGCTGGGCCGCCGGGCGCGCGTCGCCCGCCTGGCTGTCGGGGTGCCGCGCCCCGGCGACGCGGCGCACGAGGAATGGCGCCGCCTGGCCGGGTTGGTGCGCGACCGCTGCGACGTGCGCGACGTGTTGGCGGCGGCCGGCGTCGAGCTGTGCGACGAAGGGGCGACCGAGGGCCACGCGCCCTGCCCGATCTGCGGCGGCACGGACCGACTGGTGGTCCGCTTCGGGCCACCCGGCCGCGTCTGGTGCCGCGCCTGCGCGTGGGGCGGCGACGTGATCGAGGCCGCGCGGACGCTCCTCCCCGGCTGCGCCGGCTTCCGGGACGCCGTGC